>DASPUZ010000257.1:0-6705 GCA_035622635.1 bacterium | reverse complement strand
TTGCGGAACACGGTGAGACGACGCGCGTTCGGGTCGAGGTCGCGGACACCGACGCCTCGCAGGAATTCGGGTTGATGTGCCGGACTTCGCTCGCTCCCGACGCGGGCATGTTGTTCTGGTTCGCCGACACGACGCAGGACTCGTTCTGGATGAAAAATACTTTGATCCCTCTGTCGATTGCGTTCCTGGACGACTCCTGGCGCGTCGTGGGGTTGATGGACATGGCAGTCGCGCCAGATCCTCAAAACGGTCCATTCCCTCTCTATGCCCCCAAGGCGCCATATAGGTACGCCCTGGAGGTCAACCAGGGATTCTTTGCGCAGCACTCGATCGACGCGGCGGCTCAGGTGACCTTCACAGCGACGACGCCCTGATCCCCCATTCTGCTTGGCGCCCTCGCGGCGCTCCGCACGCACGATTCGGACGCTGCTTGCACACCAGGGCGCTTCACCGTCGAAATCAGGCTCCTCACTTCGAATCTAGGCAAAAATGCCCATTTTCCTCGGTTGCGCGCCGATTCTTCTTGAGTCGCCCAGCCGGGCTCTGGTATCATGGAGGGTGCCGCGCTATCTGGAAACAACGGCCAGGAAGCTTTGTCAGGAGGCTTGGTGATGAGTGAAGCCAGCGTCAAACTCCCATCGTTCGGGGGCCTTGAGACCGTCTTGTTGTGGCTCGTAATTGCCACGGCGGCGATTGCGCTGATCTACGGGTGGCGGTTGCGTGCCTGGGTCCTCGGCCGAAGCGCCGGACCCGCGACGATGCAGGAGGTGGCGGCGGCAATTCAGCAAGGCGCTGCGGCGTATCTCCGGCGGCAGGCCCGGACGATGTCGCTGTTCATGATCGCGATCACGATTGCGCTCTTCCTGCTCTACCTGCCGATCTACACCACACCCACGCTCGCGATCGGCATCGCGCTCGCGTTCCTCATGGGATGCCTTGCCAGCTACGGCGCCGGGTACGTGGGCATGAACCTCGCCGTGCGCGGCAACGTGCGCACCGCCTACGCCGCGACGCGCAGCTTCAAGGAGGCGCTCGAGACGGCGTTCCGGGCCGGCACCGTGTCGGGCATGTTCACCGTCGGGTTGGGGCTCCTGGGCGCCACGATCATCTTCGTGGTGTTCCGCGGAGACGCCACTCGCGTCCTCGTCGGGTTCGGATTCGGCGGTTCGCTCGTCGCATCGTTCATGCGAATCGGCGGGGGGATCTACACCAAGGTCGCGGACGTGGGAGCCGATCTGGTCGGCAAGGTGGAAGTGGGCATCCCCGAGGACGATCCCCGAAACGCGGCGACGATCGCCGACAACGTCGGCGACAACGTCGGCGATTGCGCGGGCATGGCCGCCGACGTGTTCGAGTCGTACGAGGTCACCCTGGTCGCGGCGATCATCCTCGGAGCGGCCACGCTCCTGGACCCACAGTTCCAGGCGCTCTATGGGGCTGGAGCGCCCGCGTTCGCGCTCAAGCTCATCATCTTCCCGCTGCTCGTCCAGGCGGTCGGCGTGTTTGCGTCGATCATCGGCACGTGGTCGGTGCGCGCCGGCGCCGACACCGACAATCCCATGAGCCCGATCACTCGGGGGCTGTGGATCTCGGCGGGCGTGGCGATCGTCGGGTTTAGCGTGGTGAACGCCTTCTACGTCACCGATCCGCGCACCGGCACGCCCGACTGGCGCTTCTCCTTTGCCCTCCTCACCGGACTCGTGCTGGCCTTGTTCATCAGGTGGCTGACCGATCAGTTCACATCCCCGAACAAGAGGCCGGTCACCGAGATGGCGTACTCCACGAAGACGGGACCGGCGACGTTTGTGCTCTCCGGGCTCGGGTACGGTCTGGAGTCGTCTGTCTATGCGATCCTGGCGATCAGCGCAACGATCCTGGCCTCGTTCTCCATTTTCCACGGTAACCTCGCGCTCGCCGGTTACGGGGTTGCACTGTCCGGACTCGGCCTCTTGACCATGACCGGGTACATCCTGGCCATGGACACCTTCGGACCGATCGTCGACAACGCCAACGGGATCTACGAAATGTCCGGCATCTCCCACGACCGCTCCACGATGACCGCCGACCCTGGGTTCGTCGTCGCGCAACTGGATCAGGCGGGGAACACGACCAAGGCGCTGACGAAGGGATTCGCGATCGCCAGCGCGGTGCTCGCCGCGACGGCGCTGTTCCGGTCATTCGTCGGCCAGGCCAACCTCATCGCGTCGGCCCAGACGCTGCAGGTGGCGCTGGCCCAGGGAGGCGCCGTGGCCACGTCGGCGCTCGAGCGAATCGGCATCCAGGTCAATCTGCCGCTCATCTTCATCGGCTTGCTGATCGGCGGTGCCGTGCCGTTTCTCGTGTCGTCGTTCTTGATCAGGGCCGTCGGCCGGTCGGCGTTCTACCTCGTGGAAGAAGTGCGCCGACAGTTCCGCGAGATCCCCGGGATCATGGAGGGGACCGCCAAGCCCGAATACGATCGCTGCGTGGATATCGCCACGGTGGCGGCGCAGCTAGAGCTCGCCGCTCCCGCCGTTGTCGCGATCTGCGCCCCGATCATGGTCGGCATGGCCCTGGGTGCGGCGCCGCTCGGCGGGTTCCTGGCGGGGGCAATCCTAACCGGGCAGCTCATGGCCGTGTTCATGGCCAATACCGGCGGCGCATGGGACAACGCCAAGAAGAAGATCGAGGATGGATTCCTTGGGGGCAAGGGCACCGACTATCACAAGGCCGGCGTCATCGGCGACACGGTCGGCGACCCGATGAAAGACACGGCTGGCCCGGCGCTCAACCCGCTCATCAAGGTCATGAACCTCGTCAGCATCCTCATCGCTCCCGTCACGATCATGCCGATCAGCAGCGGCGTCCGGGCCACCGTCGTCGTGATTACGCTCGCCCTCATGGCCTGGGCGGTCGCATGGAATCGGCGCAGCGCGTTCAAGCGAGAGGACATCGAGGCGGCCGAGAAGATGGCGCCGCCGGTAGAGACGGCCACGCCGCTCGCCTCCTCGGGCAGGCGCCCGTGACGCGACGGTCCCGCCACGGTGCAGGAGCCGGAAAGAGCCGGCCGGCATCGGCCGCCCCGCCCGGGTCCCCGAAAACGGGGAGCAGCGACTTGAGCCACGGGACAACCCGGTGGTGCACCGTGGGGCGATGACGCGCGAGCAGGCCCGCCCGAACCAGGCGACGCAACGGCTCGCGCGGAAGACCGAGGAGATTTCCGCGCTCCGTACCATCAGTCGCGCGATCAGCGCCGCGCTCGATCTCGACACGACACTGACACTGATCACCAGCACGACCGCGGAGGTCATGCGGGTGGACAGTTGCTCGATTTATCTTCTTGATGCCTCGCGCGAGTATCTCGTCCTCAAGGCGACGACGGGTCTCGCTCCAGAGGCGGTCGGCCGTGGCCGGCTCCGACTCGGCGAGGGACTGACCGGCCACGCGGCCAGCACAGGCCAGCCGGTCGCCTCCGCCGACGCTCAGGCGGACCCGCGATTCAAGTACGTGCCCGGCACCGACGAGAGCCGCTACCATTCGCTGCTTGCCGTGCCGCTCACCATGGGCGGCAAGGTCTTGGGCGCGATCAACGTCCAGACGACTCACGCCCACGAGTGGAGCGAGGACGAGGTCGAGCTGCTCGGCATTATTGCCGATCTGGCCAGCGGCACGCTCGAAAAAGCACGGCTGTACGACAGCATGCGGCGCCAGATCATGGAGCTCCGCACCCTTGCAGAGATGAGCGAGACGTTGACGTCGCCGCTCTACCTCGAGCAGATCCTCCGCCTGGTGGTGGAGATGGCGGTCCGGATGTTCGACGCGCCGTTGTGCACCCTCATGCTGTTGGACGGGAACGAGCTCGTGCTCACCGCCTCGCATCCCGAGCCACCCGAGGGCCGCCCGCGCCGCACGCTCCGTGTCGGGGAGGGCATTCCGGGCGAAGCGGCGGCCTCGGGCCAGCCGGTGATGAGCACGGATCTGGCCACCGATCCGCGCTTCCGGTCGCGCGAGCTGCCCGACCTGCGCCACGCCCGATCGTTGCTTTCCGTTCCGCTCAAGGTCCGGGACCGCACGCTCGGCGTGGTCAACTGCTACACTGCGCGGCGGCACCAGTTCACCCAGCCAGAGGTCAACATGCTGCAGACCCTTGCCAACCAGACCGCGCTCGCGATCGAGAACGCCAGCCTGGTGGTGAAGTCGGCGATGGTCCGAGAGATGCATCATCGGGTGAAAAACAATCTCCAGATGATCGCCATGCTCCTCCGGCTCCAGTTGCGCGACGGCCGGGAGGTCTCGGGCCGCGAGGTGCTGACGGAGACGATCAACCGGATCCTGAGCATCGCCGCCGTGCACGACATCCTCGCCGCGGAGGGGCTGACGCAGGTCGCCGTCCGCGAGATGCTCGAACGCGTCGCCAGGACCGTCGCGCAGACGATGGCTCCGCCGGGGTTCGGCCTCGAGGTGCGGGTCGGAGGGGACGATATCAGCCTGCCGAGCCGGCAGGCCACGTCGCTGGCGCTGGTCGTGAACGAACTGCTGCAGAACGCGATGGAGCATGCGTTCAAGGGACGGCCCGGAGGTCGCGTCATGATCACGCTGACATCCACCAGCGACTCACTGCGTGTGGACGTCCAGGACGACGGTGTGGGGTTGCCCCCGGGATTCTGCCCGGATCGGTCCGGCGACCTCGGTCTCGAGATCGTGCACACCCTCGTGCGGGACGATCTCAAGGGCGAGATCGTCTTCGCAAACGCCAGCGGCGCGCGGGCGAGCATCACGATGCCCCGACCGACAGGAGCGTAGGATGACCGAGGCGCTGCGGATCCTGATCGCCGACGACGAGCCCGTCATTCGCATGGGCCTGCGAACGATGCTCGAGGAGCACGACTACAAGGTCGTCGGCGAGGCCGGGGACGGCGAAGAAGCAGTCGCGCTCGCCGGCAAGCTCTCCCCCGACCTCATCTTCATGGACATCAAGATGCCCGGCCTCGACGGCATCTCGTCGGCCTCCACAATCATGACGCGCCAGCCCAGGCCGATCATCCTGCTCACCGCGTGGAGCGAGCGCGACCTGGTGCAGCGCGCCCAGGAAGCAGGGGTACTCGCGTACCTCGTGAAGCCGGTACGGGAGGCAGAGCTCGTTCCCGTGATCGAGGTCGCGATGGCCCGCTTCGCGGAGCTGCGCGCACTCCAGCAAGAGGTCGGCAACCTCAAGGAGACGCTCGAAACCCGCAAGCTGGTGGATCGGGCGAAAGGCATCCTGATGCAGCGGGAGGGCGTCGACGAACAGGAGGCGTTCCTCCGGATTCAACGCCAGAGCCGGAACACGCGCACGCCGATGCGCGAGATCGCCAGGGCGATCCTCGTCTCGGACGAAATGCGACAGCACACGCCGACCCGGCCCGCTGGACGGATCGATGCGCGGACACCGGCGGACATGCTGCGGGTGCTCAGCGCCGTGCAGGTGCTGCCGGGGTCGAGGGACCAGTCCGACCTCGTCGTCTCCGGAGCCGAGCCGCTGGCCTATCTTCGCTTCTCGCCCGGGGTGGACGTCACCCTCGAAGGACACATCGCCGCGCGCGGGCCCGAGGGCGAGTACGGACTTGGTGTGGCGTTCGCCCTGAGGCCGTCGCAGGGCGGACCCGATGGAACCGGGAGCGTGGCCTGCGTGATTCAGAACGTGATCCGGCCCGGGGCTCTCGACGCTGGCGGAACCGCCCACAGCCAGTACGGGCAGCTTCTAGACGAGGTCATCGCGACGCAGCAGCGGGTCACGGTGACGGGACTCCTCCGTCTCCTGCCGGACCACGCGTCCGGCGCGCATCCATCGGTGCCCCGCCTGCTCGAACTCCATCCCGTCCGGAAGATCACCACAGAGCGGGGGCTGACGTTTCCGCCGGTCCCCCTGGATGCCCCCGGCGGGGCGGAGTGGACGCAGGTCGAAAGCGTCCATCCGATGCCGTTTCCGGATTTCCAGCCCTCGACGCGCGTCGCCTTCACCGGCGGCACGATGACATTCAGACACGCCCCGGTCACCGAGACCGCGTACGTGTACATGACCGGCCAATTCTACGGGGGACGCAGCCAGTTCGTGGACGGGCGGCCGTTCCTTTTCGCGTTTGGAGACGCGGGGCGCCGGACGCGCATCACGGCCGTCGCAGTTCCGGAAACGCCGGCCTATGATACGGTGCGCAGGTGGCTCACCACTCCACCGACTGGACCGCTGACGATCGTCGGACTCCGCGCGCTGCACCTTCCGGCCCTGTTCGCACCTGGGGGCGGAAGGATCGAGGTGTTCCTGTGTCCGGTATTCCGAATCCTCCCGGGTGCCGTCAAGGGCGCCATCGTACCGGCTCCGACCGCCAGGTTCGAGCTCGTGCCTGTGGGCGGTCCCGAGCCCGCACCGGCCTCGCCCCGGCGCACGGTCGCAAAGACATCACGCCCCCGGACCAAGAAAACCGTGCGGGCCAAGCGCCCGGGTCTGGCCAAGACGCGCGCCAAGTCATCGGCCCGACGATCGGCCGCCTCGAGCACCCGTCGAAAGCGCCACTGACGCGGCGCCGTGGTTGGAGTGCAAACGGCCACGCGCGCGCGGTGGTGTCGTAGCTCAGTAATCCTGTCATGCTAACGGCTCAATGAAAATGTCATTGCCCTGGATTTGCAGTTGCTTCCGACGGGCGCTTGCAGCTGCTCCCCATCGCCACGGATGATCCGGCGGAGGAGTGT
>DASPUZ010000256.1:0-9848 GCA_035622635.1 bacterium | reverse complement strand
TAGCGATGGCAACTTGAGATATGAATATCACAGCGAGATTCTCGTCGTTCTTTGGATATTTCCTACTGTCAGTAGTTTTTCGCGGTCATACCCAAAAGTAGTCTGACCAGATGGTCGGAAGGACCCGCGTTCTGAATACCGGCAGTATTGAGATGCCGCTTGGGGTTCTCGGGTGGCTCGGGACCGTCCATCACGAAGCGATCGGAGCGCTTGCACGCCAGGCTGATGTTCTGGAGTTCTTCGGCCAGGGCCAGCATCCCCAGTCGGGCTTTAATAAGCTTGTGGCGGGTGCTCATGGGATTCTCCCTCAACGTGGACGTAGTCGTCGCTGACTCACCTCTACGCTAGGAGAACCCCGGGCACCGTGCGGCTATCCAATGGCCGACTGTCTGGAGATCCTCAACTAAGTCCACGTTAAGGATTCATGTTCACGACGCGGCGTCCGTTTGCAAAATGACATACAAGTTTGCATCCATTCCCCGCGATTGCCTGAGTATCGTCTCTAGTTCCTCGAAGCCGACGCGAGCCGCGCCCGCGCTCGCCGCATCAGCCTCCAACGATGCTCCCTCGACGACTCCCATTTGAAAATAGAATGAAAATTACCCCCTCCTTGACCATCGAGCCATGATACGTCATTGGGAAGTCATCAGGGGTGTCCTTGCTCCTCTTGGGAACAGCGATAAGTGCTCCGCCCGTCGCTCCCGTTCCGCCACCAGCAGTTGCTCCCCCAGCCACAGTGAGCCCTCCTTCTTCCGCCCCTGGAGTACTGTCGACGGCTGCGGGATTCGTCTCTCAACAACGAGTAGTGTACCGACAAGGCGACATTGTCTACACTCTCAGTACTAACAGGCCTTGGTATGGTGCCGATGATCCGGTCGACATAACCTTTACCGTCGCTAATGCAGGTGCCGACAACGCGGTCTTCGAGTTCCCTTCCACGCAGAACTATGATTTCGCCATCAGGCACGGTAACGATGAGCTTGCCCGTTGGTCGCTCGGGCAGACGTTCGTGCAGACGCCAACATCGCTGACGCTTGCACCCGGACATTCATTCTCTTTCACAACGAGGTGGTTGCAAAAGGATCAGTATTCCCATTCCGTACCACCGGGTGTATACACGCTCGAAGCAGATTTCCCGATGATCGGAAACGTTGTTGAGGTGACACTGCAGTTCACGCGGACTCGCTAGCGGCGAAGAGATCCGCAAGCATCGAGTCGTCAAGAGTAGTGACCGGCGCCGCCAGGATCAGCAGGCGCAGTTTCCCGCTCAGAACGTCGATCAGGCGACTCTTCGCGTCGGGATCGTGAGTGAGTATTGGAGCCAGTCCCCGGGCTCGCCCCTGTCGTTGAGGAGTTGCGGCATGACCTCGAGGACGGTCACGCGGTTGACGAGCGGTTTCGGGATCGGGAACACGTTGCCGCGGTCGGACATACGGTTGCCCATGAGGACCGGCCACCAGCCAAGCGGGAGCTTGTGGGGGCCAACCATGTGCTCGGTGCAAGCCTTGTAGACGGCGGTTTGCACGGCCGGCGCCGCGTTCGGGAGTTCATCGAAGACGACGATGCCGCGAGCAGGATCGTCCGCCCCTGGGATCAACTCGCTGGGGGCCCATCGGGTGCGGCCGGTCTTCTTGTCTACGTTCGGCAACCCGATGATGTCGATCGGCGTGATCTCGGTGAGTCGGATGTCCTTGAGGCCGACGGGCTCGCCAAGCTCGCCCGAGAGTGCCTCCGCGGCCTGGCGGGCGCCGGCGGACTTGCCGGCTCCCGGCGGTCCGATAACAAGTAGGCCCGGGGCATCCGGGGTCCAGTCCTGGCGAACGTGTCCGGCCAGCAACCGGATGAAGTCGCCGGTGGTGACCGTTTGGGTGAGGACCGGCTGTGGTACGCGAGACGGGCTATCAGACTTACTCATGGAAACCTCCCGAGACGAGAAGGGTACAGCATACAGAGAGCGTCGTGGGATGGAACAACGGAAGAGCGTCCGCGCGCGGGAGCGCGCGCCAGGTCACACCGTCGCGCTTTGGCCGGCAGCCAAGGCCGTTCAGGAGAGGAGTTATCGTCGAGGATTATCAGTGGCTGGCGTTCAAGTGGGGGTGCGAAACTCTTCGACGTGGCTACAGGTGCCCAGGGGGTCGGGTATGGCGTTGATCGTAGTCTCCGTGCTGGGGTTCGGAGTGGCCGCGGGGATTGTGCTCTTCGGTGTGGCTGGCCGGTTTGATCTTCCGATGTTTTGGGCGTATCTTGCGACGTTGATCGTTGTCTGCTTGCTGGCCTTTATCCGTCTCCTTCGACGGAGCCCTGATCTTGTTCAGGAACGCTTTCACCCCGGCAAGGGGGAGCGCGACCCGATCACGGCACTCGCGGCGTTTGTGCTGTTTGCGGCGCAGTACGTAGTCGCCGGACTCGACGCAGGCCGCTACCATTGGTCTGGAACCATGCCAGTGGGGCTACAGATAGCCGGGCTGGCAGCTGCGGTAGCCGGCCTCATCTTCGCGTTCTGGGCGATGGACGTCAATCCGTTCTTCTCGTCGGCTGTGCGCCTACAGCAGGACCGGGGGCAACGGGTCATTGCTTCTGGCCCGTACCGGTTTGTGCGGCACCCGGGATACACGGGCGCCCTCGTCTACGTCTGGTGCGTTAGCGTAGCGCTGGGATCATGGTGGTCGCTGTGGCCGATCTTAGTCGTGACAATCGCAATGATTCGCCGCACAGTGATTGAAGATAACATGCTTCGGCGCGACCTGGTCGGTTACGCTGAGTACGCCCAGAAGACGCGTTACCGGCTGGCGCCTGGGCTCTGGTAGCGTCCGATGTGCGGAAGCGAGCATGTCAGGTCAGCGGAGCGCGAACGCCCCAGTGGATGCCTTGGTCATAGAGATGCGAGATGCGGGAAGCAAGTGCCACGCATGATGTGAACGCAGGGGGGAGTGCTCGTTATGGAGAACGTTCAGTGCCCACAGCGTCAGCCGCGATCCACGGAGTTCCCTGCGGCGTTTGTCCAAGACGGCCGGTCCGCGCGTGGGCCGACGGAGTCAGTATCGCGGGCCCGCACGACCGGTAAGTTCGGCTGGTGATCAAGGCACACGTGTGCAAGGACCCACACCGTCCGCGTGGGCGCGCGGATCTCTTGTACGCCGATCGGAAGGTGACCGGCATATCGTCGGCTCGCGCCGTGCGGGCATTAAGTGCGGTCCGCGGGCGTTGCCTAGGTGGACGCGACCCGGGTCTTTATCTGCGGGTGGCCCAGGAGACGATCGTTGCCCCAGGCAATTCGCAACATTGCCATCATCGCGCACGTGGACCACGGGAAGACGACGCTGGTCGACGCCATGCTGCGTCAGAGCGGCACATTCCGAGTCAACGAGATCGTCGTTGAGCGCGTCATGGATTCCAACGAACTGGAACGCGAGCGCGGAATCACCATTCTGGCCAAGAACACCGCGATCTTCTACCGCGACACCAAGATCAACATTGTGGACACGCCCGGCCATAGTGACTTTGGGGGCGAGGTGGAGCGCGCCCTGAAGATGGTGGACGGGGTGATGTTGCTGGTGGACGCAAGCGAAGGTCCCCTGCCGCAGACTCGGTACGTCTTGAGCAAGGCGCTGGAAGCGCACCTCCCGCCGGTTCTTGTCATCAACAAGATCGACCGGCCCGACGCCCGGCCGCGGGAGGTCCTGAACGAGGTGTACGATCTGTTCATCGATCTGGACGCCAAGGAACAGCAGCTGGATTTCCGCGTGCTGTATACCAACGCCAAGGCTGGCACTGCGTCGACCGACGTCGCGCACCCGGGGGAGGATTTGCGCCCCTTGTTCGAAGCGATCGTGGCGACCGTCCCGCCGCCCGGCGGAGACACAGCGGCGCCGCTGCAGGTCTTGGTGGCGAACCTCGACTACAGCGACTATCTGGGCCGCATCGCCATTGCGCGCGTCTTCAACGGCACGCTCAGGACCGGCGAGACGGTCGGCATCGCGAAGCCGGACGGCTCGGTGCCGAGGACGCGCATTACGAAGCTGTTCTCGTTCAGCGGGCTCAAGCGGACCGAGATTGCGTCCACCGAACTGGGCGACATCATCGCGGTCGCGGGGGTCGAAGGAATCGCCATCGGCGACACCATTACCGACGTCGAAGCACCGGCGCCCCGTCCCCGTATCGCGATTGACGAACCTACCATCGCGATGCAGTTCACCGTGAACACGTCGCCGTTCGCCGGACGCGAAGGCACCTACGTGACCTCGCGGAACCTGCGCGAGCGTCTTGAGAAGGAGCTTCTCACCAACGTCTCGCTGCGGTTGGAGGAGACCGACAACACCGATACGTTCAAAATCATGGGACGCGGCGAACTCCAGCTCGCCATCCTCATCGAGATGATGCGGCGGGAGGGCTATGAGCTTATGGTCGGCAAGCCGGAGATCGTGACCAAGATCGTCGACGGCGTGCTGGTGGAGCCGATGGAGCGGCTCATGATCGATGTGCCGGAGCACTTTGTCGGTGTGGCGGTGGAGAAGCTAGGCGGTCGCAAAGGACAAATGGTCAACATGCACAATCATGGCTACGGGCGGGCGCGTCTGGAGTTCCGCGTGCCCAGTCGCGGGCTCATCGGCCTCCGCAGCGAGCTCCTCACCGACACACGCGGCACCATCGTGATGCATTCGCTGTTCGACGGGCACACGCCGTGGATGGGCGAGATCCCCCGGCGCCTGACCGGCGCGCTGGTGGCCGACCGCTTGGGCGTGACGACATCGTACGCCCTCTACAACCTGCAGGAACGAGGCGAGCTCTTTGTCGGACCGGGGGTCGACGTGTACGAAGGCATGATCATCGGTGAAAACTCGCGTGATAACGACCTGGATGTGAACGTCGTGCGGGAAAAGAAGCTTACCAACATGCGCGCGTCCACGGCGGAGGACGCAATCCGGCTCGTTCCGTTTCGAGCGCTCTACCTGGAACAGGCAATCGAGTTCATCGCGGACGACGAGTTCGTGGAGGTCACGCCCAAGGCCCTGCGTCTGAGGAAACGGGTGCTCCAGCGAAACCGCCGTCCCAAGAAGAACGCCGTCTCCGTGGGTACCCGAAAAGGCGACTAGCTGGCACGGCCAGCAGCCGACCGCCAGCACGTCTGACTGTTCAATCGAAGGCGAAGCCAGAAGGAGCCAGCACCGGTGCAAGAAGGTCGACCCAGTCTCGCCGCCGCCGTCAATGCGTATGTTCGTTGAGGACGAGCGCACCGTAGATGTAGCCGGTTTGGCGATTTCTAAGGCGAAGCGTGACCTGTGGGCGCCGAGAGCGCTTGCGACGGGGCATTGACGTCAGACAACCTCCGTTAGAAGAGGGATGTTTGCTCCGCAAGCACCGGGCGTGTGATCGCGATAGACCGCCGTCGTGGAGCCGTCGTCGGCAGGGCAATGCGGTCCGGGGACGTCGAAGCAGGCGCAGGCGCCTGGATCGCAGCGGCGACCAGAACCGGCTCCTCCTTCGGCGCCGGCACAGGTGCGATTTCAGGCTCGGGCACCGGGAGAACTGGCGTGAGAGTGGTATCGCACAGCTCCTGCGCATGTGTCTGAGCCTGGCTGAGCGATCGGAGCGTCTCGTGGACATCGACCGTCTCCGTACGCTCGAGGATGGCTTTCGCTAACTCGTAGAACACCTCGCCGCCGCTGTCGTAGGTGGCAATCGCGTGGTCGGTCTCGATCTGGCCCTCGACCAGGAGGGATGCGAGGATCTTGCGGCTCACGAGCGCGAGCGCCGTCTGCTGGGCGGTGCCGCTGTACACAAGGAAGTAGACCTTGACGGGCTTCTCCTGACCGATCCGCCACGTGCGCCGGCTGGCTTGCCGGAGCGTGTATGCCGACCATTCGGGCTCGTACCAGATGATCGTGTGGAACTCCGGGAAGTTGAGCCCGGTGCCGACGAGTTTTGGGTGAGTCACGAGAACGTCGAGGTTGGTCGCTTGGGCTCGCACCCACTGCTGGCGCTTCCGCGGGCTGACGGTATCCGCCCGGAGGACCTGAGTCCGGAGGCCGGCCCCCCTGAGGAGTTCTTCGAGCCGGGGGAGGATGTCCCGGCGGTCCGTATGGGTCGCGTACACGATGACTCGCCGGCCGTCCTGGGCTTCCCGGCGGCAGAGGCGAGGCCGCCGAGCGTCCGGGTCCGCTGCCAGCACGCTTCCTCGCATGACGGGCACTTCCGCTGCCCGGCCTCGAGGTACTCGCGCGTCCATGGCTCGATCTTGGTTGGGATCTCTACCATCTCCCGGCCATTGGGATCCGCTTTCTTCTCGGTGCGAACAGTCGCAAGCGCGTGGCGGCACCGCGGGCACGTCGCCCACGTGGTCGGGGCCGGACCATCGACCGAAACCATCATGGCGGGCTTGTGGCACTCCAGGCAGTAGGCGAACGCCCCCTTTGGCAGCCGATGAAGGGGGACCGAGATGAGGCCCTTGGGGTGGCGCTCAGTGCCATCGTTTCGTAGATAGGTCGCACTGAGTACGCGGAGGAGGATGTGCTTGCAGCCGAGGCAGTAAGGCGCGCGAGCCTTGTCCTTCGGCGAGGCGGGCACGTTCGCCAGGACCTCAACGGCGGCCGCCCGCCAAGGACCACCCAGCTTCGCCTGGTCGCGGGAGAGGAGCACGAGCGAGGGCCCCTTGGAGCGATGGATCTCGGCCATGGTGCGGTCGACTGCGGCGATCGAGGTAACGTCGGTGTACACGCGGGCGTGTGGCAGGACTTTCCGAATCTCGTCGTGCCACTGGCCGAGCAGGTTGCTGCCGGCTACGATGAGTACGGACCGGCATCCGAGCATGGCCGCGGTCGTAAGCGCGATCTGGGTCTTCCCGACGGATGCCTCCCCAACGATCATGGCGGCGCGACTGGCGCTGAGCCGTGTTGCGAGCGCCGCGGCGGCCTGGACCTGGGCCGGGAATGGAGCGCGGCCAAGCCCTCGGATGCGGTCGAGGTACGGTTTGGACGGCACGAGTCGGTACTGCGGCGGGAACGCGTGTGCAACATGGTCGGCGAGGGCCTGCCCGTAGGTATCGAACAGAGCCGGGAATCCGTCCTGAAGCCGGGCCACGGTCGGGCGGCGCAGGGTAACCCACGGGTTAGTTGGCATTGTCCTCCCCGGTCTCCACGATCTCGAGCTGTCCCGTACGCAGGTGAAGGAGCGTGACGGTGGTCTGGAACTGGTCCCGCATGGTGGTGACGTGCTTATCCTTCTCGGTCTCGCGACGCAGCTTGTGGGTCTGGCCCTTGAGCAGCACAGGACCGTCGGGCCCCTGGAGCAGCGCGTTATTGAACGCGCCGCAGGCGATGAGCTGGCCGAGGTGGCCGCGGGCGAGCGGCATGAGAGGTCGTACGGTCCATTCGACGTCAGGAACGAGTCGAGCGGTGGTTACGGGGTCGGTCCACACCCCGTGCTGCCGGCCTTCCGTCATCGCCTGTGGGTAGGTGAACCCTGTCGCAATGAACTCGACCCGCTTGCCGGGAGCCGCCGGCAACGGCCCGATCCGGGCCGGAAGGCCCGCTTCGGACATCTTGTCCAGCCGCGGGAACGCCGGCGGGGTGGTCGAGGCGAACGAAGGGCGGAGCGTGCCGACAACAGCGACACCGACATCGGCATCGCGGTCCTTGAGGCGTTCGGTTCCGACGATGTCGAACCAAGTGGTGAGGGTGCGCCAGAAGCGCTGGGTGAATCCGGCGATCGGCATGGTGGCCACGAGAATCCCGTTGGGAACCAGCGTAAGAGCGGCGCGCCGCAGGACGGCGATCGGGGTTGCGTCGTCATAACCCCAGGCATCGTCGGCCATCTTCGGGTCCGGTGCCGGGAGCTCGACCACCGCGACGCTCATGCTCCCGTGCGTGATCCGGGCGTCTGCGAGGCTGGCGCACATGACGCGGGCGGCCGGCATCATGGCACGAAGGCTGTCGGCCTCGGTGTTGTTGACGGTCAGGGCGAACAGTTCCGTGTTCCAGGTCTGCGCGAGCAGGTGGGCCAGGTAGGGGGCCGCCGGATACATGAACATCCGCGCCGTGCCCCGCTCACGGAAGGGGCGAATGAGCTCTTGTAGACGGTGCGTGCTGACGTGCGAGTTCAGGAGTCCCATCGAAGCGCTCCCTTGCTGAGACCTTCGCGCACAATCTCGGCCCAGGTATGCATATTGGGCGAGATCTCAATCCCCCATAGGTTCTCGCTGGTGAGCTGGAAGACGAGCTCGGGGCGCTCGCCGGTCTCGAGCAGCCACGGAGCCCAGGCCGGAAGGATCGGCATGGACAGGGCCGCGTTCAGGATCCGGTACGCGTGTGCGGGGTCTTCCTCTCGCGCGACCGCGTACACGGGCTTCTGGGGGTCCAGGTCGGTTGCAACGGCCTGGGGGTGCAGGAGCAGTGCGTGTGTCGGGCCGCTCGGGAGCTTCTTCTCGAAGATCATGAGGCCCCCGTGTCCCCACCAGACGCTCTGCGTGCGCTGCTGATCGGTCTGGCCGAACGAGACTGACTCGCCGTGTCGGAGGGCGCGAGCAAGCGCGCGCACGACCCCGCGGCTGGCGACGACTTCGAGGGCGATGATCCGCTTGTAGGCGTCGTAGCTCCGCTGGTATCCGGTTACGCAGGTCGTGGCATTCTTCTCGATCATGGGCGCGAGCACGTACCCGAGCCGCCACGGCATCGAGACGAACCCGTTGGAGTCGTAGCCGACCCAGCGTTCGACGGAAGGGGTAGTGGGGTTCGCGGCCGGACTCATGCGGCGGTCCCCGTTCCGTCAGGACCGAGACCGCGACCGTTGGCGTGCTTGCGCAGTTTGCGGATCGCCAACTGCTCGATTTGCCGGGCGCGCTCGTGGCTGATCCCGAGGGTGACGGCAATGTCCGTGAGCGTCTGCGGTTCGCAACCGTCGAACCCGAACCGGAGCTTAATGATTCGCTGCTCGCGCGGGCTCAGGTGATCGAGCATCTCGTGGACGACCTGGTTGAGGGCGCGCTCCTCGACGATCTCGCTGACGTCCGTGTTATCGGCGATGAAGTCCTCAAGGGCCGCCTGGCCATCGCCAACGGGGGTCTGGAGCGAGGTCGCGCCGCCATCGACTTGATCAATCGTCGTCACCTGGTCGACCGACAGCCCGAGCGCCTGGGCGCGTTCGGCCACGGTCGGGACGCGGCCGAGCTTGACGGTGAGGTCCTGGATCGTCCGTGCCAGCGCCTGAGCGCGGTCATGGGCGTGGATGGGCAGCCGAGTCGCCCGCGACTGCGCGTGCGCCCGGGTAATCGCCTGCTTGATCCACCAGGTCGCGTACGTGCTGAGCCGGGTACCGCGGTCGGGATCGAACTTATCGACCGCGCGGGCCAGGCCGACGATGCCTTCCTGGACCAGGTCGTCAAGCTCGAGCCCGGCCCGGAGGTATCCGGAAGCGATTTTGTACACCAGCCGGACGTTGCACTCGATAAGCGTGTTACGGGCGATGCGATCCCCGCTCCGGGCCTGCCGCGCCAGGGCCTGCTCCTTGCGGGCCGACAAAAGTGTGTGGCGGGTCAGAGTCCCGAGCGGGGTCGCGGGAACAGGAGGACGAACCGATGAGGATCGCATAGCAGTTTCGTGTCCGCCCGCCGGGAGGCGGGCGTGGCCTGGGAACGCCAAGTGCTGCGGCTATAAAGGGCACTGTTTCGGAGGCCCATATTTGCGGACGAGACGGAGTCATACCCTTTTCGTTCGTCTAGTACTACAAAGTCACGTTTAGGATGAGTCATTGTTGATTACACGGGGTACCCGTTGGCCGCAGACGATGCAGCGACCGGTCCAGGTCTTCAGGAGGTACTGGAGTTGGGCCCGCACCTGGGGGACGGTGGGGACGCG
>DASPUZ010000255.1:0-2865 GCA_035622635.1 bacterium | reverse complement strand
TGCCACGCCCTTTTCCCGCAACTCGCGTCGAAGCCAGGCCACGCCGCACGGTCTCGCGCCGAGCCTCGCCGCGACCCATTCGCGCGCAAAGGCCAGATCGTCCAGGTAGCCGAGCCGCGAAAGGTCATCGACCACACCGCGAATCTGCGCCTCTTGCACTCCCCGCTGACGCAACCGGAAGCTGAGCTCGGAAATGCTCCGGGGACGTGTCGCCAACAACCGCATGGCGGCGTCCCTGGCCTGGACGTGCAGACTGTGCAGCGCGAGGCGGTCGATGACGTCCGACGAAACGGTGTCCCCGACGGCGATGCCGCAGCGACTCACCTCCTCGACTTCGACCGGAAACGAGCGCCCGTCGTCGAGGATGACGACACGCATGTCCCCACCGCGCGCGCGGCCCCCGGGAGCGAGGCGCCGGGAGGGCGCCCGATTATCTTCCTTGATACCAACCACTACGGACATGTCCGGGGGCCAGCGCTCCGCCGGCGCGAGCGGCCGCAGGAGGGGACGTGGTCGGACGCCAGACCCACCCCGGATGCGGCCGCGCCGAATCCTCATCGCTGCGCCCGAACGGGAACCCCCTTGGCCGGCACCGGTGGTTGTCCGTCACGGGCCGCGTGCCGCGCATCGCCATTCGTGGGGACATCAGACGCAGGAGGGTTCGCGGGCGCGCTCACGCGTACCAGCCCGAGCTTTTCCCGCGTTCGCGTCGCAATCTCCGCCGCCAGTTCAGGGTTGGATTCCAGGAACTCGCGAGCATTGTCACGGCCCTGCCCGAGCTTCATATCTTTATAGGCGAACCACGTGCCCGTCCGGGCCACGATACCCTGCGCCGTGGCGACATCGAGGAGGCTGCCCGCCCGGCTGATCCCGCGCGGGAAGATGATGTCCACTTCGGCCTCGCGAAACGGCGCTGCAAGCTTGTTCTTGACCACCTTGACCCGCACTCGCTGGCCGAGTACCTGGTCGCCGGACTTGATCGACTCCACGCGCCGGATCTCAATTCGCACCGACGCGTAGAACTTGAGCGCACGGCCCCCAGTGGTGACTTCCGGGTTCCCGTACATGACGCCGACTTTCTCCCGGAGCTGGTTGATGAAGATCACGGTCGTGTGGGACTTGCTAATCGCCCCGACAAGCTTCCGGAGCGCCTGCGACATGAGCCGGGCCTGCAGTCCGACATGGGCGTCGCCCATCTCTCCCTCCAGCTCAGCTCGGGGCACGAGCGCCGCCACAGAGTCAACAACGACGACATCGATCGCACCGGAGCGCACGAGCATTTCCGCGATCTCGAGCGCCTGCTCGCCCGAGTCCGGCTGAGAGATGAGGAGATTGTCGATGTCCACACCCACGTTGCGGGCGTACTCGGGATTGAGCGCGTGCTCCGCGTCGATGAAGGCGGCGACACCGCCCTCGCGCTGCGCTTCCGCGATGACGTGGTATCCCAGGGTCGTCTTGCCGGACGCCTCAGGCCCGTAGATCTCCACGACACGACCGCGAGGTACTCCTCCCACGCCCAGAGCGACATCGATGGCCAACGCGCCGGTGGAAATGATCTCCACGCTCAGCTTGGCCTGGTGCTCGCCAAGCTTCATGATAGACCCCTTGCCGAACTGCTTCTCGATCTGGGTTAGGGCGAGATCCAGAGCGCGCTGCCGCTCATTCATGCTGCGTTTCCTCCCAGTAGAATGAGGTAGTTTTGTATGGTTAAGTTGCGCTCACTATACCAAACATATGTTCGTTTGTCAAGCAACCGCGTGAACTCGATGTCTTAACTCTTCCCGACATGAGAGACTCTTCGAGGTGTGTTCGCTCTGTTGAGGGATTGACCTGCCGCTTCGAGAGATCACGCGCCGGGCGGCGAGCCTTCGCCGAACGCCGCCCGGTACACTTCTTGATATCTGGCTCCGGACGGGGCGAGTGTACTCTCCATCACCACGATAGCGTCGACCAACTGAGTTCCGATAACTGGTGCGTCCGGTCCCGATAGTTGCTCCGCCAGGAAACGCAGATCAGGGGGTGGCGCGCCGGCCCGCACCCGCGCCACGGTGACGTGTGGGTGGAATCGTTGAGGCGTGCCAGGAAATCGCTGCTTCGCCAGGGCAGCATCGAGCGTTTTCGCTAGCGACACGAGACGGTCCGCACCGCCGGTCACTTCCGCCCAGACGACCCGCGGCGCTCGAAGCGACGGGAAAGCTCCGCCTCCCGCGAACGTGATGGAGAAGACCTCCAGCGACCCCGCGGCCGCGCGCGCGGCTTTGACGGCGCGGTCCACCTCGAACGGCGTGATCTCCCCAAGGAACCGAAGAGTCACGTGCAGCCCGTCGCCGCGCACCCATCGCAGCGCGCCGTGATCACCCAGCCGCGAGCCCAGTACCGACAACATGGTATCACGCAGCGCTGGCGCGACCGGAACGGCCAGAAAGATCCGCCGCGTTCCACGGCCGGGTGACGCCGCCATCTCAGCCGCCTAGAGGAGGTGCAGCCGGAGCATGTCGAGCGCCGTCTGGGCCGCGAGGTACTGGATCCCTGCCCGACCAGGTTCGGTGCCGAAGCGAAGCTCTCGCACCTCGGTCCCCTCCTTGTGCGCGAGCGCCAGGAACACCAGCCCGACCGGCTTTGCCTCCGTCCCGCCCGCCGGGCCGGCGACACCGGTCGTCGCGACGCCCAAGTCGGTCCCGGCCCCCGAGCGAACACCCTCGGCCATCGCCCGCGCGACCTCGGCGCTGACCGCGCCGTGGCGCTCGATCAACTGGTCCGGCACGTCGAGCCAGCGGTGTTTCGCCGCGTTGCTGTACGCGATCACGCCCCCGTCGAGATAGACTGACGCCCCCGGCGTGCGCGTGAGCCGGTGCGCGATCAATC
>DASPUZ010000254.1:0-20628 GCA_035622635.1 bacterium | reverse complement strand
CGCGTCCGAGATCGTGGCCGTCGATCTCCACGGCTCCCTCGGTCGCGTCGTAGAAGCGCGGGATCAGATTGACGAGGCTGCTCTTACCGGCGCCGCTCGGGCCCACGATCGCGATGTGCTCGCCAGGCTCCACGTCGAGCGTGATGTCCCGGAGCGCGTAGCGTCCCGGCTCGTAGGCGAGCGAGACGCCTCGAAACCGCACCCGGCCGGCGAGCCCGGGCAGCGGCACGGCGTCCGGCGCCTCGCGCACGGTCTCCGGAACGTCCAGCAGCTCGAAGACCCGGACGAGCCCGGCCATCGCCTGGCGCGCTTCGGAGTACAGCCGCGTCATGCCCATCGCGGGGTCCATCGCCAGGGCGAGATAGCCGAGGAACGCGATCAAGGAGCCCGGCGTCATCTCGTGACCGGCGACATACCGCGCGCCGAGCCACAGCACGAACACGAGCGAGAGCGCCGTGAGCAGGCTAACGGACGAGACCTCGACCGCGATCAGGCGCCGGATGTGGTAGTTCGCTTGAAAAGTGCGGTCGTTCTCGACGCCGAACCGCGCCTCTTCGCGCGGCTCCTGGACGAACGCCCGGATGATCCTGGCGCCGACGACCGACTCTTTGATGAGGCGCGTCAATGCCGCGACTTGCTGCTGCGCGCTCGTGGAGCTGCGCTGCACCTCGCGGCCGAACAGCCGCGCGACCCAGAAGAACACGGGCAGCGTGAGGAACGCCAAAAGCGCCAGCCGCCAGTTGATCGTAAAGACCATCACGATGATGCCCACGAGCGTCAGCACGGTCGTGATCAGGTCGACCAGGCCGTTGAGCAGCCGGGCTTCCACGAGCTGGGTGTCCTGGATCGTGCGGGAGATGACCTCGCCGCTGTGCCACCGCGCAAACCGGTCGAGAGACCAGCGCTGCACCTGCCGGAAGATCCCGGCGCGCAGGTCGGCGACGAGGCGGTGGCCAACATAGGCGAGCAGTGAGAGTTGGGCGTAGAGGCACACGCTGCGGAACGCGTAGATGCCCAGCACGACGAGCGCGCTCTGATTGAGCACCATCAGGCTGCCCGTCTTGATCACGACGTCGGCCTGATTGCCGAGGTACCGGGGTACGTACAGCCAGGCGATCGCCACCAGGACCGCGGCGCCCACGCCCTCGCTCAACTGCAGAGCGTACGGCCGGACGAACACGGCCAGCCGCCGCAGCTCAATCATAGTCTTTATTATAGCGTCCGCCTGCAGGGGCAGATAGGGCCGGCGGGAAACTCTTGGGTCGGAGGACAGAGGATGCGACCGGCGGCTGATATCTTTCGCGAATACGATATCCGGGGCGTCGTGGGGCGGGATTTCGACGCCGAGGCGGCGGAGACGATCGCCCGGGCGTTCGGGACGTACCTCGGCGACGCGGGCGTCCACAAGGCGGTGGTGGGGCGCGATAACCGTGTCAGCTCGGGAGCGATCTATGAGGCGGCGATCCGGGGTCTCCGCGACGCCGGCTGCGACGTTACCGCGATCGGTCTGGTGATCTCGCCGATCTTCTACTTTGCCCTTCGCCATCTCGGGATCGACGGCGGCATGATGGTGACCGCGAGCCACAACCCGGCGGAGTTCAACGGCTTCAAGCTGGCCTACGGCCCGGGGACGCTCTACGGCGCGGAGATCCAGCGCGTGCGGGAGATTGCCGAACGGGGACCCGCACGGACCGCTCCCGGCCGGATCGAGTCCCGGGAGGTGGCGGAGGCGTACGCGTCGATGCTCGAGGAGCGGATCCGCCTCGGCCCGCGGAAACTGCGCGTGGCCGTCGACTGTGGTAACGGGACCGCCGGCGTGTTCGTCCCCGGGATTCTACGCCGCTGGGGCTGTGAGGTGCTCCCTTTGTACTGCGATTCGGACCCGTCGTTTCCGCATCACCACCCGGACCCGGTGGAACCCCGCAACCTCGTCGATCTGATCCGTTTGGTCAGGGAGGCCCACGCAGACGTGGGCATCGGCATCGACGGGGACGGGGATCGTATCGGCGCCGTGGACGATCGCGGCGAGATCCTCTGGGGCGACCAGTTGATGGCGCTGTTCTGGCGCGAGGTACTCGCGACGCACCCGGGCGCTGTTGCCCTGATCGAGGTGAAGTGCTCGCAGGCCCTTGTCGACGAGGTCCGCCGTTTAGGCGGGCGCCCCGAATTCACGCGCACCGGTCACTCGCTGATCAAGGCGCGCATGCGGGAGATCGGCGCGGTGTTCGCGGGTGAAATGTCCGGGCACCTGTTCTTTGCCGACGAGTACTACGGCTACGACGACGCGGTGTATGCCGCCGGGCGCCTGCTTCGCATGCTCTCGCGGACCGAGCGCCGCCTGTCCGATCTGGTGGCGGAGATCCCCCGCTACTACGCGACGCCGGAGATTCGCGTGGCGTGCCCGGACGACCGGAAGTTCGCGGTGGTGGAAGCGGTGACCCGGGAGCTTCGGGAACGCTATGAAGTGATCGACGTGGACGGCGCCCGGGTCGTGCTTCCCGATGGATGGGCGTTGGTCAGGGCCAGTAACACCCAGCCGGTTCTGGTTGTCCGGGCCGAAGGCACGACGCCCGATGCACTCGAGCGCGCGAAGGGCGTGATCACCGGCGCTCTGCGCCGGTACCCAGATGTTGCTCCAGTCTCCTGGTAGTGGAGTGGTCCGTCGAGCAGTACCGGCGGCTTGAGGGTGTCCTGCGGGCCGCCGGTGTCGCCCCGACTTGGCCGCCTGCGCCTCCGTGAGCGGACGTCCGGGATGAGGAAGGTGGAGAAGACGTGCCACACCGGGTCATGATCCGCGCCACACGCGCGTGGATGCGGCGGCGCGGCCGGCGTGCCACGGACCTGAGACGGCGTATCGCGGCGCTCGCGGCCGTGATGGTTCTCGTCTCGTTCCTCATCCTCCCGGCGCTCGGCGCCGCAGCTCCCCAGGGCGTCCCCATCACGATCACCGGCGACCACATCGAGTACGACACGCAGACCGGGGACGTCGTTGCGGACGGTCACGTCAAGGCGACGCAGGCGGATCAGACCATCACGGCGGACCATCTCACGGGTAACCTCCAGACCGGGCAGGTGCACGCCCAGGGTCACGTCACCCTGACACGGGCCGGTCAGGTCGCGACTGGCGATGCCCTCACCTACAACTACCGCACGCGCGTCGGGCAGATGGGGAACGTGACGTCCAAGTACGGCCCGTGGAACATGACGGGGACGTCGCTCGAGACCTCTCAGGCGCAGGGCGTCGGATACAACGCATCGATGACGCCCTGTGATCCCAAACGTCCCGCCTTTCTCGTGAAGTCGAAGCGGGTGGTCGTGGTGCCCGACGACCATCTCACGGCCTATCAATCGACGCTCTACGTGTACGGCGTGCCGGTGGCGTACCTTCCGGTCTATACCGCGTCGCTCCGGCGCCAGCGCAACGTGCAGAGCGGGCCCACGGTCGGGTACACCAATTTCGACGGCCCGTTCGTCGAGTACGACCAGTGGTTCCCGGTGGGCGATGCGAGCGACCAGCTGCGCGTTCGCTACAGTGGCAGCGCCGCCACCAAGCTCACGGCCGAGAACATTCTGAGCCAGCGCATGGCAGACCACGTGCTGACGCTGCACCTCGGCCGCCAGGAGTTCTACGACCAGAACGGCAACCTCGCGAACGTGGACCGTTATTCGCTGGACTCCGTGTGGGACGCGCACGACATCCCCGGCGTGCCCGCGTCATACCAGGTGGAGGCCCGCTACGGCGACTATAACGAGATCTCCACCGGGGTCGAAACGACCCGCGCCGAAGGGATCCTGACCACGTCCAGCAATACATTCCAGCTCTCGAAGGTGCTCAGCGGCGCGGTGAGCGCGTACTACCGCTACGACTACTACGGGACCGGCCAGCAGCGGAACATTTTCTCGACCCAGGCTGCGCTGTCCCAGCCCCTCAACACGGTGAGCTCGGCCACGCTGTCGTACAACCTCGTGTCCATCAGCGGGATCAACCCGCCGCAGTTCGTCACCAATGGCGGCCCGTTCTCCCCGTTCTCGTTCGACAGCCTGAGCCCGGCCAGCACCGTCACGCTGACGTACTCGTACTACCCGTCGCAAGGGTTCTTCAACTCCGGCAGTTTCAACTTCGAATACGACTTCAACGGCCAGCAGCTGGCCAGCACCATGTCGCTGAACTTCCAGGTCACTCCGACGCTCCTGTTCACCGCATCCGCCACCTACAACTACACCACGTCGCAGGTGACGGAGGTGGACTACGCGGTCAACGGTACGTGCGACTGCCTCCAGCTCGGCGTGCTGTACCGGACGTTCCCGAACTCCGCGAATAACACCTGGTACATCACCCTCGGTGTCAACACGGTCCCCGGCGCGACGACCCAGTTCCAGCTCGGGGGAGGGGGACTGAACCAGACTATTCCCTGATGCCACGTTCTTGAAGTAGGACCGGTCGAGTCTTGTGGCGAGTGCCCCGGTCCACACTCTTGGCGGAATACGCCTCGCCCTCCGGGGTGGAGCCCGTCATAAGCGGACCTGTGTTTCGCCGGTCGGCCAACGGAAGCGGTTGTGATGGAGCGTGAAGCCGTTCGTCCGCTCCACGCAGACGAGCGGTAGCTCAGATACACGTGGCACACCGTCCGGTGAGGACTCCTTGTCGCGACAGCGGTCGCCGCCATCATCGTGTGCTGGGTGCCAAACATCGAGCTCATGGCCGGCAGCGCTTGGTACGCTCCCGATGATCCCGCGAGCTTCTTGATTGTGGACAAGGGGGATGTTGACACACAGACGGCGCTGGAGACGTTTGGCGCACCGGATCATATCCAGCAAGTTGGCGCCTTCCAGGTGTTCATATGGGACAAAGGCATCTCGTGCACCTTGCCGCCTCAAACACCGGAGGTACGGGCCCAGGAGCACGCTGGTGCGCCGCCGCACGCGGCAGCTTGTTGCCGTGGGAAGTGACCCGAACAGATTTCCTCCCCCTGCCCGCCACATTGCCTGCGGGCGGGTGTAACTTCCCAATAAGCATGATCTTACATGTGATAAGGTTGTGTACGGGAGGAGTTGATTTTCCATGTCCCGAACGGGTCATCTCATGTTCAGGTGTCTTGCGACGCTTGTGATTGTGGCGTGGGCGGCCGCCGCGGTTCTTCCGGCGCGCGCCGCCCTCGTGATCGCGGACACCTCACTGCTGCCGCCGATCTTTGCCGACCTGCTCGATCACCCGCCCGTGCTGCGCATCGACGTGGTCCCCGACCTGTACGAGGGGGGGTACGCGAGGATCAGCATCTACGCGGAGCACCCGGACATCAAGGGCATGCGCATCGACCAGCTTTGGATTCGCCTGATCGGCGCCAGCCTCGATCCGGACGCGCTTCGCCAGGGCAGGCTCAAGGTGCTCGACGTGCGCGAGAGCGCCGTGTACGGCAAGCTGACGTTGGAGAGCGTGCAGGACTTCCTCAACCACCAGGGGACGGTGCGTGACGTCAGGCTCAAGGCGGATCAGGATTCGATCTCGGCCGTCGGAACGGTGTTGTACAACGGCGTGCCCACGAGGGTCCGGATGCAGGGCGTGTTCCAGGTCTACGGCGCGCCCGAGGTGTTCTTCCATCTCCAGGCGCTCCTCGTGAACTCGATTCCCGTGCCCTATGTGCTCGTCGATCGGATCGAGCGCGAGATCAACCCCGTCCTCGACTTCCGGAGCTGGCCGGTGCAGTTTCCGCTCCGGTCGTTTCGCCAGGACCACGGCGTGTTCGTGCTGAGCACCGAGGCCGACTACTCGCAGCCTTGCGACGCGTGCGGGGGCACCCCTCTGCAGCTCAAGCCGTGATGCGGTCCAACCATCCCTTCCACGCGCGCCTTGGGCGCGGTCCGCTCGTCTGTGACGGCGCGATGGGGACCCTCCTGTACGCCCGCGGCGTCCCCTTCGACCACTGCTTCGACGAGCTGAACGTGAGCCAGCGCGAGCTAGTGCTCAGCGTTCATCTCGACTACCTGCGCGCTGGCGCGGAGATGATCGAGACGAACACGTTCGGCGCGAACGCGGTGCGCCTCGCGGCCCACGGGCTCGCGGACAGGGTCCGCGATTTCAACCGGCACGGGGCCAAGCTGGCGAAGGAGGCCCGCGACATCTTCGGGCGGCCCGTGCTGATCGCCGGATCCGTGGGACCGCTCGGACGTCCCGTCGCCCCCTACGGGCGTATCACGCCACCCGAGGCGCGCGCCGCGTTTCGCGCACAGATCGACGCGCTCGTGGAGGGCGGCGTGGACCTGCTCATCCTGGAGACGTTCGCCGACCTTACCGAGATTCTGGAAGCGATGCGGGCGGCGCGGGAGGCGTGCGACCTCCCCGTGATCGCGCAGATGACCTTCACCGAGGACGGGCGCACACGGTACGGGCACAGCCCCGCCGAGATCGTCGCGGCGCTCGAAGGGCTTGGCGCCGACGTGATCGGGGCGAACTGCAGCGTGGGGCCGGTGCCGATGCTGGAGGTCATCCAGCAGATGGCGGCCGTAGCACGGACGCCCCTGTCCGCGCAGCCGAACGCCGGCTTTCCGACTCTGGTCGAAGGCCGCTACCTGTACCTGTCATCGCCGGAGCACGTCGCCGCCTACGCGCGCAAGATGGTCGCGTCCGGCGCCCTCGTCGTCGGCGGGTGCTGTGGAACGACGCCCGAACACATTGCGGCGATCGTACGTGCGGTTGCCGACTTGCATCCGGGGGACGCGGCCGGCCCGGCGACGCTCTCGCCGGTCTCCGCGCCCGACGCCCCGCCCCGCGCGGTGGACGAGCCGAGCGATCTCGCGCGGAGGCTCGGCAGGGCATTCGTGATCAGCGTAGAGGTGGATCCTCCCAAGGGGCTCGACGCCACGAAGGATCTCGAAGGCGCGCGCCTGCTCAAGGAGGCCGGCGCAGACGTCATCGACGTGGGCGACAGCCCGATCGGCCGGGTGCGGATGAGCGCGCTCGCCATGTGCTTCCTGATCCAGCAGCACGCCGGCATCGAGACGATCATTCACTTCACGACCCGTGACCGGAACCTCGTGGGCCTGCAGGCCGATCTCATCGGCGCCCATGCGATAGGCGTGCGCAACGTGCTCGCGCTGACCGGCGAGCCGCCCCGGGGCGACTACCCGAACGTCACGGCCGTGTACGATGTCGACAGCGCGGGGCTCATGCGGATTATCAAGCAGTTCAACGAGGGATTGGATCTCTCGGGCAAGTCGATCGGGCATCCGGCGCGCTTCCTGATCGGGGGCGCGCTCGACATGCACCCCGCGACGCTCGACCGGGAACTCCCGCGGCTCGAGCGCAAGCTCGAGGCAGGGGTGGATTTTCTCATGAGCCAGCCGATCTACGAGCCGGAGGTGCTGGACGCGTTCGAGCAGCGTGTGGGCCGGCTGCCTGTCCCGATTCTGGTCGGGGTGTTACCCCTCCAGAGCTTCCGGCACGCGGAGTTCCTCCACAACGAGGTGCCCGGTATCACGATCCCGCAGTCGGTTCGGGACCGGATGCAGGCCGCGGGAAACGCCGGTCGGGAAGAGGGGATGCGCCTCGCCCGTGACCTGCTGCTTGCACTGCTCGGCCGGATCGACGGGGCCTATCTCATGCCCTCGTTCGGGCGGTACGAGGTGGTCGCCGCGCTCGTGCGCGAGGTGAGGGCGCGGATCGGGACGGGCGCCGGCCGCCTCCGGACGTGAGGACCGGCCGGCGTCGGTGCGCGGCCGCGGGACCAATGCGCGCGTCCGTGGAACCTTCGGAGAGAATGTGCGGGATTCCTGAGCGCATGCACCCGCTTCGAGCGTACCCGGGACGATCCGGAGCGCCGAGGCAATCGTGACCGTCAGTCTGAACGCTCCGGCGACAGCACCGATGCGCGTGGCCGGCGGCGGGGTCACCGTGTACGTGCGGTGGGCCGCGCTCGCGATCGCCGCGCTCTTCGCCCCCGGATACTCCACGATCGGATTTGCCATGCTCTTTTTCGGTCAGCTATGGCTTCTGATTCGACGGCGCGAGTGGCTCTGGTCGGCCACCGCGGCCGACCTGCCGCTCGCGTTCTTCGGCGCGGCCCTGGCCGCGTCGGCCATCCTGTCCCCGTATCGTTCGGTCGCGGGCGGCGTCACGCTCATGCTCATCGTCTCTGGCGCAGTGTACTTCGGCGGGTTGACGTGGCTGCTGCGCCGTGACCCTGGGGTGCGCGGACCGCTCCTCCGCGCGTGGGGGATCGGGTCTGCGGTCACCGGCCTGGCGGGGCTCGCCTACAGCCTGAGCCACCCCATCCGGCTCAACGGGGGCGAGATCGTGCCCGAGCGGGCGGAGATCTTCCACGGGGTGGGGCCAAACGGGCTCGGCACCACGATGCTGCTCGGCAGCGTGCTGGGGCTCGGCCTCGCGTTCCGGGCTCGCGGTCGCGAGCGGGCGTTCTGGCTCCTCGTCAGCGCCATCGGCTTCATGGCGCTGCTGGCGAGCGCGTCTCGAGCCTCGATCATCGGATGGGTCGCGGCGATCGGCTATCTCATCTGGCGGGAGCTCCGCGGTCGCCCGCGCCTCGCGGCGGCGATTTTGGCGGGCGGCCTCGCGGTTTTCGCCCTGCTCGTCGTGGCGTCTCCTCAGCTCATGTCCCGGGTCCGGTATACCATGAGCGACGTTACGGGGAACCGGGTCCGCATCTGGGAGACGTCGCTCGAGATGATCGCCGACCGCCCGCTCCTCGGCACGGGGTTCGGGACGTTCCAGACCGCGTACGACCGTCGGAAGGGTCCCGGGATGAGCTCGGAGCCGTTTGCATTCGACATGGGTCTCAACCTGGCCGTGGAGACCGGTCTTTTGGGCCTGCTCGGCGCGTGCTGGGTGGGCGTGGCGGCCGCACGAGCATGGCGCCGGAGCGGGCGAGCGGCGCCGCCGGGCGTCGACCCCTTCCGTGCGGTGATCGGGGCGCTGTGGCTCGGACTGCTCGTGGACCAGCTCGCGGACAATACGTTGTTCTCGATCAGCACGAGCGCGGGGCTGTGGCTGTTGCTGGCGCTCGTGCTGGTCCCCGCACCGACGCCGTCGCGTGCGCCCACGCTCGATCCCGCATCCCAGGAATCTTCCGGTCCCGCCGCGGCTGCGACCCGGCACCCGGCGGCGCGCATCGGGGTGACACCGAGGCGGCTGGCGTTCGCCCTGTTCACGTTCGGACCGGTGATGTCGTTTTTCTTCCTTCCGCTGCTGGTCTATAGGATTCCGATGATCGTGTACCTTAACAACAACCGGTGGACCTACGTTGCCGCTCACTACGTCGGCACTGCGGTGGCGTTGTGCGTCGTTTGGTTCGGCCTGGCTCTTGCGATCGTGTTGTGGCCGGGCCGGGTGTGGGCCCGTGCGCAGGCGTGGACGCCGGCCGTCACGTGGGCGATGTTTCTGATCTTCTCGCTGGCGGGCAGCGCAATCGCCCTGCTGCACGAGATGGTCGCCATGCCCACCGCGATCGAGGACTTCGTGCACCAGCTCTCGCTCATGCCGGCCCTGGCGGTGATCCTCGGCGTCCCGATCTTGCACGGGCTCCGGGACCGGGGGGGACCGGTGTGGCGAGTCGCCGTCGTGTGGTGCCTGCTGATGCTCGATCTCGGCGTCTCGGTATTGACGCCGCTGCTGCTCGCGCGCGTGGCGCCCGCGGCGTTCACGATCGTCATGCTCCTCTACGGGCTCTCTGTTGTCGGCGTATCGTGGCGGCGGCTGGCCCTCGTCTCCGTTCTCGTGCTGGTCGTCATCGCGGCCGCGTTCCCGGCGAAAGAATACCTGCGGGCCCGGTTCTACGGCACCGACGCCTACCAGCGCCTCGGGTTCCTGTCGCCTCACCTGTCGGGTCAGGGGACCCCGCCGGCGAGCACTCAAGCTCAAGCCGACGCGGCGGCCGCAGCGGCCTATGCGGAGAAGCTGAGAGTCTACGACGTCTGGGAGGGAGGCCTCAGGTTTCACCGCGCGCCGGGCCTGTGGGGCGATCTCGAGTACATGGCGTGGCGCGGGTTGAATCGCATCAACCGTCTGAGCGATCTCGCGTACGTCGTAGAAATGACGCCCGCTCAGGTGCCGTACGCAGGCGGGCGGACGTACGTCCCGCTCGTGGGCAAGTTTGTCCCGCGGCTGTTCTGGAAGAACAAGCCCGAGGAAGACGCCGGCCAGTTCTACGGTCACAGGTACGAGTTCCTCGATCCGTCGGATACCACGCACAGCGACAATCTCCCGATGGTGACCGAGGGATGGATCAACGGCGGTTGGGCCGGCATCGTGCTGTCGGCCATCTTCGTGGGCGTCGTCCTGCGCGTCGTCTGGACGACCTGGGTGGGAGACTACGCGACACCGGCCAACGTACTGATCGGCGCCGTGGTCGTCGGGACCGCCGCGAACGGGGAGGTGAACCTCAGCCTGATCATCGGCGGAGTCATCCACGCCGTGGTCGTCTATTGGGCAATCATGGCGCTCGTGGAATGGTGGGGACGCCGCCGCGGGATGGTGACCAGCCCCGGTCCCGGAACGGCCTGACGCGCGAAGACGCGAAAATTGCGCCTCTGCAGGGAGGATGGTACCATGAAGCAGCACGTTTGGGATGTGGGTGGATCGGCGACCACGGGAGGCAGGGCTGGCCTATGCGGCTGAGCGTCATCGGCACTGGATACGTCGGTTTGGTCACCGCTGCGTGTCTCGCCGACCTGGGGCACCACGTGATCGGTGTGGACCGCGACGAGGATCGGATCCGGGCGCTCGCAGCCGGCCGCTCCCCAATCTTCGAGCCGGGGATCGAGGAGCTGCTCGCTCGAGGCGCCGAGAGCCGGCGACTCAGGTTCACGACCGATACCGCAGAGGCGGTGCGCGAGTCCGAGGTCGTCTTCATCACAGTCGGCACCCCATCGCTCGAGAGCGGCGACGCCGACGTGACGGCTGTTGCTGCCGTGGCGGAGACGATCGCGGAGTCGCTCCGCGATTACCGATTGATCGTCGAGAAGAGCACGGTGCCCGTGCGAACGGGCGAGCGCATCCGGGATCAGATCCTGCTGCTGACCGGCGGGGCGGTGCCGTTCGACATCGCCTCCAATCCAGAGTTCACGCGCGAAGGGTCCGCGATCTACGACTTCATGCACCCCGATCGGATCGTGATCGGCGTGACGAGCGAACGGGCCGAGCAGTTGCTGCGCGAGGTCTACCGTCCGTTCGACTGCCCGATGCTGGTCACCAACCTCGCCACTGCCGAACTGATCAAGCACGCCAGCAACGCATTTCTGGCGACGAAGATCTCCTACATCAACGCCGTGGCGAACGTATGCGAACGGGTCGGGGCAGACGTCAAGCTGGTCGCGGAAGGGATGGGGTACGACGAACGGATCGGCCGGGCCTTTCTCAACGCCGGGGTGGGGTACGGAGGATCGTGCTTGCCCAAGGACGTCGCGGCGTTCGTCAGGATCGCGCACGAGGCCGGCTACGAGTTTCGCCTCCTGCAGGAGGTCGCCAGGGTCAACGAGGGGCAGCGCGATCTGCTGATCCGCCACCTCAAGGACGCCCTGTGGGTGCTGGCGAACCGCGTGGTGACGGTGCTCGGGCTCGCGTTCAAGCCGAATACCGACGACATGCGGGAGGCGCCATCCGTGGGCACGATCGAATACCTGCTCCGCGAAGGCGCCGAGGTCCGCGCGTACGACCCCGTCGCCGAGGCCAATGCCCGCCGCCTGCTGCCGGGGGTCGCCTATTTCGAGGATCCGTACGAGGCCGCCCGCGGGAGCGATGCGCTCGTGCTCCTCACGGAGTGGGAAGAGTTTCAGCGACTCGACCTCGTCCGGCTGCGCGAGCTCATGCGGCGCCCCGTGATCGTCGACGGGCGCAACATTCTCGACCCCGCCAAGGCGCGGGCTCACGGCTTCCACTACGCCGGGATGGGGCGATGAGGGTCGTTCTCACGGGCGGCGCCGGTTTCATCGGGTCGCACCTGTGCGACCGGCTGCTGGCCGACGGCGCGCACCTGGTCTGCGTGGACAACCTCCTCACCGGCCGTGAGGAGAACGTGGCCCACCTCACCGGCCCTCGCTTCGAGTTCCGCCGACACGACATCACGACGCCGATCGAAGTCTCCGGCCCGGTCGACTATGTGCTTCACTTCGCCAGCGCCGCGAGCCCGGTGGACTATCTGACCTATCCGATCAAGACGCTGAAGGCGGGTGCGCTCGGCACCTGGATCACGCTCGGGCTCGCCAAGGCGAAGGGGGCCCGGTTTCTCCTGGCCTCCACCTCGGAGGTCTACGGCGATCCCGAGGTGTCCCCGCAGCCCGAGACCTACTGGGGGAACGTCAACCCCGTCGGACCTCGCGGGTGCTACGATGCCGATACGGAGATACTGTCGGAAGACGGCTGGGTGTCTTTCCGACGGCTGAAGCCCGGCACGAAGGTCGCAACGCATACCGAGGACGGGAAAGTCGAATTTCACGTTCCCGACGAGCATATCGCCTATCCTTACGTCGGAGAAATGCTTCACTTCGCCAACGCAAAGATCGATCTGCTGGTTACCCCGGACCATCGGATGTTGCTTCGCGGCAAAACCGGCAAACTTGGGTACAAGCGGGCCGATGAAATCCAGTACGCAAAGTCGTGGCGCGTGCCGACGGGAGCCGAGTTTTCCGGTGACGAGCCGACGTATTTTGATTTTGGTCGTCCGCCGCGTGATGCCAAGATTCGGTTGAGCCGGGTGCGGATGGACGATTGGCTTGAGTTCCTCGGCTATTACATCTCCGAAGGTTGCGTGCACGTGCGTAAGCATGTGGCCGCAGTCGGGGGGCGGAGTTACGAAGTTCACAACTACAACGTGCTTATCGCGCAGGAGAAAGGACACTCGCGGGCAAGGATGATCGCGTGCCTTGATAGGCTCGGGGTCCCATATTATACTTCCGACGATCACCAACTCCGCATCGTTTCAAAGCACCTCGCTGCGGTCCTCGCCCCTCTCGGAAAGGCGGCGGAGAAGTACATACCCCGCGAGATGCTACGCTTGTCGCCTCGTCAATCGACGATTCTCTTCGATGCGCTGGTTCTTGGCGACGGCACACGTAAGGGGCCGCGCTCGGGCGTGTACTATACGAAGTCGAAATGCCTCGCCGACGACGTACAGGAACTGGCTTTGCGCGCCGGGTACGCGGCTGCGGTCGCGGAAGTGCCCGGGCGGGGATCATACCGCGTCAACTTCCGGGCTCCTGTTGACACAAAGCTGGTGCCTCCCAAGCACGTGCGCTATGGGGGGATGGTCTATTGTGTCTCGGTTACAAACAAGAATGTCCTCGTGCGCCGCCGAGGAAAAGCCGCATGGTGTGGCAACTGTTACGATGAATCGAAGCGCTTCGCCGAGGCCATGACGATGGCGTATCATCGGGCGCACGGTCTGAATACGGCCATCGTTCGTATTTTTAACACCTTCGGCACCCGGAGCCGGCCGGACGATGGACGCGTCGTGCCGACGTTCCTGACCCAGGCGATCAGGGGTGAGGCGCTCACGGTCTACGGTGACGGCAGACAGACGCGGAGCTTCTGCTACGTTACGGACCTGATCGAAGGCATCGTGCGTCTCATGCGCTCTGACATCCACGATCCGGTGAACCTCGGGAACCCGGAGGAAATCACCGTTCTCGAATTCGCCCGCCGCGTCATTGCGATCACCGGCAGTCGAAGCGAGATCGTGTTTCGTCCGTTGCCCCAGGACGATCCCGTGCGGCGCCGTCCGGATATCACGCGGGCAAAGACGCTGCTTGGTTGGGAGCCGCATGTGTCCCTCGAGGAAGGGCTCAAGCGGACGCTCGAGTGGTTTGCCGCCCGCGTGGGGAGCCGGGCCTAGCATGTGCGGGATCTGCGGGATCTATCAGGAGCGCGGCGAGGATCCTGAGCGACTCCGGGCCTCGGTCGCCCGGATGGCGGCTTCGCTTGCGCACCGCGGCCCGGACGACGAGGGGGTGTGGGCGGATCCGGCGGGGCGGGTGGCGCTCGGGAACCGCAGGCTCGCAATCATCGATCTCTCGCCGGCCGGTCACCAGCCCATGATCGCACAGAACGACCAGGTCGTCATTACCTACAACGGCGAGATCTACAACTTCCAGGATCTGCGCCGGGAGCTGGAGCGGGAAGGAAGGCGGTTCGTCGGGTATTCCGACACCGAGGTCATCCTTGCGCTCTACCTGCGCGACGGGATCGAGGCGGTCCGGCGGCTTCGCGGGATGTTCGCGATCGCCATCTGGGACGGCCGTACCGAGCGCCTCCTGCTCGCGCGGGACCGGTTGGGTATCAAGCCCCTTTACTACACGCGCCATGACGGCCGCTGGCTGTTCGCGTCCGAGATCCGGGCGATCAGGGCCGCGGTGCCGGTCCCGCTCACCGTCGACCCGGTGGCGGTCGCGGCGTTCCTCCGTCTGGGCTCGGTGCCGGGTCCGCTGACGGCCTTCGACGGCGTCAAGGAGCTCCCGCCGGCCACGACGCTCTGGTTGGGCAAGGGCGAGGAGGGTATCCCGCGCCCGTACTGGCAGGTTCCGGCACCCGATGCGGGACCGTCCGCGGATGTCGAGGCGTCCGCGGGGGAGCTGCGCGAGCGCTTCGTGGACGCCGTGACCCGGCACCTCGTGAGCGACCGGCCGGTCGGCGTGTTTCTCAGCGGAGGCGTGGATTCCGGCGCGATCGTCGCCGCCATGCGCGAAGCCGGGCACGTCCACGTGCGCACGTTCTCGATCACGTTTCCCGAGGCCGAGTTCGACGAGGGAACGGACGCGGCGCGCGTCGCCACCCGCTACGAGACGGAGCATACCGCGAGGCCGGTGTCCGGGCAGGATCTCGCCGCGGACCTGGACCGCATCATCGCCGCGATGGATCAGCCGACCGTGGACGGCGTCAATACGTACTACGTATCCGAGGTCACCCGCAACTCCGGCACCGTGGTTGCGCTCTCGGGGCTCGGCGGCGACGAGTTGTTCGGCGGTTACCCGTCGTTCCGGCGGCTGCCGAAGCTGCTGGTCTGGCAGCGGGCGGCCGGCCGCATCCCGTTCGTGAGACCGCTTGTGGCGTCCGCGCTGGGCGCGGTGCGGTCTCCGCGCTCCGCGAAGCTGCGGGAGGGGCTCGCCCTGCCGCCGAGCGTTCGGTCCACGTACCTCGTGCTCCGCGGTCTGCTCAGCCTGGACGAGGCGACAGACCTGCTGCGTCCCGGCCCGGTGCGCGACGCCTGCGAACATTTCGACGCTGCGGCGGCGCTCGGGGCGCTGGCGCCGGACGTGCCGGACGATCCGGTCGCGGCGACGAGCGTGCTCGAGCTTCGCGGCTACATGCACAACCAGTTGCTGCGGGATACCGACGTGATGAGCATGGCCCACAGCCTCGAGGTCCGGGTGCCGTTTCTCGATCACCCGCTCGTCGAGTTTGCGACCCGGCTGCCTGGGCACCTCCGTGTGAACGGGCACACGCCGAAACGGTTGTTGCTGCGCGCCCTGGGCGACCGGTTGCCCCCGGAGGTTGGGCGGTCGAAGCGCGGCTTCACGTTCCCGATCGGAGAGTGGCTCCGGGGACCGCTGCGCGCTCGGATCGACGAGACAACAAGTGACGATGTCGGTATCTTCCGGCCGGATGCCGTGGCACGCCTCCGCGCGCGCTTCGAGGCGGGGCAGAGTCACTGGTCCCGCTTGTGGGCGGTCGTCGTGCTTACGCGTTGGCTGGGTGTGGTTGACCATCGCGGGCTGGCCGCGTAGCGCGCGTCCCGGCGCGGTGACCCGCCGTACCAGTTCGGACGATCGCGGCCGCGTGCCAGCGCGTGTCATGCTTCGTCCCGGCGCTCAACGTTTATGCGGGTTCTGACCCTCGCGACCAGGTACTTCGGGCTGGGTGGCGCCGAAGCATATACCCGGATGTTCGCGGAGGCCGTCGCCGCGTCCGGCGCAGAGGTCGACGTGTTCTCTTTTCTCGAGGGAGACGTCCCCGATCACTCTTCCACCGTACGGTACCTCGGGCATACGGCGGCCCGTTCCACGGCGCCGGCGCAGATGCGGTTTGTCGCGGACGCCGTGCGACGCGGCCGCGGGTACGACCTCGTGCTGTGCAGTCACGTGGCCACGGCTCCGGTCGGGACGATCCTCCACCGGCTGCTCGGCACGCCCTATGTGGTGCTCGCGCACGGCATCGAGGTGTGGGGAACGCTCGGTCCGCGCCGGCGAACCGCGTTGCAGCGCGCGGCGCGGGTGGTTGCGGTGAGCCGGTTCACGGCCCGCGCGCTCGTCCGCGAACACGGCGTTGCGGAGGATCGTGTATCGGTGATCCATCCAGCGGTCGATCCCTCGCTGCTCCGGCGGGCGCTGCAGGAGGACGGCAGGGCGCGGACGGAGACCGCGGTGACGCTGCTCACCGTCGCGCGGTTGTCCGCGCAGGAGCGGTACAAGGGATGCGACGCCGTGATCGCCGCCCTGCCGGACGTGCTCGCAACTGCCGGACCGGTGCGGTATACCATCGTCGGGGACGGGGACGACCGCCCTCGCCTGGAGTCGCTGGCCCGGGGCCGGGGGATATCGGAGATCGTGCAGTTCGCCGGCCGCGTCCCGCCGGACTCGCTTGTGGCGTGGTACCGTGACTGCGACGTCTTCGTGATGCCCTCCGTGGCGGAGCGGCGCGCGGACGGGTGGGCCGGCGAGGGGTTCGGCATCGTCTACCTCGAAGCCGCAGCGTTTGGACGGCCGGTGATCGCCGGGGCCGGCGGGGGCGCGCCGGAGGCCGTGCGGGATGGGACGACCGGTCTGGTCGTAGACGGAAGAGATGTCAGAGCCGTCGCCGCGGCGATCGCGCGTCTGGCGCGCGACGCCGAGCTTCGTACCCGGATGGGAAAGGCGGGCCGGCGTTGGATTCTGGAGCGGTTTACGGTGGACCGGTTTCGGGGTGACGTCGGTGCTGTCGTGGAACGCATCGCCGGGGCGGAGACCTCTTGAGTGACGTAGCGGCGGCCTGGCCACCGGCCGGGTAGGCGGCCGTCGCCAAAGGGACGGGGCTGTGTGCAAGCAAACCGCAGCCGACCTGTCAGCTATTTCTTGGTACGAACAACCGGGAGGTACCCATGAGTGATGCAAGGCTACGAGTAGCCGTTGTTGGATTGTGGCACCTCGGCTGCGTGGCCGCCGGGTGCCTCGCGAAGCTTGGGCACGAGATCGTGGGAATCGAAGAGGATGCGCGGCGTCTAGCGGAACTCCGTGCGGGGCGCGCACCGCTCCTGGAGCCTGGGCTGGATGCGCTCATATCCGAAGGCTTGGCCGCCGGTACGCTACGGTTCGAGGACAACTTGGAGAAAGAGGCCCGGGACGCTAACGTCGGATACATCGCCTATGACACACCGGTCAACGAGGACGACGTGGCGGATCCGTCGATCGTCCTGGACGCGGCACGGCGCGTCGGGTGCGCGTTGCCCCGGGGTGCGGTGCTGCTGATCCAGAGTCAGGTGCCGGTCGGGACGTGCGGAGCCATTCACGCGGAACTCGAAGCTATTCGCCCGGGCGAAGTCTTCGTAGCTTGTGTGCCCGAAAACATCCGGCTTGGCCAGGCGATCGAGCGTTATCTCCGTCCCGACATGCTCGTCGTCGGGACTGCCAACGATGCGACCTACGACCGCGTGGAGCAGATCTTTGCGGGCATAGCGGCGCCCCGCGTGCGCACGGATCTGGCGACGGCGGAGATGATCAAGCACGCCATCAACACGTTCCTCGCCACCTCGATCAGTTACGCGAATGAGCTGGCCAACCTAAGCCAGTTGCAGGGGGCCGACTTCGACTCGCTCCTGTCGGCGCTACGCCTGGAGCGTCGGATCGGCCCGCACGTGCCGCTCACCCCGGGGATGGGCTTCGCTGGCGGCACTTTGGCGCGGGATATCAAGGCGCTCCAGATGTTCGGCGAACGGCACGGCTTTGCGACGCACTTGTGTGACGCCGTTCTGCGCGTCAACGACGAGCAGAAGGCGCTTCCGGTGCGATGGCTGGAGCGCGCGTACGGGGCGCTCGGTGGCTGTCGCGTCGGTGTGCTCGGCCTCACCTATAAGCCAGGCACGAGTACGCTTCGGCGGTCCGGCGCCGTCGAGGTGATTCGCCGGTTGGTGGCGGCAGGAGCGACCGTATCCGCTGCGGATCCTCAGGCGAATCCGGCGGAGGTCGCAGACCTCCCGCCGTTTGAATTCAGCCGTGACCCGTACCGCGCTGCGGACGGCGCCGACGCGCTTGTGCTGGTCACACCGTGGCCTGAGTTTGGAGGCCTGGACTACGCAAGGATGCGCGCGGTCATGCGGCATCCTCTGGTGCTCGACCTGCCCCGGTTCCTGGATCGCCAGCTCCTGGAGGCACTGGGGTTCGCGTATATTGCGGTCGGCAGGGGCGTGATCCCGCGGCTTTCTTTCTCGTGACCAGGAACTCGGCCTTTTCCACGCCGGGGACGCTGTGCTTTAATACGTGTGTGGCACGACTATTTCCAGACATTTCCATTACAAGCGTTGCCGAGTACTGGAACGCGAGGCCATGCAACGTCCGTCACTCGCCGCGGGAAGTCGGCACACGAGAGTACTTCGACGAGGTCGAAGCCCGAAAATACTTCGTCGAACCGCACATTCCACAGTTTGCGGAATTTCCGCGCTGGAACGGGAAGCGCGTTTTGGAGATCGGATGCGGGATCGGCACCGACACGATCAACTTTGCGCGCCACGGGGCGCGCGTGACGGCGGTTGACCTTTCCGAACGGTCCGTGGAGATCGCGCGGAAGCGCGCGCAGGTATACGGCCTCGATCAGCAGATTACGTTCTACGTCGCGGACGCCGAGGCGTTGAGCCGGACGGTGTCCGTTGAGCCCTATGACTTAGTGTACTCATTCGGCGTGCTTCACCACACGCCCCGTCCGCCGCGGGCCGTCGAGCAGATCCGCCGGTACATGAGGCCGGGAAGCACCCTCAAGATCATGGTGTACCATCGACGATCCACGAAGGCCATGGGTATATTGCTGTGGCACGGGAAAGGCCGCGTGTGGGATCTAGACCGCGTGGTGGCCCAATATTCGGAGGCGGAGATGGGGTGCCCCGTGACCTACACCTATCTTCCACGCGAGATCGAGTCGTTGCTGTGGGGCTTTCGCATCCGGAAGATGTCGGTGGAGCACATCTTTCCGTATCGAGTGTCCGACTATGTCAGATACCGCTACCATCGGGTCTGGTACTACCGACTCATGCCAGATGCCGTCTTTCGGTGGTTGGAGAGCCATTTCGGCTGGCACCTCTGCGTGACGGCGGAGGTGTGAGCAGCACAAGACGATGATGAAGCATCGCCACTCCAGGTTAGGAACGTGAACAAGCGGTTGCTGCCGGCTTCTGCAAGGCCGGTGCCGACGGCCGTTGGCGGACCAATCGCGGGCGCGTCGTTCGCTGCACCCGATGTCATGGCGGGACCTCGGCGATGGACCCTCATGGCCGTGTGCGTCGTTGGCGCAATGGTCCCATGGTACACGCTTCGGCTCTTCCCGCTCGTGACCATCGGGGGGGCCAGCATTAATCTCCTGGATGCGCTCGTGGGCGTGGCGGTGCTCCTCGCGCTGCCGCGGATTTTCGACGCCATCCGACATGGCCTGCCGGAAGCTCTCTGGGTCGGTGCGTTCTTGTTGTTCATGACGGTTCCATTCGCGACAGGCATGCGTGATCCGGACGCGGCGTTCTACGCGCTGCGGGAGGCGCGTGCCCTCGCATTCTACGCACTTGCGCTCGCCTTCGTCGCGGGGGGGTATCGCCCCAATGACTACCGCGCATTCGCGGCGGCGTTTGCGGTCGGGGCGACGGTGGCCGCGGTTGCGGTGTTCGCGCATGTTGAGGGAGCCCTGAAGATCCCCGGTTATCCCGACGAACTGTTCAAGCTGCAGGGGTGGACCAATGGTGTCCTTCTGGTAAAGTATCTCGAGTGGATCACGCCAGTCGTCGCGTTTCTGCTCGGGCTGGCAGGCGTCGTGACCGCGCGAAACCGTGGTGCATTGGCCGGCTGGACCGTCGTCTCGTTCATCACGGCATGGTATATCCTGGCGACGGCCGAGCGGTTCATCCAAGGGGTGGCCGGGTTCGCCGCGCTCATGGTCGTCGCCGTGTCGGGCGTGCGGGTGACCCGGATCCGGCCGCTGGTCGTGGTCGGGGTTATCTGTCTGATCCTAGCCGCGCTTGTCCTCGGATCGGTCACGGGCGGCAGATGGATCAGCCGCTGGGCGAGCTTCGGGGCGATGCGGTGGACGCTTATCGCGAGTGATGGCTCGCTGGCGTTCCGCATGCATGAAGTGGCTGCGTCGATCCCGCTCGTGGGGCGGGATCCGGTGTTTGGGATCGGCCTCGGTACCCGCCTGCCCACCGGGGGCCCAACCCCCGGTCAAGCGCTGTCACCTTGGCATTACGTTTCCTCTGGATATGGGTACCTATTGATCAGGTCAGGAGTGACGGGGCTACTCCTGTTCCTTGCGATGAACCTTTGGGCACTGTGGGTTGCATGGCGGCGTGTCCTGGAGAGCCGGACTGGGGTCGAATGGCCAGCGCCCATGGTTGGCGCCATGGGGTTGATCACGCTCCTTGCCGCGGACCTTCTGCACCCCGCCGTTGACATTCCGGAGGG
>DASPUZ010000253.1:0-3114 GCA_035622635.1 bacterium | reverse complement strand
GAGGGGGGAGATAGGGGTCGGGGGAAGGAATCGCTCCTGACCCCGGTTTCCCACGTAGCCAGGGTGGCTCTAGAGCCCGCGCCCGGGAGCCACATTGGAGCGCGGGCCGGAATTCGCGTCACGGAGCGGCGTCCGAGCTAGGGCATCCTTTCCGATCTCCAGGCAGCTATCACCCTTGTGATTGAGCAAGACGAGCGAATTTCCCAATAGGTATCTGTGACGAAGCAATCCCGTCTGCTCCTTGCGGTCCCAGTGAATCACAGTGACGTTGTTAGACTGAACTGAGGTCCCGAAACTCCCGTACAACTTTCACAGACTGACCATCGTATCGCTTTTTCATGCATCGCTTTGAGACGACCCTCGCCTTCGTTTGTCAGTGGAGCTACAAAGTGCGCGGCAAAACGGTCAGCGTGCGCTTGAATGACGCCCAGGCTCTGTGAGGCGTGGCTGCAGAACCACCGTCGGCTCCGTATGCTCGTCCGCCGGATGGAAGCCCTGTCACTCCGAAAGACCGACCGCCTCCTACGTGCGCTGGCAGGGCCGCATGACACGGTGGAAGATGAGCTCCAGCGATTACAAGACGAAGCCGCTACCTACTCAGTATGGGCCTAGCCCAATAGCCGCTATCCAACACTATCTCCACTTGGAAGCTCCTGGCGCATGGGCCGCGATACGCGGGGACCTGGGTGAGGCGCAAGACTACTTGTCGGGAACGGAGTCTCGGAGGGAGTGAAGCCGGGCCAGGACCGCGGCACCCGCTCGCCGGCGGACGCCGAGCTTGTCGTAGACGTGTTCCAGATGCTTCTGGACGGTCCTCGGACTGATGCTGAGGGCTGCCGCGATCTCGATATTGGTCTTGCCGTGCGCGACCAGCGCCAGCACCTCGCGCTCGCGCGGATTCAGTGAACGGACGTTACCCATGGCGTCCAACTCACGTTGGGCTTCGAACAAATAGGGACGGACGAGCTGCAGAAGCTCTAGGTCGCGCTCGGAGAAGTCGCACCCGTCCCGGTCGAGCGCGACGCACCGAATGGTCCCAGCCGGAGCGGGCAGTGTCATGGCGATTTCCCAGCGGAGCCGCGCCGGACGGTAGAGTTCGCTGAAGAGCGCCGTTCCGCGAAACACGCGCATCGACCCCACATCGGTCAACCGGCGGGGGTTGCCGTCACCCGTTTGCAGTTGGTGGCGGAGCAACGGATGGTCGCGGTAGTGGCGGGTGACCGCTGTGGTCCCCTCCGGAGGGAGGACGGACGTCGGGAAGGCGGTGGTGCGGATGGTCCGCGAGGCTGCATGGAACTCATTGTAGCTGGCAAGCTCGCATGGGATGAGGGTCTTGAGGCCCTGAAGCAGCACGCCGACGAACGCGGCAAGGTCCGTCGTCCTGCGCACCCGCCACAGGAAATCCAGCACCGTCTTGACCTCGCTCAGGCCCAGGAGATACACCCCGCCTGGATACGCCAAACGGCGTATTGTTCCTGCTGCGGGTCTCGTGGTCTACTGGGAGGGCCACACCTCCGACCCCACCGCCGGTCCAGGTCCTTGGAATGACCTGTGTGGGGAGCGGGCGCGGTTGGCGCGGTACGTCACAGGCTGCGTCCTTGGCGTGGCGAAGACGAACCAGCAGGAGGTGCAAGGATGGGAGTCGAGCAGCTGAATCTCAAGCGCGGGAAGTGGCTCGCGATCAACTGCGGCAAGTTTCCGAGTGAGAAGAACTGCCAACTCGTGATCATGGCTCCGGCGGTCCAGCGCGATGATCTGATCGAGGCGGCCAGCGCGCATGCCGTCAGCGTGCACGGTCACGCGGAGTCCACGCAACTGCGGCAAGAGCTCGGGAAGCTCCTCGAGACGATCGAACTCTAGACGACCGGGGGGGCGGGCAATGATCGTGCACTACACCTTTCATATCCACCCTAACGACAAAGAGCAGGTCAAGAGCGAGTTGCGGAAGTTGCGAGCCGTCGTCGAGCGGCACGGCGGGCGGAACTTGCAGTACTACGCGTCCATGACATCGGGGACGCCGAACCGGCTGTTCATCTACGAGATCGACTCGTTCGCGCACTTCGACTCGTTGAACAACGACCCAGACTTCCGAGCCGTCAAGCTCGACTCACTGTACACGCACGGGACTCAAACGACCTGGGGTGAGGTTCCCTTGTAGCTCTCGCGGCGCACACGAAAAAGGAGGGAGCACATGGCCTCGATGCAGCGCAAGAGCCTCAACAGTCCCGATGAGAAGCGCTCGTTTCCGAAGGGGAAGCTCGAACTGGTGACGCTGGGCGGGATTACGTTCGGCCGCGGCACATTGGAACCCGGCTGGAAATGGTCCGAGTCCGTCAAGCCCATCGTGAAGACCAAGAGTTGTGAAGCTCCGCACACGCAGTATCATGTGTCGGGGCGGCTGGCCGTTCGCATGGACGACGGGACCGAAGCAGAGTTCGGGCCGGGGGATGTCTCGGTACTTCCTCCCGGACACGATGCCTGGGTGGTTGGAAGCGAGCGAGTCGTCGTCATCGATATTACCGGGATGACGGAGTACGCCAAGCCAAAGTAGGAAGCGTCCAACTGCGACAGAGGCGGCCTGGGTCGCTGCCGTTCACCGGGGCCATTCCCGTTAATAGATGCGCCATCTTCCGGGTGTGAGACCAAACGGGGTCCAAACACTCGAAGTGGTCAGGCCGGCATTGAGCGAGATGGGCTTCGCGCTCCCAGGGTTGCTTGTTTGTCCCTCGGTCAGGGCGCCGAGGGCCGCCATCGTGAGCGCCACAATCACGTCGATTTCGTGACTTCCAATGTTCAATTGTGCGCACGAAACAATTGTGGTGGAAGCAAGTCAAAGGGGCAGCAATTGCAAGGCGCTGCTCGATGCCATTGAGAGAACGCGTAGGAAGAATGCGGTTAGCTTGGTAAGGAATAGCGCGACCGCTTGAGCAGGAAAATGAACGCTATCGAATCAACTTGAAAGTCTCAATGGCGGCTTTGCGAAAGGACAAACCCATCATCGTTTCGAGGTAGACTGTGCGCGCGAGCGGCCGGTCTCGCTCGTCACCAGGCGTTGGCGCCCACGGCGAAGATCCAGACTTAGCGGGAACTTCGGAAAGCCCGTTTGTACTGCGA
>DASPUZ010000252.1:0-8229 GCA_035622635.1 bacterium | reverse complement strand
GGCCTGTACCTTGCGCGTACGCCGGCGATGTCCGGCATCGAAATAGCATGTTGGGACATTCTGGGGAAAAGCCTCGGCGTGCCGGTATGGCAACTTCTCGGTGGACGGCTCCGAACCCGCGTGCGGGCGTACGCGAATGGGTGGTACACCGGGCCGCGCGAACCGGCTGCCTTTGCCGACCGTGCGCGCCAGGTCGTTGAGTTGGGATACACGGCGCTCAAGTTCGATCCGTTCGGCAGCGCCCATGGGTGGCTCAGCGTGGAAGATGAGCAGCGCTCGCTCGAGATCGTGCGCGCGGTACGCGAAGCGGTGGGAGATCGTGTCGACCTCCTGATCGAGGCGCACGACCGGTTTGCGCCCGCGGCCGCGGTTCGGCTCGGGCGCGCGCTCGCGGAGTTCCGGCCGATGTGGCTGGAGACCCCGGTGTTCTCCGGCGACGTCGACGCGACGCTCGCGGTGGCGGGTCAGATTCCCGTACCCGTGGCGTCCGGAGAGCGGCTCGTCGAGCCCGAGCAGTTTGCGCGCCTGGCGGCCGGCAAGCTCGTGAGCATTCTGCAACCCGAGGTGCTGAAGGTCGGGGGCATCGGCCCGATGATGACGATCGCGGCAGTGGCTCAGGCCCATCACGCGTCGATTGCACCCCACTGCGCGCAAAGCCCGCTCGCGACCGTGGTCAACGCTCACATCGATGCGGTGCTCCCGAACTTCCTCATCCAGGAAACGTTCGACGACTTCGTGGTCCCCTGGGCGCGCGAGATTCTCACTGGCTGTGCGGAGATCCGCGACGGCCACATCATCGTTTCCGAGGCGCCGGGGTTGGGCGTCGACCTCGTAGACGAGGAGGCTGCGCGCCACCCGTACAACGAGACGTATTTCCTGCGCTTGTTCGAGCCGGGATGGGAGCGGCGCGGTACGGAGCGGGCATAAGTACGCTCGCTGGAGAGGGAGCGTTCGCTGCGTGTGGGCTCGTCGGGTCGGAGAAGGAACGCGAAGGAGGCGCGGTCATGACAGTGGCGTTGCACGGGAGGCGTAGGGACTCGAGCACTGGGTTGAGGCGAAGAGAGTTGCTCAAGCGAGGGGGCATCGGCCTCGCGGGAATCATGCTGCCCGCCTTGTTCGGACCCGCTCCGGTTCGGGCGGCGGCCCCGCAGACGGTCGTCATCTGGAATCCCGATCCCTTCGACGGCTGGCTCCTGAACATCCACGATACCGTCCAGACGTTCGAGAAAGAGAACCCCGGGGTGAAAGTCCAGGTCGTGCAGGTCCCGTATTCTGACCTGTCGACCAAGGTCGTCGCGGCCCATGCGACCAATACGTTGCCGGATATCATCAGGACGGGTGCCAGCGACATCATCGACTGGGCGTCCCAAGGTATTCTTCTGCCGGTGGATGACGTCCTCGGGAAGATCGGCAAGAACAAGTTCTCTCCCAATATCATGAATTACACGGTGTACCAAGGCCACCCGTATGCCGTTCCGTCGGTCGCGTACCCGCACATTTTGTTCTATCGGAAGGACTGGTACGCCGAGGCCGGCTTGAAGGTCCCCACGACGTGGGACGGGTTGCTCGCCAATTGCAAGGCGCTGCACAACCCCGGGAAGAATCGCTACGGGTGCCTGGTCTTCAACAAGTACCCCGACATCAACGCCGTGATGGACCTCATGGCGACGAACGACGCGTCCGAGTTCGACAAGAACGGCGCCGTGACGGTCAACAGTCCGCAGACGGTTGAAGCCCTCGTGATGACGAAGCAGCTCGCGCAGCTGTCGCCGCCCGGATCGGCGACGAAGAGCCAGCAGGATATGCGCATCGTGTTTGCACAGGGCATCGGCGCCCACATGATCACGTCCACGTCCATGATCGACGTGCTAGCCCAGACCCCCGAGCTTGTCGACAAGGTGAGCGCCTTCGCGTTGCCCGTGCACCGGGGGAACCGAGGGGCGATCCTCGGGTTCTACGGATGGACGATCACGAAGGCGCCGGGGAGCAGGGACCCCGCAAAGAAGTTCGTCGAGACGTGGGCTCGTCCCGATGTGGCGCTCCACAATGCCCAGAACGGGGTGCGCGGGTACATCCCGATCGACGTCACCGTGGCGGGCGATCCGAGATACCGGAACGCGCCCAACATCAAGCCGTTTGCCGACTACATTGCGGCCGGTGAGCGCGTGGTCGCGACAGGCGTTCTGCAGGGGGAGCGCTTCGGGCCGAACAGCAACGCCGGCAAAATCCAGGCGGCCCGGATCTGGACGGAAATGATGGATCGCGTGGTGGTCGAAGGACAAGATCCCAAAGCCGTGGCGGCGTGGGCAGAGAAAGCGATCCAGGACGCGATTCGATAACGCCCGCCCCGTTCGCGCGGGGGCCCGAGGCGGCGGCGGTGGGCAAGGCGCACGGGCGAACATGGCGTGAGCCCTCGCCCCGCCTGCTGGGCTTTCTGCTGCTTCTGCCATCGCTCGTCGTGATTGCGTTGATCAACCTGTACCCGCTGACGTACACGATCGTCCTGAGCTTCCTCAACAAGGACCTGCTCCGGCCGTCCAACGTCCGGTTCATCGGGCTGGCGAATTACGTCTCGCTCTTCCGCTCCGCCGACTTCCTCACCGGGCTGCGACACAGCGTCTCCATCACGGGATGGTCCGTGGCGATCCAGGTCGTCGCGGCCTTCGGGCTCGCGCTCATGCTCCGCAAGCCGTTCCGCGGACGCGATCTTATCCGCGGCATTTTCATCCTCCCCTGGCCTGTGCCGAGCTTCGTCGCCGCGTTCGCCTGGGTTTGGATGTTGGACTACAATTTCGGGATCGTCAACAATCTCGTGCATGCGGCCGGGCTGGCACGATACCCGTTTCTGGGCACGCCGCAGTCCGCGTACGTGACGGTCATCCTGGCCGACGTATGGAAGCACCTGCCGTGGACGCTGGTGGTCATGCTCGCCGGTCTCTCCATGGTCTCGGAGGAGCTCATCGAAGCCATCCGGGTCGACGGCGGAGGGTTTTGGGCCGAGATCTGGCACGCGATCGTGCCGTCGATGAAACCGGTGATCGCCCTCGTGGTCGTGCTCCGCATCATCTGGACGTTCAACTTCTTCGATCTGATCTATCTGATGACCGGAGGGGGGCCGGGGCAGGCCACCCTGATCCTGCCCATTGCGATCTACAGCGCCGCCTTTCGTGCGTACCGGATCAGTATTGCCGCGACGATGGGGATGGTCATGCTGATCGGCCTCGGCGCGCTGGCGATCGTCTACTTGAGGCTTCAGCGGTGGGACATCACGGCATAGCGGTGGTCACCAAGGCGTACGGCCCGCTCCGAATCGGCGGTCTGATCGTGATCGCCGCGCTGATGTTCTTCCCGTTCTACGCCGTCCTCGTCGGGTCCATCACACCGCCCACCAAGCTCCTGAGCGCCGCCGCCACATTGCCCCACGAAGTGAGTTGGGACAACTACAAACGGGTGCTCCTCGCGAGTCCGTACCCTGGCTATTTCGCGCACAGCCTGATCGTGGCGGTCGTGACGACGGCAACGAGCCTGGTCCTGTCGACATTCGGCGGCTACGCGCTGGCTCGGCTCGATTTTCCCGGCCGGGACGTGCTGTCCAACGCCATTCTGCTCGTATACATTATGCCGTCGATCCTTCTCGTCGTCCCCTTGTTCACGATCATTACCGGCTTGCACCTCATCAACACGCTGATGAGCGTCATCCTTGCCTATCTCAGCTTTTCGCTCCCGTTCTGCTTGTGGATGATGCGGGGATTTTTCGCGAGCCTCTCTCCCTCGCTCGAAGACGCGGCGCAGGTCGATGGCGCCACCCGGGTGCAGGCGATGCTGCGGGTGATGTTCCCTTTGGCGGCTCCGGGCATGGTCGCCACGGCGATGTTCAGCTTCATTCTCGCGTGGAACGAGTACCTGTTTGCGCTCATTTTCCTCAACAGCGACGTCGTGCGCACCATTCCGATCGGGGTCACGGCCACGTTCGTGTCCGAAGCGATGGGGCTTGCGGACTGGTCGGCGCTTATGGCCGCTTCGGTCCTCTCGGCGCTGCCGGTCTTCCTGCTCTTCATGGGGCTGCAGCGGTTCCTCATCCAGGGCATCGCCGCGGGAGCGGTGAAGGGGTAGATCCGTCGAACAACCGAGACATGTGGGGCCGGACGGGCCCAAGGGGACTGCAAAGTGAAGGTCACTGCCGTCGAAACACTGTCGACGCCCGCATATCCGAACGTGCTGTGGGTCCTCGTCCACACGGACGACGGGCTGAGCGGCCTTGGCGAGACGTTTTTCGGCCCAGAGGCCGTGGCCGAGCACATCCACCGCGCCGTCGCGCCCTACCTCCTTGGGGAGGATCCGCGCGCGATTGAACGTCATCATTCCGTGCTGGGAGTCAGGGTGTCCCATCGGTCAACGGGGGTCGAGGCTCGCGGGCTCTCGGCCGTCGACATCGCGCTCTGGGATCTCTACGGTCAGAGCATTGGGCTGCCTCTCTTCATGTGTCTAGGGGGCCCGGTGCGCGACCGGATTCGTCTCTACAACACGTGCGCGGGTCCGGGGTACTATACGCACACCCCGGCAACAGCCGGCACGGCGTTCTCGGCCGCGTGGGGATTGAGCGAGCCGCAGGGTCTCTACGATGACCTGTCCGCGTGGCACAGAGATGGTCAGGCTGGTGGCCTCGCCCAGTCGCTGCTCGAGATGGGGATCACCGGGATGAAGATCTGGCCGTTCGACGAGTTCGCGGACGAAACGGACGGCCAATACATCACGCAGGCGCAGTTAGAGCGCGGCCTGCGGCCATTCCGGCAGATTCGAGAGGCCGTCGGCGACCGCATGGAGATTGCCGTGGAACTGCATTCGCGCTGGAGCCTGCCGGCGGCCATCCGGATCGCGGGAGCTTTGGAAGAGATTCATCCGCTCTGGTATGAGGATCCGATTCGCATGGACGATCCTGACGACCTGGCGGCATTCGCTCGATCGACGAATGTGCCAACGGCCGCGTCCGAGACACTGGCCGGTCGCTATGCCTTCCGCAAGCTCCTCGAAAGAAACGCCGTCGGCGTCGTGATCTTCGATCCGGGATGGATCGGAGGTATCAGCGAAGCGCGGCGAGTGGTGGCGCTGGCGGAGACGTACCATCGACCCGTTGCTCCGCACGATTGCACGGGGCCGGTCGTATTCACCGTCGGGAGCCACCTCTGCGCGGCGTCGCCCAATGCGATGCTCCAAGAGGGGGTGCGTGCGTACTATCTCGGTTGGTACGGTGAGGTGTTGACGGAGTTGCCCGCTGTCGTCGACGGACACGTAACGCCGCCCAACGGGGCGGGTCTCGGCGCAGCTCTCCGCCCGGAATTCCGCAAGCGAGAGGATGTCATCGCGCGCACATCGCGAATTTGATTGGTAGGATCCCGCCATACAGTGGGACCGGGGCCCGACTGGGGGCCCGTTCGGTGCGAGGGCGCGCATCGTCGACGCCGCCTCGCAGGGGGGTGGAGCGGTGCAAGTAGTGGATCCGATCCGTAGTCTGCACGTGGATGAGCTCGCCGTGTACATCTATCGCAACCGCGAAGAGATGGCCGGAGCGGCCGTCGTTCGCGCTGCGCAGGCCTTGCAGGCCGGGATCGCCGCACGCGGGGAAGCGCGTGCGGTGTTTGCCTCGGCTCCTTCACAAATCGAGTTTCTGCATGGGCTAGGAGAGGTGCAGCAACTCGAGTGGAATCGCGTCACGGCGTTTCATCTCGACGAGTATCTTCATTTGCCCTCGGATGCCCCTCAAGCCTTCGGCCAGTTCTTGCGGGAGCACCTGTTCGATCGAGTCCGGCCGTCGAGGGTGTGGTTTCTCGACGGAAACGCGCGCGACATCTCCGCAGAGATCGACCGCTACGAACGCCTGCTGCGGGAGGCGCCACCGGATCTGGCCTGCGTCGGCGTCGGCGAGAACGGACACCTGGCGTTCAATGAGCCGGACAGCGCAGATTTCGATGATCCCAGCCTTCTCCGGGTCGTCGCGTTGAGCCCGCGATCACGGCTGCAGCAGGTGCACGATGGGTGCTTCGATGCGCTGGATGCGGTGCCGACGGAGGCGATTACGCTGACCGTGCCGGCGATCATGACGGCGAGGACTATTGTCTGCGTCGTCCCCGGCCCCACAAAGCGGGAGGCGCTCCAGCGGATGCTGCGCGGCCCGGTATCGGCGAGCTGTCCCGCATCGATACTGCGCCGTCACCCCGATGCGGCGCTGTATGCTGACCTGGAGGCGGCACCCGCGTTGTGATCGCGCGACCCTGAAGGCATCCCCACGCGTGCGGGGCGGGAGGTTGCGGGGATGACGGCCCGGCGGCTGGATGTGGGAACTCGCGGCGCGGGGAACGTCAGCACCCGGCCGGTCGACGGGAGCCCACTCGGCCAGCCCCCGCGCTCGTTGTCCGCGATCCCGTTGCACGCCGGCGGCCTCACCGCTCCGGCCGCCTCACCGCGCGGCGTGTCCGTCCCGAAGAAGAGGAGGCGACCGGCGCCGTGACGCCGCTCCACTGCGCGACGGCGGGGCCGCAGGAAGCGACCAGGCGTTCGGCGTACCCACACGTGAGACTGTGGCGCGAGCACCGGGACCGGCATACGTGGACGTCCAAGGAGCGGCGGGAGCTGTGCTTCCACTCGATGGCCCAGGGTGGGACACGAGATGACCGCCCGCGTCCTCGGCGTCGGCATCCATGGCGCGGGCACCGTTAGCCATCAGTACATCGAGGCGTTCGCCCACAATCCCCATACCGCCGTCCGGGTCCTGACCAGCCGCACGGTCGCCTCGGCCGCGCGTCGCGCCGAGGCAGCAGGCCTCCAGTGCGACGTGGGTGACACGCTCGCCGCGATCCTCGACCGTGACGATGTGGAGATCGTCGTGATCACAACCCCGAACTACCTCCATGCGGCGGAGGCGGTGTCGGTCGCCTGCGCCGGCCGACACCTGATCGTGGAGAAGCCGATCGCCCTGACGGAGCAGGCGCTCGCCGACGTGGTGGCCGCCGTCGAGACAGCGAAGGTCGTCTCTCAGGTCGGCTTCGTGCTCCGTTGGAACCCCATGGTCGACCTGGCGCGGCGGCTCGCCGGGGATGGTACCCTCGGGGATCTCGTCCTGGCGGAGGCCGAGTACGTCCATCGGCTCGACCCCTCCCGCCCCGGCGCGGCATGGAAGGCCGGGGCGGAGACGAGCGGGGGCGCTCTGCTCATGGCGGGGTGCCATGCCGTGGACGCGTTGCGCTACTGTGCGGGCGAGATCGTGTCCGTCGCCGCCTACGCGACGCAGCGCGCGCGCCGCGATCTCGAGTACCCGCCCACCATCGCGGCGGCCCTCTGCTTTGCGAGCGGCGCGGTCGGCCGGCTGGCCGTGACCTTCGAGGCCTACACGCCGTACCTGTTCAACCTGCACCTTTACGGCAGCCACGGCACGTTGCGCAACAACCGCCTGTACGCGGTACGCCTCGGGGGACAGACCGACTATACCGAGATCCCGATGGTGCTGCCGGACAGCGGCGAGGTGACCCATCATCCCTTTCAGGCCGAGGTCGACGATTTCGTCGACGCCATCCTGACGGGGCGGCCGACCCGGTGCCCGGTGACGGATGCCGCACGCACCCACGAAGTCTGCTTCGCGATCGAGCGCGCGTGGCGCGAAGCTCGCCAGGTCGATTTGGCGCGGATGGCAAAATGAGCCGGGGTTCCTGTCGAGCAAGGTCCGGTCACATGAACGTGGTGATGCGTGGCCCGCGCTTGGGCCGCGATCCCTCATGCTCAGCGCAGCCGGGGATCGAGAGCGTCGCGCAACCCATCGCCGACTAGATTGAATCCCAGGACCGTGAGCATGATGGCGAACCCCGAGAACACCCCCGTCCCACTCCAGGAAGGGCAACCCGGCAGTACTTCCGCAAACCCTTGGAAAACATGGTAGAATCGGGGTCGTGGGCCGTTAGCTCAGCGGGTAGAGCGCCGGGCTTTTAACCCGGGCGTCGGGGGTTCGAGTCCCTCACGGCCCACCAGAACAAGGGCTAGCGCAAGGCTGATTTCGCCTGCTACCGGCCTGCTACCGAAAACGAGTGGCCAGCCTGACTGGGCCCATGTAGTCCTACGCTACCGGGGCCGGAACGCGATTGCTCGGGTCTATACGTGGAGCGAACTTGGCGTGAACACGGTCAATGCGGTCCCTGGTCCTGCGCTGGCGAACGAGATTGTGAATGCGCTGAAGACCTACTG
>DASPUZ010000251.1:0-18208 GCA_035622635.1 bacterium | reverse complement strand
GCGAGCTTCCGATCGAGGTCCCGCACCCGCCGACGGTATTCGATCTGCACCGCGACGGCTTCTTGCACGTAGCTGAGGATCGGTCCCTCGACGGACTGGGACCTCTCAAGCTCCATCGTCCAGATCAAGTCGCTAAGGTGGCGCACCAGTTCCTTAATCTGCACATCCATTTCCGATCCCTCCCCTTAACCGTCGCATAACCGTTCCAAACGGTCGTGACATGTCGGGCCAGCGCTCCCGCAGGTCAACGGCAGAGAGTCCGCCATCTCCTCGGCGACATCCTTCAGTCAAAGCGAGTAATTCAGCCCCGCCATGTGATCGGCCTACGGACCAAAAGACGATGCATCCCTCCGTCATGTGTCGTTGGGCGGAGAGTTTGCCTCGTGCCAGATCCCGTCTCGAGGAGGTGTCGACCGCCACACACTGGCCACCGGAACGGTCGTACGGAATGCGAGACCTTCCCTACCCACGGCCACCCCATCGCCTGGACACGTGAGACAGCCGAAGGCTTGGAACGTCTAAAACCCTTCGGAAGCGTCCATCTATGTTGCGGGGCCAACCCGTAGCGCTGGCGCCGCGCCAATGACATCAACACACGTTCCCTAACGAGGTGGATCGTAGTGAAAGCAGTCATCGTCGCTTTTGTCCTTGCCGTGACCGTGCCGCCGGCCATCGCGACTCCCTTTGTGGGAACGCGCGGTCCCGTCTTTGAGGTCATTACGTACGACCGCACGACCTTCGCCGGCGTCTATCACGGAAGCGCCTGGTTTGTGCGTCCTCAGGGACGTGCCCTGACGGACGCCCACGTGGTCGGGCAGGTTATCGAGCACCCTTATCGGTACGGGGCGATCGCGCTGATCGGCAACCAGTTCTACGGCCTGCGCGTGCTGTGCTCGACGTCCTACGGACACGAAGAGTCAGAAGGCGGCGTGGTCATGCAGCACGACGTCGCCGAGATCCAAGTCGCCGACGCGAGCGGTGTCCCGTTCGCCACATGGAAAAACGCCGCCACCGATACGCTGGCCAGGGCGTTCGTTGGGCGGCTCCCGGCATTCGACACGCTAGCCCCAGGCACCTCACACGCCGGCGACCCTATTACGGTAGCGGGCTTCGGCACGCTCAGCCCGTTTATCGCATCCTATGCAGCCACCGGGCACGCAGCAGCATCCTACCGCCTCGCGGATGATACCCCTGTCTTCGACGTCGAGTTTGACACCCTCTACGCCAACCCCGGCGACAGCGGCGCGCCGGTGCTGAACGAGCAGGGCGAAGTGGTTGGGATGCTCACGTGGTACCGGATGCAGAACCACGCGATCTGGACCGCCCAGGACGTGTCGGCGGCCACATGCAGCCTTTCGGCCCGCCTCACAGGTGGGTAGCCATCGGGAGAGGTTCGAATGACGAGGATCCGGCGCGACAGGGACACCGGGGCTGACGTCCCCGACCGCGGTCTTGACAAGCACAACGCTAGCGAAAAGGAGGCCGTCTCGACGCTGAGCCGATGTTTAGAAGCGTTGAGAGATCTGGTGAGCGCGGCAGGAGCCGAACCGGCGACGCCCTCGGTGCAAGCGGGGCACCGGCGCGAGCGCTTCAAGAGGTCCGCGCGAAGCTTCCCGGCGCGATCACGCTATTCCGGGCCGAGTCCGCACATCCGGGGACATGGCCTCCAAGGCGTCGATGATCCCTAGGAAAGCCTCGACGACCCGAGGGTCAAAGTGTGAACCCGACTGCTCACGAATATGCGCCAGGGCTTGGTCCTTTCCCCACGCGTCGCGGTAGGGACGATGTGACCGAAGAGCGTCCCAGACATCGACCACCGCAAAAATCCGAGCCGCGAGCGGGATTTGCTCGCCGGCAAGCCCGCGCGGATAGCCCGTGCCATCCCACCGTTCATGGTGGCAGTAGGGAATCTCGAGAGCCGCCCGGAGGTGTGCGATCGGCGACAGGAGTTCGTAGGCGTACACGGCGTGGCGTTGCATGGTCTCCCTCTCGTCGTCGGTCAGCGCACTGCGCTTACGCAGGATGTAGTCGGGGATGCCCATCTTACCGATGTCGTGGAGCAATGCTCCCCGGCGGATATGGGCAAGTTCTGCGTCGGGGACGCCAAGGGCGCGAGCAAGACGAACCGCCATAGCCGTGACTCGCTGGCTGTGGCCCTCGGTCTCCCGGTCTCGGAGATCGAGCGCGCGGGACCACCCTTCGATCGTCGAGTCATAGGCCAGGACGAGATCTGTGTGCGACCGTTGGAGGTCTTCGAAGAGCATTCCGTTGTCGACCGCGATCGCAGCCTGGCCCGCCAGCGCCTCGAGGAACCGGACCCACTCGTCGTCCGGATTGAATGGGGCGCGGTGGAAGACTTCAAGCACCCCCCTCACGACGCCCTTCGAGATGAGGGGGGCCGCGTGATACGCGACGAGTCCTTCCGCCGCCAACGCAGCGGCACGGGCGACATGCTCTTGGTGGGACACAAGGTCGGGGACGGCGACGAGGCGCTGTTCCTGTGCCACCCGGCCGGCGAGCCCCTCCCCGAGGCGAAACTGAACGTGCTCAATCGCAGTGGCGTGAAATCCGTGTCCGGCGGCGTAGTCAAGGACGTAGGTATGCGGATTCAAGAGCAACACCGCCACCGCGTCGGCGTGGAGTTGGGCGACCACTTGATCGACGACGACGTGGAGCGTGATGCGGAGATCCATGCTCGCGGCGATCGCGAGGTCGATCATGCGGAGCGCGGCCAACCGCCGGACCTGTTGCTCGGCACGTGCCTCGGCATGCTGCGTAGCGACTAGCTGCCGTGTACGTTCCTCAATCTGGCGCGCCAGTTCCGTGTTGAGTACCTGAATCTTCAGGCGCGCGTCGTCCAGCCCACCGCCGATCCGCGCAGCGAGCCGCGACACCACCATGGCGACGAGCACCGAAGCGAAAAGCACGGCCGACGCCGAGGCAAGGGCCGGGTTCCACTGCCCACCTATGTGTGCCAGGATGCCGGTCACGGCCACGATCGCTACGGTGATCGGCAAGAAGGTGCGGAGGAGGAGTGCACGGGCGGACGGCCCCCAGAACGGCCGGAGCGGAAAATGGCTAGGGCCGATCGCGGTCACAAACGCCGTCACGAGCGACAGGAAGGCAAGGTCCGTGGTCAGGGCGACCGGGATGGTGCGCCCGCCATAGAGGAGTGGGCGTGATACACATATCCGGCAAGCACCAGGAGTGCGCCGCCGGCGACGAGTGACACGAGACCACCGACCAGCGGATAGTACGCGGGCCGAAGAAGCAGGAGTGCGGACGAGGACAAGACCAGTATCCCCGCCGCAGTCATCGGTGACACGCGGCCTGTGAGTACCAGGCCAAACCGGTCGGGATGGGCAACGAGCCAACTCTCGTAACTCCAGCGTGCGCCGGTGAGGAAATCCCCAAGAGTCACGAGCGAAGCCACGCAGACGAGAATCGCGGCGCCTACCCCGATCCACCGGAGTCGAGGCATGCCAATCCGAGACACGCAAACGACAACCGACACGCTCAGCAACATAACCAGCAAGGCCGTAGTCGGGGCCATCGGAATGTACTGCGGGCCGAAGCTGGCCCACACGCGAGACCCGGTGGCCCAGCCAACGACCGCAAGCATGCCGATCCCCGTCGCGGTCAGGGCGGATGCATGCGCCACTGTCCGAAGGGGCGCTGGCGACTCCAAGATCAGGGTGAGATCGCGACCCACCGTCACCCACCGTTTCCTGGGGCGACATCCAACACCACGGCCAGGATCGAGTTTGCCGCGGTTTTGCCCAACTATGGGTGCGTGTAGACTCCGGCATGCACCACGTCATCGGTCGCCACCACGGACGGCCGGGCCACTCACCTCTCTTCGGATGCGTGGCGGGTCCAGTGCTCCAGCGCACCGCCACGAGTACCGCCCCCTTTGCAGAGTCCTCGATCGCGCCTCTTTGGGAGACGGCAGCGGCTCATGGAGTTACCTGGGGTGGATGCCCCCGTCCAGTGCAAGGACTTGGTTGGTGAGATAGGGATTCCGGAGAATCGCGAGCGCCAGGTCCGCAACCTCCTCCGGTCTTCCGAGTCTTCCAACGGGAATCTTCCCGCGCAGCTGGCCCGGATCGCCAGGGAGCATTCCGGTCTCGGCGATCAACGCCGGCGCGAGCGCATTGACGGTGACGCCGAACGGGGCGAGCCTCACGGCGAGGAAGTGGGTGAGACCGTGGAGCCCGGCCTTGGATGCGGCGTAGTGCGGCCCGACGATCCCGCCGGTAAACGCGGCAACGGACGAGATGAAAAGGATGCGACCGAAGCGCCGCTCCCTCATCCCCGGCACTGTCTGCTGCGCCAGCAGGAAGGGGGCGCGGAGATTCACCGCGATCATCTCGTCGAAGTCCTCGCTGCACACCTCCTCAAGCGGCTGGACGCGACCCAGTCCCGCGTTGCTGACGAGCACGTCGACCGGTCCGAACGCAGCCTCCACGGCGGCGATTAATGCCCGCGGAGCGTCGGACCGGCGAAGATCCGCCCCGACCGCCACGGCCCTGCCGCCCTCCGCAACGACTTCGGCGGCGATTTTCTCGGCCGCCTCCGCCTGCGCGCCGTATCCGACGGCGATGGCAAGCCGTTCGGCGGCAAGCCGCCGCACGAGCGCGCGGCCAATCCCGCCGCTCCCCCCGGTAATGAGCGCGACTCGCCCGTCGAGCTTGTCGAGTGTCGGTACGACGCTTGCGCTGGTGCGTGGCGTGGACATGATCGCCCTCCGTGTGCAACCTATTTGGAAGTGTTCGTCGCCATGCTCGTCATGTCGCCATGGCCTACTGGATTTCAGACGGATCGCGCAGCTGCCTGCCCGACGACAGTCCGGTGGCGCGGCGCCGCATACACGGCGCCAGAGGCTGCGGGACGGCCTGGCCGCAGACACCGTCCGAGACGCCTCCTTCTCGCGTCACCCGGATCGAGAGCGGTCGCGCCGGCCCTTCCGGAGGTGACGGTGGTGGAACAAAGTCCCCGCACGGCGATCGTAACCATCGGTGACGTCGTCCCGGATGTCTTCGTGGCCCTTAACGGCGCCGAGATCACGATTCCTAACGAGGCCATGACCTTCCTGGTCACGCAGAACTCGTCGGATGCTCCAATACCCGGCGCCAGTCACATGACGCACCGCCTCGGCCGCGCCCGGGGTGCCGACGTTCCCGCGTTGGCAATCGAGCGCTCCGTCACACCACCCATGCGCCGAACCCGGTCAGTCCTTCGTGAGCAGAATGAGCCGACCGTCGCAGGCGCCGGCTATGTGGCGCGCACCGCGGCCGCTTTTGTCGGTTGATAAGTGCCGGGAATCCCGCGGAAGGAGATCATGAGCCGGTTCCACGTGTTGATGGTCGTGACGATCAGCGTGAGATCCACGAGTTCGGCTTCGCTGAAGTGTGCTCGGGCGAGCGCGTACACGTCATCCGGCACGTGGGTCTGGTGGATCAAGGTGACGGCTTCCGTCCAGGCCAGGGCCGCACGTTCGCGCTCGGTATAGAATGGTGTCTCCCGCCAAGCGTCGAGCGTGTAGAGCCGTTGTTCGGACTCACCCGCGGCTCGCGCGTCCTTGCTGTGCATATCGAGGCAATAAGCACAGCCGTTCACCTGTGACGCTCGCATCTTGGCCAGTTCCACGAGAGGTTTCTCGATGCCGCAGCGTGCAATGTAGTCCTCCAGCCCGAGCACCGCCTTGTAGGCTCCGGGACGAACGCGGGTGATTTCTATACGCGGTTCCACATCTGCACCTCCTTCAGTCCGGACAATGCCCAAGTAGTTCACGGCAAAACGATAGGCGGCAATGGACCATCTCGGAAGATCCACTTATGATATTCTGTCTGTACCACTTCTATGCCACGACGAGCGGTTGCTGTGGAGTTGATGCTTCCGCCGCAGGACCCGCGTATGCCGGCGTACCGCTGGCTCTACGTCGCCATGCGCGGCGAGATCCTGGCAGGCCACCTGCGTCCCGGAACGCGTCTGCCCGCCACGCGTGACTTGGCCCGGCAATACGCGCTGTCACGAGGAACGATCGTCAGCGCGTTCGACCAGCTGGCGTCCGAGGGCTACGTCACTGGGACGATGGGCTCCGGCACGTATGTCAGCAGGACCCTGCCTGACGACTTGCTGCAGGTGGGCCGAGAGCCCGTCGCGCGTCCGCCGGTGCTCCGCACGGCGCGACGGTACCTGTCGGACTACGGCCGTCGTGTCACGCCATTTCCGGGGCTCGAACTCCGCCCCCCGCGGGCGTTCCGTGCGAACCTGCCCGCGCTGGATGCATTTCCCGCCGCGGCATGGGCCCGAATCATGGCGCGCCGTTCGCGACAATGGCCGTTGAGTCTGCTGATGGGATGCGAACCCATCGGCTACGCGCCGCTGCGAGCGGTTCTGGCCCACTACCTCGGCATGTCTCGCGGCGTGCAATGCACGCCAGACCAGGTCGTAATCGTGTCCGGGGTGCAGGAAGCCCTCGATCTCGTCGCGCGGCTTTTTCTGAACCCGCGGGATCGTGTCTGCATGGAGAATCCTGGGTACCCCGGCGCGGCCATCGCGTTCGAATCCGTCGGCGCGAGAGTTTCGTTCGTGCCCCTCGACGATCAAGGCATGCTGGTCCCTGCCCAGGTTCTACGGGGAGCGCGACTCGTGTACGTGACGCCCGGGCATCAGTTTCCACTGGGCATGACGATGAGCCTCCCCCGGCGCCTCCAGTTGCTCGACTGGGCCCGAAAGACCGGCGGACTCATCTTCGAGGATGATTACGACAGCGAGTACCGCTACTCGGGACGTCCGGTGCCGGCACTGCACGGACTCGATCGTACGGGGCAGGTGTTCTTCGCCGGAAGTTTCAGCAAGGTGTTGTTTCCGTCGCTTCGCCTTGGATATCTCGTCGTTCCGCCCGACGTGGTGGACCGTTTCGCGGCGGCGAAATCCTCCACCAGCCGTCACGCGCCGCTGCTCGATCAGGCCGTGCTGCAGGAGTTCATCGCCGAGGGACACTTCGGACGGCACCTTCGGCGCATGCGGGAACTGTATGCGGAGCGGTTGGCGGCGCTGCTGGCGAGCGGCCGACAGTACCTTACGGGCCTGCTGGAGATCTCACCGATCGAAGCGGGATTGCAAACGGTTGGGTGGCTGCGCGGGATCGATGCCGAGACGGCCGCGGCCGCCGCAGCCGAGCGAAACGTGGAAACAATTCCGCTGGGCCGCTACTATCGCGGGGGCCCGGGCCGAGAAGGACTGGTGTTGGGATTTGCCGCGGTGAGTACGCAGGCAATTCGGCGCGGCGTGCGCGACCTCGCCGCCGCGGTGGAACAACGCGCCGCGCGGCGACCTCTAACGAAGAAAGTCTGATGGGTGCCGGGGCGACTCGCATCCGGGGAGTGGATCCGCGACTCTGTTGCTGGTGAAAAGTACGTCGCCTGGACGCTCAATCGGTGTTCCAAACGTTGGTAGATCTGGTGGGCGAGGCAGGAGTCGAACCCGCGACCTCCTCGGTGTACCCGAGGCACTACGCTCGCCAAGCATTGTCTTTCAGGGCTTGGCGAGAGGCTGCGGGTGACCCTGCTGGAGATCTCGTCCTCGGCGAGCGATGGGGAGGCAGGAGCGCCCTCCCCGTCGCTTGTTCATTCCACCGGGTGTGGCACGAGTCGCTGATGTCATGGCCGCTGGGTCAGACGCGAACGGCGTTTCAACGCAACACTATTGAAGCCATTCTCAACCGATCGCCGGGCCTGACATTGTCATCGGCCACATGCCTCCATTCAGCTACGAACAGCCCCCGCAGCGTGGGCTCGCATTGCGGTTATCCTCTCACGCAGTGAGCTCTTCCGCTTGGGCGCACATGACAGGTGGTCAAAACAGAAACCACGCAAGCAAGCGATAGATCTCGGGAAGATAGATATCCGAGTGGTGGTCGTTCCATGGCGGATTGGCGCCATCCGGTCGGTTGTGCAGCGCACTGAGATCCGCAACGACAACGGATTGCGGTCCCGCGGCAACGGCGGCACCCGCCCATCCTGGCCCTATGGGAAGAGAAAGATAGCGTCCGCCAAGCCGTGTGATGAACGGCGCGCGCAATCCGGCACCGCCGGCCGCCAGCGCTACGTCAACATGCGCGGCCTCGAGGCCAGCGAGCACGAGGCGCGCGGCCGTCAGCGCCTTCGGCTCTCTGCGTCCAAGAATGGCTTCGACCGGCGCCCCCAATGCTCCGGCGTTTACCTCACTGTGATGGAGTCGGTTCCACGCGGCGACGAGGTCGCCAACCACCGTACCGGCGGCGGCACCAACTGCCTCCAGCGGACCGGACAGACGCGACAACAGGGCGCGCACAACCGCCTCCACGGCAGCCCCGTCCGCGTGGTTCACGACGTCACCGATTACGTTCGCGAGCGGATACCCCACTGAAAGGGCAACATCGAGGCCCGACCGCGTGATCAGCATGCGCACGCGTGGATTCTGGAGCACGAGGCCGTACCGTTGGGGCGGACCGGCAACGCCGCCCCATTCGAGATCTTCTTGGTCGAAGGCGGGTTCCAACAGGACGATGCGCACGTCCAGGTTGTCGAGGCACGTGGGATCATTCGTCAGGAGTTTCTGAACAGTACTACAGATCACGCGGCAGCCGAAGCTGTGGCCGATCAGGTTCAGGCGCGTCACCGCTCCGCTTCGCGTCGCGACATTCAATGTCGCGTACCCTGCATTCTCTCCCACGGCGTCCGCACGGGACCGCATCGAGAAAAACGACAGCGCCTGCGCGTAGTTGAGAACGGAAACGTCGTCTTCGGTCAGCACGGACGGCCAGTGCACCCCGGTTGCAAAATAGTTGCCGATCACCGGATCTGCGAGTGGTTTGGCAAAAGGATCCGCCAACATGCATCGGGTGAACCCGGCGATGAATCGATCGTAATCGATCATCGCGGCGTTCGCGTTGGTCCACCAGCCGTGTGAGAACAGGAACAGATGGGAGAATTGTGCTGGCCGGGCGGTCGTATCTTCCAGGACAGATGCGATCACACGGTCCTGAAATGTGCCCTGCTCGTTCACGGGAAGCAGCAAGAAGGTCGACATTATCTCACCTCGTTGTGTTGACGTGTGCGCACTCTGCACGAACAGCGACGACGTGATGGGAGACTCCGAGAAACGAGCGCTCCGACCTGCGTCTACCCTCAAATGTCCGCCAAGGAGCCTCTCCGTTCAGGAGAGGATATACCCTGCATGGGGTCCGATGAGCTGATGCAAGACGGGGGTGGGAATTGCCCCCATGCGAAGCGAACCGCTCGCCGCGCGTGGGATGGTGCAGCGCGTGCCTGAGAGCGTCGAACCCGCGGCAGGTGGCGGGGCCCGCGTGGCTGAAGGGCCGCCTCGACAACGCCCGGGACAGAATTGACTCCATACTCGCCGAGTTGGATCGCGCCGATCGGTTGGCTCTGCGCCAATGCCACAGGCTGCTTGCCGGGGCAACCGGCGTCATCAGCCAGTTAAGAGCAATGCTTGACGGCACGGCGCGGACCGGGGCGACTGCATGTCCGTGCGCGACGCGGCGAGCGTTCGTACCGCGGCGAGCGCCGAAATTGACTGCGCCAGTGTAAGTGTGGTCAGATTTTCTTGCACACGCTGCACTTGAGACATCTCCCCCCGCCTCTGACCTCACGCCGTCTACGGGCCTAGAGTCCGGATAGCCGAACCTGGAGAAGCAGCCTCTTGATGTTCGTCGCCCCGGTCAAGCGTGAACTCACGACCCTTGCTGCGAAGTCGGTTGCTGCACGTCCGGAGCTTGGTCTTTCTCGAGCATGCGCAGGAATGCGTCCACCACTGCTGGGTCGAAATGCGTGCCGGCGTGCGCCCTGACGTGGCTGCGGGCTCGTTCAGCGCTCCAGGCCGTTCGATAGGGTCGCTGCGACGTGAGTGCGTCCCACACGTCGACCACGGCGAAGACCCGGGCCGCCAGGGGGATATCAGTGGCCCTGAGACCCCGCGGGTAGCCCGTACCGTCCCATTGCTCGTGATGGCATGATTTCTGTCCGACCACCTCCTCAGGTGAGTGTCCAAGGAGCCGGCGGATCGATGGACTGGCATAGATCACGGTTCGATCGGGATCAAAGAGGACGATACCGTCGGAGCCGTTCTCGATCAGCGCCCGGAACCTCCGCTCACTCTGTTGCAGGGCTTGCTCGGTTTGCTTGCGCGTAGTGTCGTCCTGTACCATCATCACAACCGCCGGGCGGTCACCTAATTCGAGTGCGTGCGAGAAGATTGTCACGTCGACAATCTGACCGTTCTTGCACCGATGGCGCCGTTCGCCCGTCAATTGGAGCCCAGGATGGTTGTTCGCAGGGGCAACAAGCGAGCACGGGTTATCCTCGGGAAGCTGAACATCGGTGATGCACATCGTCAGAAATTCCTTGCGAGAGTAGCCGTAGTGCGTGACCGCAACCGCATTGACCTCAAGAAACCGAAGGGTCACGAGATCATAGACCCACATCGGCAAAGGATTGTGGTCGAAGAACCATCCAAAGGCCGCCCTTTGCTCATCCAAGGCAGCATCACCCCTCGCTCGCCGGGTATTATGCCCATACTCGGTTTGCCGTAGGCCGTCGAAGGCGGCACACAAGGGCGCGAGGACCATCCTCGGGCGGGCCGAGCATCAAAGTAGCACTCAGAGGACGAAGGAGGGACGGCCGCTCGAAGAAGGTCCTGGTGCGGCGGCAATCCCGAAATAGACGCTCCCTCGTCTTCCGTCGTCTAACGTACCGGGGACTCGATGATCTGGCATCTAACGATCTGATCACGACCGAGCACTTGTCGAAGCAACCGGGTCACGCCTACTCAGTCGTTCCCGGCCCTGCGCGGTGGATTGTTGCGGACATTGTCGGCCCCGCCGACCACGAAAACCAGGGCGTTGCCTGCTACCGCAGCGCCGCCTGCTCCCGACGGCGGCGGAAGCGGTGTGTCCCAAATTCGTTTGTGCAGACCGTTAGCTGCAGGAATCGATCCTGCGTAGTCCTGAGTCGCGAGTCACCTACTGCGTCCGTCGTCACGACGACTGCACCAGCAGTATGCGCCCTTCGACGCCACGACGCTCAAGCATCTGGTGCGCCGCCGCAGCTTCGGCCAGTGGCACGAGCCGTCGGGCGGGGGGCGCAAGAGCTCCGCGGCGCACCCAGTCTACGAGCACGGAGACCGCCTGACGGAGAGCGTCGCCGTCCAGGCTCTCGGACGAATACCCTGTCAGCATGACGGGCTGAAGCAATTGCCAGGCATCGAACTGGACTTCGTGGCCACCCGCCGCGCCGACAAGGGAGAACGACCCGCCAGGCCGCAGCGCAGCCACGCAGGGACCGAACAGTTCGCCCGCAACGGTATCCAGAACACCGTCGATGCTGTCGGGACCGAGCGAAGCCGCAAGCGCCTCTTTCGATCCGATCAGCACTTCGCTAGCCCCCAGCGAACGCACGTAGTCGGTTCGCTCTGGCCGAGAGACGACCCCGATCACGGACGCCCCCTGGGCCCTGGCGATCCCGATGGCTGCCGACCCGACGCCGCCCGACGCGCCGGTGACGACGATCCGTCGACCCTGAAGGGCCCCAATACGGCGCAGGCCCTCATAAGCAGTCACCGCGGCTAGCCCGAGCGCCGCCACGTCGTAGGGGTCGACGTCGGACGAGAGCCGCGCGACTGCGGCGTCTGCCACGGTAACGTATTCTGCGTACCCGCCAGGCCGTCTGGCACGAACGCCTCCGAGCCCCTGCATCATCGTAATGACACGATCGGCCGGTCGGATGTCGTGCACCGCACCTCCAACTTCAACGACGTCACCGACGACTTCTATCCCCGGTACGTACGGAAACGGGTTGGGCTTCTGCACCTGGTCGCGACCGGCCCGGATGTTTAGGTCCGAGCGGTTGACGGCGGAGGCAATGCTCCGAATTCGAACTTCATCCGGGGCGAGCGGCGGTATGTCGACGTCTTCCCACACCAAGACGTCCGGCGCTCCATACCGCCGCATAACAATCGCTCGCGCGTGCGGTTTCGCTGTGTTCATCATAGAGGGCACCACCAGGCGAACCGGCCCACAACCCGCTGCATCACACTCGGACAAAAGGAATGAACTGTGGCACCCGTTCGGCGTACTGGACGTATCGCTTGCCGAACTCCTGTGTAAGGAATGCCTCCTCTCGTCGGATCAAGACTTTGAAGGCGACAAACAGTACGGCCGACACTAGCAAGATCATCAAGTCTCCTGACACAAATGAAAGAGCAGGAATCAGAAAGACGATGAAGGCAGCATACATCGGATTCCGCGAATATCGATACACACCGCGTGTCACCAGCTCGCGACGCCGGTAACCGAGCGTGACGAGCACAGCGGACCCGATATAAAACCATAGCCCAATGGCTCCCCAGCCCAGACCAAGGAGCCGGACCCACGCAAGATAGGGCTCAGCGAGGAGGGCGGAGAGACCGAATATGCGCTGTAGAAGGAAAACCAAGACAAACGCCAGGCCACCTATAACCGCGAGTAACGGACCGACTCCCCAGAGGCTCATGAGGCGCTCCCATGCCGGATGGGAAGGAAGAGGTTCTTGATAGTTCTCATTTCCACCCGACGCCGCCCGGGACCTGGAAACCCCTCTGTTGGGGGTCCGGGCGGATGTTGGGAATAGCAGGGAGTAGCAAAGTGAGTGGTGTGCGTCGGATGCATCGAGCGGAAAGCCTCGTCCTGTTTGGTGGGCGAGGCAGGGGTTGAACCCGCGACCTCCTCGGTGTAAGCGAGGCGCTCTACCGCTGAGCTACTCGCCCGCGGCCTCAGTATAGCAGAGGCTGGCTCGATCCGCGAAAGCGGCCGGCGCTACGCGCTCACTGCGCGCCGGATCGTGGCGCCGAGTCCTGTCAGCTTCTCCTCCAGACGATCATAGCCCCGGTCGAGGTTTTCCACGTTGGTGACTTCCGTCTCGCCCTGGGCGGCAAGACCGGCGATTACCATCGCGGCTCCGGCCCGGATATCCACGGCTTCGACGGGCGCACCCGAGAGATGCCGAACCCCCGTGATGATCGCCGTGTCGCCGTCTACGCGAATATCGGCCCCCATGCGGCGCAACTCGTCCACGTAACCGAAGCGCTTCTCGAAAACGGTCTCTCGGATCGCGCTGCGCCCGGGGACGGCCGCGAGCATTGCCGCGAACTGGGGATGCAGGTCTGTCGCGAAACCGGGATATGGCGCGGTATCCACGTCTACGGGGCGAAGCTCCCCTTCTGCCCTGACGCGCACACCACCCGGACCAGATTCTACGGTGACGCCAGCATCGCCAAGCTTGGTCAGGAGCGCGGTGACATGCTCAGAGATGAGATCTTCGACCAGGACGTCGCCATGGGTCGCCGCCGCCGCAATCAGGTACGTACCGGCCTCGATCCGGTCCGGGATCACAGTGTAGGTGACGCCCCGCAGGGCGGGGGTTCCTTCGATTGTCACCGTGCTGGTCCCAGCACCGCGTACCCGGGCGCCCATCAACGAAAGGAACACCGCAGTGTCGACGACCTCCGGCTCCCGCGCAGCATTCTGGAGGGTCGTGAGGCCAGCGGTCCGCGACGCCGCAAGCATGAGGTTGATCGTGGTCCCCATGCTGCTGCGCGGGACGTAGTATGTCGCGGGACGCAGACGCGGCGCCTGGCCCTTGAAGTATCCGTGCTCGGTGGCCACACGCGTCCCGAGCGCCTCGAATCCTCGAATGTGGAAATCCACGGGCCGGCTTCCGATGACGCATCCACCTGGGAGCGGCACCTCGGCGCGGCCCAGACGCGCCAGCAGCATTCCGGCAACGTAGAAGGACGCACGCATCTGCCGGGACAGTTCGTACGGCGCCATATGGCCGGTGAGGCTCCGGGCGTCCAGGTCGAGACGACCAGATCCCGTCCACTCGGCGCTCACGCCGAGAGCCCGGAGGATCTCGAGTAGCGTAAGCACGTCCCGGCAGTGAGGAACGTTCTCGATGACGGAACGGTCCTCGGCCAGCGCGGCGGCCACGATAATCGCCAGGGAACTGTTCTTGGCGCCAGCGACTCGGAGCCGCCCGTGGAGCCTGGCGCCGCCCTCAATGACCAGTCGGTCGGTCCGTGTGTCTTGGGCGATGTCAGCGCGAGCCAGGGGAAGCTCCTCCCATCATGGTGTGGACGTAGCGGCGAACGAGCTCTTCCAGAAGGCGGTCTCGCTCGATCTGCCGGATCAATGTGCGGGCGTCCTTGTAGCTTGTGATGTAGGTAGGATCGCCGGAGACGAGGTACCCGACGATCTGATCGATGGGGTTGTACCCTCGCTCCACGAGCGCGTCATAGACGTACCGGAGCGCCTCTCCTACGTCCCGGAGTTGCCGGCTCCCTACCTGGAACACCCCGGTCTTCTCGTGTTCTCGCACCGTGCTCCCCCCTGCTTCGCGGGACACGGCCGTTGGTTGGCGGCCGTTTGTCTGTGATTCAATCGTCCCCACCCGCCCATGCCAGGCGGCCCGCCGGATGTGCCACGCGAGGCAAGCCCCCTCCGTAGCGCGGAAGCAGACGCAGGTACTGTTCGCGGAGGGACGAACCTTTCCTGTACCGAAGGGAAGGCGTACCGGTGGACGTGCGTCTTGCCCGCCGAAGAAGGGTCGGCGTCGATTCTTAACAGAGCCATTACGAACCGTTTACACGGCAAGTGCCAGTCACTCACTATCGGAACGTAGAGTGAAAACGCCTCACACCGGTCTCGGCCCTGAAGGTGGGGCACAGGGGGTGATTCATGATAGGTCTGCGGAGGGGGGCGGCGATCGTCCTTGCGTTGTTCGTGGCTATCGCAGTAGTACCGGGCGGCGTTGGAGCGCAACCCGCCGTTTCGCTCAAATACTACTTCCCGGTCGGCGTGTCAGGTCCGCTCAACGAGCTCATGACGAGCATAGTCAACGACTTCAACCGCTCGCACCCGGGAATCAGCGTAGAGCCGGTTTTTGCCGGGAACTACGTCGAGGCAATGGCAAAGGCAATTACGGGCGTCATGGGGGGTAGCCCGCCCGACATAGCCGTGTTGGACACTCCGGAACTGTACTCCCTGTTGGACCGGAACGCGATCATTCCGCTGGACGACCTGATCGCCAAGCAGCCCAGGGGATGGCTCGATGATTTCTACCCTGCCCTACTCCTAAACTGCCGGTCCAACGGGCACGTCTACAGCATCCCGTACCAGCGGAGCACAGTCATATTCTTCTACAACAAAGACATGTTCCAGAAGGCCGGCCTGGATCCGAACGCCCCGCCAAAGAACTGGACCGAGCTCGTAGCCGATGCGCAGAAGTTGACGATCCGCGATGCCGGCGGAAACGTCACCCAGTGGGGCGTCGAAATACCGGTCGTGGACACGTCGCCGTGGACCATCCAGGGTTTCTTCGTCCAGCAGAAGGCGAAGTACTTTGACGCGACGAGCGGCAAATGGGTCAAGTTCAACTCTCCCGAAACCGCGTCGGCCTTGCAGTTCATCCTCGATTTGCAGAACAAGTACAAAGTGCACCCGACGGGGCCGTCCAGTGCGGCCTTTTGGGGACAGGTTCCCCAGGACTTCATCCAGCAGAAGGTCGCGATGATCTACACGACGACTGGAAACATGACGTTCATCCGGACCAACGCGAAGTTCAATTGGAGTGCCGCCTTCATGCCGGCAGGCGCGCAGTGGGGGTCGGTCACCGGCGGTGGCAGCATGTACGTGTTCAAGACAACGCCCGAGCGTGAGCAGGCGGCGTGGACGTTCGTGACGTGGATGACAGACCCGGTCCAAGCCGCTCGCTGGAGCATCGGCACCGGATACGTGCCCATCCGAAAGACCGAGCTCTCGACGCCGGCGTTCGCGGCCTACTTGAACCAGCTGCCGCAGGCACTCACCGCTACGCTGCAGCTGCGCGTCGCCGGCGAGCAGATGACGATCCACGATCAAGACGAGGTCCAGCAGACACTGGTCACGGCAGTCCAGGCAGCCCAGTCGGGCCGACTGACCGTAAAGGCGGCGCTCGATCAGGCGCAGCGTGATGCGACCCAGCTCCTATCGAAGTACTGAGGTCGCTGCTCGGCTGTTCCAACGGAAGCCAGAACCGCGATTTGCATCACGCAGCACGCGGCCGTTCCCTAGCGGGCGCGGCCGCGTGCTGCCTTAGTGGCAGGACGCCGATTTGTTGACCTCGACGCGCGATGCGCGGCCACCCCATGTCCCGGTGCTCGTGACGCGTCGCCGCTGGCGGATCCAGCCGTATCTGTTCCTGCTGCCATCACTGGTGTTTCTCGGCACGTTCACGTACTACCCGGTGCTGGCATCGCTAGAAATGAGCTTGTACCAACTCAACCCGAGCACACACCAGCAGTACTTCGTCGGCTTCAGCAACTACGTCGCACTGGCCGCCGATCCCGTGTTCGGCCGGGTGCTCAGCAACAGTGCGTTTTTCCTGCTGGGAACCGTGCCCGTCACCGTCGCACTGGCACTCGTCCTCGCCCTTCTCCTGGCCAGGACGCACGCTTTGAGCGGGGCTTTCCGAACGGCGTTTTTCTATCCGACGCTCCTCCCCCTCGTGGGAGCGGCGGCGATCTGGCTGTTCGTCTACACGCCCGGCTATGGCCTGATCGACGTCTATCTCCGCTGGCTGGTGCCGGGAGGTATCAACTATCTGGGGGACCCCAGGTACGCGCTGCTGGCCGTTATCGCCCTTACGATCTGGAAGAACGCCGGGTACTACATGCTGTTCTACCTGGCGGGAATGCAGGGTGTCGCCGTGGAGCTTTACGAGGCCGCGCGCCTCGAGGGTGCCTCGGCGTGGCAGCAGTTCCGGAGCATTACTTTCCCGCTTCTCGCCCCGACGACACTGTTCGTCCTGTTGATCGCCAGCATTAATGCCTTTCAGTCCGTCGATCAAATCTGGGTGATGACCGGGGGCGGGCCCGACAACGCCACCAACCTGCTGCTATTTTACGTCTATCAAGCGGCCTTCATGTTCTTCGATCTCGGCAAAGCCGCAACGCTGACGGTGTTCCTGCTCGCGGTGCTGATGGTGATCGCGGCACTCAGCTTCGGGTTGCTCGAACGCCGCATACACTACGAGGTCTGAAATGTCGGTACGCGCCTCCAATCGGATCTCCACCATCTGCTGGGCCCTCGGGGTCGGAGCGCTCGCGTTCATCTGGATGTTTCCGTTGCTGTGGGCCTTCTCAACGTCTTTGCGGGCACCGGGGCAGCTTGGGAGCCAGATCGCGTCGCTGTGGGTCCACCATCCGACGCTGAGCAACTTTCGCGATGCCTGGGGGGATGCGCCGTTTCTCCGCTTGTACTACAACACGGCGGTCGTCGTCTTCGGAATCCTGGCGGTGCAGCTCGTCACGATCACCCTCGCCGCCTACGCGTTCGCGCGGCTTGAGTTTGCGGGGCGCGAGGTGTTGTTCCGGCTGTTCCTCCTCCAGCTCATGGTGGCACCATCGTCCCTGATCCTCCCGAACTTCGTGACGCTCCGGACGCTGGGACTCCTCAACACGCGGCTGGGGATCATGATCCCGTATTTCGCCTCGGCGTTCGGCACGTTTCTCCTCCGGCAGGCGTTCCGGGGGGTGCCGCGCGACCTCGAAGACGCCGCAGCCATCGACGGCTGCAACGCGCTGCAGACCATCAGGCACGTGTTCATCCCGCTTGCGAAACCGACGTTGGTGGCGTTCTCGATCGTGAGCGTCGTGTATCACTACAACGAGTTCCTCTGGCCTCTCATCATCACAGACACGGACCGGGCGCGAACGGTGACGGTCGGGCTGGCGTCGTTCACCCAGTCGGCGGAATCCGCCGCTCAGTGGAATCTCATCGCGGCGGGTACGGTTATCGTCGTCTTGCCGCTTCTGGTGGTGTTCATCTTGTTCCAACGCCGGTTCGTCGAGAGCTTCATGTACTCGGGGCTTAAGGGATAGCGTCGCCGACACCCTCACGGCACGACTGGCACAGTCGTACGGCCCCCCGGGCTAGGCCAATGGTATAATCACGTCGGGGCCCGTAGCTCAAGGGCAGAGCATCCGGCTCATAACCGGCGGACCCAGGTTCAAGTCCTGGCGGGCCCACAATACCAAGGGTTCTAGCGCGTCGTTGGAAACTTTCCCTCCACTTTCTCTCCGAACCGCATCTGAAAATGGCCCGGGGGACGATGTGCTGTCGGCCCCC
>DASPUZ010000250.1:0-4062 GCA_035622635.1 bacterium | reverse complement strand
GAAATGCGGCGGCGACCTGGTTGGCTATTGGATGCCGCATGAGGGCACGAACAACGTCGCATACGGGCTGATTACGTTCGAGAGCTTGGCAGCCTACGAGACGTACCGCATGCGCCTCAGGGCTGACGCCGAAGGGGCGGCCAACTTTCGGTTCGCCGAGGAACGGCGGTTCATCGTGGCGGAAGACCGGACGTTCCTACGGCCCGTGACAGCCAGCATGGTTCCCAGAAGCCCGTGATCGGGATCCCTTCCTGGACGGACACGCTGGATCTACCGCCGCGTCGAAAGGAACTTGTATCCGCACCTTCCGGGCCGGCAAATCGGCGCCGTGGTCGTGATTCCCCTGGACGACGCCGGCAGCACGACGGCGGATCAGGTAGGTGTCCCGCGCAGAGAATGTGATCCGCCCGCTCCTCTAGGACGGCCCGGAGCGCCGTGGCGTTGCCGTGGATGTCTGAGCCAGTAGCCAGCGCATTGGAAACCCTCCAATCACGAAGAGCCTCGGGAAGTTCTCCTTTCACCGTCTCCGGAGAGCAACGCTCGATCCCGCCATGTTCGATCCTGTGTCGGCTCGCGGCTTGCTGATCCCCGCATCCGCACGCGATCTTTATCATATCGTCATGCGCCCTCAATACGCTGAGGTCCGTAGTCACCTACGTCGGCGGGTACTCTGGGCTCCTCGAGATCGAAGTCACGCAGGGCCTACCCCGCGGGGGCAAGTGCGAAGGCCCCGTACTGACCGCCGGCTCGTGGATCACCGCGTGTGCGCACACATGGTTCGTTAGAAGCATGATCATCCAAACAGCGGGAGGTGGGAGCACGTGAAGGTGTCAATGTCATGGAGAGTTGCTGTCGTTGTGTTCATCGGCCTGTTCTTCGTGAGCGCATTCGGGAGCATTCCATACGCCGCCGCCCAAATGAACGGCCCGACGCCCGCGGAAGCGCAGAAACTCATCGCTCAGGCGAAGGCGAACCTCGATGCGGCCATCGCGCGATATCAGGCGATGCGTGATCATACGATGGGCATGGACAAGATGTCGATGACGGTGAATGAGAAGCAGATGCTGCAGATGATGGAGGACATGAACGCGACGATCAAGCTTCTGATCAACAGCAACCAGCAACTGCTGCAGGTGCTTCAGCAGATGGAGGCCGGGGCTCACAACAAATAGTGCCGACCTACGTTCCCCCGCATCGTGTTACGACCCTACACCGCGCGGAGGCATGAGGTACGAAGACGCCGGGAGAGCGGAGCGGGTGTGGCCGCTCTCCATGGCCCACGTGCTGGTGCGGGCCCGCGCCGGAGGCACGTCGAGACGTATCACGGGACGGTCGCCACTCGGCCCGTGCCATATGATCAATCACTCGCTGACGGTGTCGGTGCTCTGGGTCATCAGACGCCCGACTGCGTGACCGGTGGAGCCCGCCCTTTGTTGACGCCCCGCCGCGCGCCCCCCTATAATTGAGGCACCAGGGGAGTCATGCTCGTGCAAAAGGGCGATGAAGCCCGCCATAACTGCCTCCGAGACGCGGTCTCGCGGCCGATGGCTTCTACAGGACAACTGTAGAAGCCATTTTGGTTCCCAGGGGGTGGGATCCGTGGAATCACCCGCAGAGGTCGGCGTCATCGCACAGCGGGTGCAGGAGCAGATCGGCCGGGTGATCATTGGCAAGAGCCAGGCGGTCGAGTTGCTGCTCGTGGCGCTCCTGAGCGAGGGACATGTTCTGTTCGACGACGTCCCCGGCATCGGCAAGACAATGCTGGCGAAGACCCTTGCGCGCAGTGTCGGGGGGACGTTTCACCGCATCCAATGCACACCCGATCTGCTGCCCAGCGACGTCCTCGGCGTTTCCGTCTACCAGCCGCAGACCGAGTCGTTCCGGTTCCACCCCGGACCGATCTTCAGCCAATTTCTGCTCGTCGATGAGATCAACCGGGCAACCCCGCGCACACAGTCGGCGCTCCTGGAGGCGATGGAGGAGCGGCAGGTCAGTATCGAGGGGGAGACGCGGCTGCTCATCCGCCCGTTCATGGTGCTCGCCACGCAAAACCCGATCGAGTTCACTGGCACGTTCCCCCTGCCCGAAGCGCAACTCGACCGTTTTTTCATGCGCCTGTCGCTCGGGTATCCGACGGCCAAAGAGGAGGCCGCCATTCTCGACCGGTTCGAGCGCACCTCACCGCTTGAGAATCTCACGCCCTGCACGGATCCGGAGACGCTCCTCGCGGCGACTAAGATCGTGCGTGCTGTGACAGTAGCGCCGGTCGTGCGCGACTACGTGGTGGGGATCGTGCAGGCCACTCGGACGCACGCCGCCGTGGCGCTGGGCGCCAGCCCACGGGCGTCGCTTGCGTTGCGGCGCGCGGCGCAGGCGCTCGCCGCCGTGCGCGGCCGTGCGTTCGTCCTTCCGGACGACGTGAAGGAGCTCGCGCCCTCGGTACTCGGGCACCGGCTCCTGCCAACCGGCCAGACACGTCTGCGGGGGACGGCACTTCAACAGGTCGTGGGCGAGATCGTCGCCGGCGTCCCCGTGCCGGCCGAGACGGCTCTTCCGTCGGGCCGTCCAAAATCGTGACGTCGGAGAGCTGGCTCCTGCTCTTGGCGATCCTCGGCACGCTGGGAGCGGTGTTTCACCAGGCGATCCTCTTTGTGTTTGCCGTGATCGGCCTCTTGATGGCGCTGGCGTCGTGGGTCTGGCAGCGCGCGTGCTTCTCGGGCGTCACCTACCGTCGACTCCTCGGTCAGCGCCGGGCGTTCTTCAATGAGGAGGTTGACCTCACACTCGAGGTCACCAACCGCAAGCTCCTTCCGCTCCCTTGGCTGGAGGTCGAGGACGAGGTGCCGGAGGCGTTGACGTTTCTCGACGCGGACCTGACGACCTCCTACAAGCCGCGGCGGCGCACGCTGATCCATCTGTGCTCGCCGCGATGGTACGAGCGGATTCGCCGGCGATACCGCGTCCGGTGTGCGCACCGGGGCCTGTACGAGTTCGGTCCCGCCACGCTCCGGGCCGGCGACCTGTTCGGTTTCTCGACGCAACATCACACGGTGTCCACGATGGACCACCTCATCGTGTATCCGAGGATCGTGCCGCTCGAGCGCCTGGGACTCGACGCGCAAGGGCCGTTCGGAGACCTCGTGAGCCCGCGCACGTTGTGGGAAGACCCGGCGTACGTCGCGGGCGTACGTCCCTACGAGGCGGGCGATTCTCCACGGCGCATCCACTGGAAGGTATCCGCCCGTCTCGGGCGCCTGCGTGTCAAGATCCTCGAGCCGACAACGCACCCGCGTCTTGCTCTCTTTCTCGACATGCACACGCTCCGTGGCCACGCGTGGTGGGCCGGGTACGACCCTATGCTCGTCGAGCTTTCGATCATCGTCGCCGCCTCGGTCGCGGCATGGGGCGCCGAGCACAAGTTGCCGGTCGGGCTCTACGTGAACGGCCCGCGCTTCAGACGTGCCGGCATGGCGACGATCGCCATGCCTCCGAGCGAGCATCCGCAGCAGCTGCAGGCGATCCTGGAGGCGCTCGCGACCGCGGCGCCAGTGGCGACGACTCCGCTGGAAGATCTGCTCACGGCTGAGATGCCCGCTCTGCCATGGGGGACGAGCGTCCTGGCGATCGCGGCGGTCCCCGAGCCAGAGACGATCGCCATGCTGCGGGCCGCGCGGCGCATCGGGCGGTCTGCGGGGCTCGTCGTGATCGGCACCAACGCAGGGACGGTCGCCGCCGACGATCTTCCCGTGTTTCCGGTACAGGGAGAGGACGCCTGGCGCGACTTGCCCCACGTCGCGCTGGCCTAACGAGGACGAGGCGGATGTTCCCTAGGCGCGAGAGGGAGGCCCGGGTACGGTGACTCCACCCGACGCTGCCGCGGGTCGAGCAGACACGCCGGGATGGGTGCTTCCATTCCTCGTGGCCGCGATGGACACCGCGTGGATCACCCCCTACGCGATCCTCGCAGGCACGATCTGGCTGGCTGGTGCCTTGAGCCTCGTGGCGCCGATCGGTCTGTTTGCGCTGCTCGCCGGCGGTCAGATCGCCGGGCGCTGGGCAGTG
>DASPUZ010000249.1:0-59634 GCA_035622635.1 bacterium | reverse complement strand
ATCGGCCTTGCGGCCGGAGAGCCGCCCGCGACGCGGGGCTATACGCCATCGGCGTTCGCGCAGCTACCCCGGCTCCTGGAGCGGGCCGGCACGGCACCGCGGGGCTCCATCACCGCGCTCTACACCGTGCTCGTCGACGGCGACGATCTCATGGACCCGATCGCCGACGCGACGCGCGCCATTCTCGACGGCCACATCGTGCTGTCGAGGGCGTTGACGGAGCGCGGATGGTTTCCTCCCATCGACGTGCTGCAGTCGCTGAGCCGCGTCATGCCGCACGTCGTGAGTCGCGAACACCTCGGGCTGGCACAGGAAGCCCGGGGCCACTTGGCGACGCTGCACGAGGCGGAAGATCTCATCAATATCGGGGCGTACACACCGGGATCGAACCCGCGAATCGACCGGGCGCGCCAGGTGGGGCCCGCGCTGGAGACGTTCTTGCGGCAACGGCAGGACGAGGCCGGGACCCCGGATGCCGTCGTGCCCGACCTCCGCGCGGCGCTGGGGGCATGAGGAAGTTTCGGTTCCCTCTGGAGCGGTTGCTACAGGTGCGGGCGCAGCGGGCGCGCGCCGCGCAGGCCGACCTTCACGCGAAGATCGCCCGCCACCTGGAGGCGGAACGACGGGTGGCGGCTGCGGAGGCGGAGATGCAGGGCGTGATCGCGGAGATCCGCGAGCGGCTGCTCCGGGCGCCGACCGCGACCGAGGTGATCGTCGCGGACACGGTGCTCCGGGGCATGCACGCGGTTCTGATCTGCGAGCACGCGGGGTGCGAGGCGGCGGCGAACACGGTCACGCAGGCGCGCTCGGTGGTGGAGCGTCGTCACCGGGACGTCGAGGTGGTGGAGCGTCTCAAGGAACGGGCCGTTCGGCGCCACCGAGTGGAGGTCACGCGCGAGCACGACAAGGCGATGGACGAGATGGTGCAGGAACAGGCGCGGAGGGGTCTCGCATGAGCGCGGTGCCAGCCGCCCTCGTCACGGTGTTGGCGAGAATTGATGCCCTCAAGGCCAGGTTCGAGCCCACGGCGTCGGCCGGGTCCGAGTTCGGCGACGTGCTCGGTCAAGTGACGGGGACGGACGGCACCGGCGGGTCGAGCGACGGAGCCGCGTCGGGCGTGACGGCCGATCTTGCACGGCTCCCGAAGTCGGAGCGCGATCTCATTATCAGGGAAGCCAAACAGGACGGCGTGGACCCGGCCCTGGCCCTCGCCGTCGTCCTGCAGGAGTCCGGCGGTAACCCGACAGCGGTGTCACCGGCTGGTGCGCTCGGGTTGATGCAGCTCATGCCTGGGACCGCCAAGGAGTTGGGCGTGACCGATCCTTTTGATCCCGCACAAAATGTGGCGGGCGGCGTGGAGTACCTGCGTGAGAAGCTCGCCGAGTTCGGCTCGACCCCGCTGGCCCTGGCGGCGTACAACGCCGGCAGCGGGGTCGTATCGGCATGGGGCGGCATTCCCCCGTACGCCGAAACGCAGGGGTACGTGTCGCGGGTCCTGAGTGCCCGTGATCAGATCGCGCGCGAGCTCGCGGCCGACCCGGGTTCCCGAGCCGATTCGTCATCCGCCTCGATCCGTGGGGCTGCTGCCTCGACAGACGCGGCCGTGACGGGATCCGGCGGTCCTCCACGCACCGTCCCCACGGCGGCGCCATCGTCTTCGAAGCCTGCGACGCCCTCCTCGGGAACGGGCCCCGAGCATGATGATCCCTCGATCCATGGCATGGTGGTCCGCACCGGGAGTGATGCCCTCGCAATGCAGGCGACCGCCAAGGACGGCCAAGACGGCCCCGTTGCGCAGGATGCGACTCCGAGCGGAGCAGCCTCTACGACCTCGACCAGTGTCGGGGCCACACAAGAGGCGGCGCAACGCGACGCCCTGGGGTCCCTTGGGGGCGCCACTGGGATGGCGCACCAGGGCGGCCAGGGTCAAAGCGGAGGAGACACCGGTGCGGGTCAGTGGACGGGACAGGCCATGCCTCCAACCGGCAGCAGCGCATCGACCGGGGCGTCCTCGGCGAGCGGTGCGCTGACGTCGGATTCCTTGGCCCGCATGCCGGCCTCTGACCCGTCGACCGCCGGAGTTTCGAGTGGACCCGTAACACACCTGACGGTACGGTCCGGCGGGGACGCGCCGGTTACCGTCACACTCACGGACCGGACGGATGCCGTCTCCGGGCGCGTGGTCACCCAGACGCCGGCTATGGCGCAGGTCCTTCGCGACCACGTCGACGGACTCCGGACGGCTCTTGCGACGCAGCATATCCAGCTTTCAGGGCTGGCGGTGCGGCCTGCCGCCGGCACGGATCAGTCGCCTCGGGGACAGCAGGGACGGGACGCGCGGCCGCCGCGGCCGCCCCAGACGTTCGTCATGTCTTTACCCGACGGAGAGGAGGCATCCAGTGACGTCATCGGTTAGCAGCACGACGGCGGCATCGACGACGGGTGCGTCGTCCGCGAACGCCGCGCAGCAGGTCACCCAGTTGTTCCTGCAGGTGCTCATGGCGGAGCTCACCCACCAGGATCCAACGAACGCAACGGATCCGACCGCGATGGTCACGCAGCTTGCGGAGATGACGCAGGTGGACGAGACAGTGCAGGCGAGTCAGGCGACGCAGCTCCAAACGGCCCTCGGGCTGGTCGGAAAGTCCGTCACCTACCTCGACCCGACGAGCGGGGCATCGACGCAGGGAACCGTGTCCGGGGTGGGGGTGGCGTCCCAAAGCCTCACCCTCACGATCAACGGTGCGAGCATTCCGTTCGGCAATCTCTCAAGCATCCCATAGCGGGGAGGGGGACGCGGCATGGCAGGCATCGACACGATCATCACGGGGCTCAACTCCGCGAACCAGTGGCTGGACGTCATCAGCAACAACCTGGCGAACCTCAACACAACCGGGTACAAAGCGCAGACGATGTCGTTCGAAGACCTCTTGAGCGAGACGGTGCAGGGCGCCTCCGCTCCAAGTGCCGCAGCTGGCGGCCGCGCACCCGTCCAGGTGGGGTTGGGCGTGGAACCGGGCGCGATTCTGCCCAACGAGACCCAGGGGTCGATCCAGCAGACCGGGGTGTCGACGGACGTGGCGATCCAGGGGTCGGGGTTTCTGGTGCTGGAACAGGGCACCGGCCGGGTGTTCTCGCGTGACGGCCAGCTCTCCGTGGACGCCGCCGGGAATCTCGAGCAGGCGTCGACCGGGGCCCTGGTGCTCGGGTGGAGCGGCGCCAACGGTACTGTGACGCCGCAGGGACAGGTGAGTCCAATCTCACTCGCAGGGGCGCTTGCGATTCCGCCGAAGGCGACCACGAAGGCCAGCCTCACCGGAAACGTCGAGGCCGGTGCCAGCACCGCACAGCCACTGCTCGTGACCGTGTACGACTCGCTCGGCAACCCCCTCACCGTTTCCTTTGCGTTCACGCCGGTCGCGTCCGGGCTCTGGACCTGGTCGGCCTCGCTGTCCAGCGGCGGGACGATCCCGGGAGCTACGGGGACGTTCGGAGGCGCGGCGACCCCGTTTACGGGGAGCCCAACGATTTCCTCGGGGAGCGTGCTCGGCGGCGGGATGACCTACACCGTCCAGGAGGACGCGTCCGGCAATCTCCAGATCTTGGACGGGACAACCGTGGTCGCCGAAGCCGCCGGCGCTGGCGGCGCCGCGGCCGGATCGAACGTGACGTTCTACAACGTCGTCAACGGGGCCGTCACCACGAACACGGCGATGGTCGCGACGGTGGGGGCTACCCCGGTGCCGTCGCCGACCGGCGGTACGCAGGCGCTCGGGACGGTCGCGATCACGTCGGGCGGAACCGGCACGCTCACGTTCAACGCTCAGGGTACGCTTGCCGCCGAGACCGGCGGCCCGATCACGGTCACGCCGTCGGACGGTGCCGCGGCGTTGTCGATCACGCCGGACATGAGTACCGTGACCCAGTATGCGTCGTCCTCCACGATCGCGCTCCGCACCCAGGACGGGCTGGCACCGGGCACGCTCGAGAGCTACAGCATCGGGACGGACGGTACGATCACGGGAAGCTACAGCAATGGGACTCAGCAGGCGATCGCGCAGATCGCGCTCGCCACTTTCGCCAATCCTCAGGGGCTGACGATGACCGGCCAAAACCAGTGGGTGGAGAGTCCGGATAGCGGCATGCCCACGATCACGGCGCCGGGCACCGGCAACGCCGGCACCCTCTCGGGTGGCGCGCTCGAGCAGAGCAACGTGGACATGAGCACCGAGCTCACGAACGTCATCGGGGCGCAATCGTCGTTCCAGGCGGACGCGCGCGTGATCACGGCCATCACGGCGATGGACCAGGCGGCGATTCAGATGGTGACGTAGGCGGCGGCCGAGAGCGAGTCGTCGAGACGCGGAAGCGAGCCTGAGGTTGCCAGGCGGGCCGCCTCAGGCTGCCCGTCCGACCAGCGAGGTGGTGTCGATGATCTCCTTGCAGCACCTGAACGGCAGTGAGTTCACGCTCAACGCGGACCTCATCCAGCAGATCGAGGAGACGCCGGACACCAAGATCGTGCTGACCAACGGGAAAGAAGTGCTGGTCAAGCAGCCACGCGCGGACGTGGTGGCACGCGTCATCGCGTACAAGCGCCAACTGCGGACGCCAGCGCCTCTGGGCGGGGACGGCTAGGTGGACCCGAGCACCCTCGTCGGCGTCGCCCTCGGGTGGGGCGCTTTGATGACGGCCATGCTGCTGGAGGGGATGAGCCCGACTACGTTCGTCAACGTGCCGGCGCTGGTGCTCGTGTGCTTGGGCACCGCCGGGGCGACGATCGCGAGCTTCCGGTTCGCGCACCTCCGGCAGGTTGCCGGGATGCTCCGGCAGACGGTGCGAGGGACGGAAGACACGAGCGAAACGATCGCGATGATGGTGCGGCTCGCCGCGTTCGCCCGCAAGCACGGCCTGCTGGAGATGGAGCGAACGCTCGGGGACGTATCGGACCCGTTCGTGCGGCGCGCGTTCTCCCTGGTCATCGACGGACAGGATCCCGACGCCGTGCGGTACTCCCTCGAAGACGAGTTTGCCCAGACGGAGGAGCGGCACCGAATCGGCGAGCGTCTCTTCACCGCCGCGGGCGGCTATGCCCCGACCCTGGGCATCATCGGGACCGTCGTGGGGCTGGTTCACATGCTGCAGAATCTGTCCGATCCGGGCCGCATCGGGCCGGCGATTGCGACGGCGTTCCTGGCGACCCTGTACGGCGTCTCGGTGGCCAACCTGATGCTGTTGCCCGTCGCGAACAAGCTGCGCGCACAGCACGAGCAGGAGTTCATGGTCAAGCGCGTGGTGATGGAGGGCGTGCTCGGAGTCGCGCGGGGCGATAATCCGACCGAACTCCAGGAGCGCATGCTGGTGCTGCTGCCTCCCAAGGCGCGGGAGCACTATGCAAAGGCCCGGCGGGCCAGCCGGGAAGGAGCCGCGCCCTCTGCCCCCTCGCCTGCACCCGGGGCGCACTCATGAAGCGCGTGGGGCCGCCGGCGGAGCCGGAGTCGGCGGGGATGATGCGCTGGCTGCTGACCTACGCCGACATGATCACGCTGCTCCTGGCGCTGTTCATCCTGCTGTACGCGATGTCGACTACGAACCAGACCCGGTTTCAGGAGGCCGTCAGGAGTGTCCGAACCGCGTTTGGAGCGCCCGGGGGCGCCTCGGCGACGGACACGCGGGCCGCGCCCGGCGTCCCGTCCTCGGGACCGATTGGCCCGGGCCCAAAGCCGCTCGCGAGCGCGGGCCGGCCGCAGCCCGTGGCGCCGCGTCCGCAGATGGGGGCTCTGGTGCAGGCCATTCGTGACGCGGGGCTCCAGCAGCACGTCCACGTCCTCGAGGCCAATGCCGGGATCGTCATCCGCCTGCAGGACGACGTGCTGTTCGACACCGGGACCGCGGACCTCCGGCCGGAAGCGGCGCCCGTGATCACCCGCGTGGCGGCGCTCCTGAAATCCCTTCAAGGGTACAGCGTCCGAGTGGAGGGATACACGGACGCCAGGCCGATTGCCACGCCGGCGTTTCCGAGCAACTGGGAGTTGTCCGCGGGCCGCGCGCTCAGCGTCCTCCACGCGTTGGCGGAAGACGGCGTGGATCCCTCCGGTCTATCGGCCAGCGGGTACGGCCCGTACCATCCGGTTGCGACGAACGAGACCCCGGAGGGTCAGGCCGAGAACCGCCGGGTCGAGATCGTAGTGAGCCGGCTGGTGGAGCAGGTTGCGCCGTGAGGACGGGGCGGTGGCTCGGCGTCACGCTCGCGGCGTTGGCACTCGGAGCCGCCGGTGTGGGTGCCGCCCTCGAGACGGGCATCTGGCGTCCCTTCGCAAGGCCGGAGACCGCGGACGCGACGGTCGTGGTGCCGTTGCCGGCGATCACGATCAACCTCAACGGGGACGACGGGTTTCAGTACCTGCAACTCCAGGTGGCGCTCGTGACGCGGGGGCCGATGAGCACGGATGCGCTGCGCCAGGCGGTGGCGGACCGGCAACCCGCGCTCATGGATTGTCTCACGAAGACGATCGAGGGGCGGCGCTTCACCATCATGCGCACGACCGAGGGAATGCAGGCGCTCGACGAGGCGCTCCGGTCGCAGTTGAGCGCGGTCCTCGTGCCGGTGCAAGTCGAGCGCGTGTACTTCGAGGAATTCGTGGCCGAGTAGCGATGGCGACCGATCCTCGACCCATCCGCCCCTACAACTTCCGGCGGCCCGACCGGTTGAGCAAGGAGCAGCTGTCGATGCTGTCGGGTCTGTTCAACGGGTTTGGCCGATTCCTGGCCGCGGAGCTCGGCATTCTGCTGCGCACGCCGGTCCGATTGTCGGTGGCTTCGATAGACCAACAGGTCTACGAAGAGATGCTGCAGCAGGTCCCGCCCATGGCGCGGGTGGCGATCTTGCAGTCCGCGGAACTGGGGGGCCGAATCGCGGCCGTCTTGCCCCCGCGGGAGGCGACCATCCTCACCGATCTCATGCTCGGCGGGCGTGGAGAGGCCCCCGAACCGGTGCGGTCGATGGGGGAGACGGAGCAGCTCATTCTGGAGCGGCTGTTCGCGTTGTGGCCGGAGCATCTCAGGACGGCGTTTCGGTCCGTGGCCGAGCTGGACATCGCATGGGACCGGCTCGAAGGCAGCTTGGAGTTCGTGCAACTCGCCTCGGCTCAAGAGACGATCGTCCGGGTCCGGCTCGGGCTGGAGGGGCTCGACGTACCGATGCCGATCGACCTCCTGCTCCTGCACACCGGGTTGCAACCGCTCCTCGCTCGGCTCCACTCGGCGACGTGGTCCGGCGGCGGGCATCAGGCGATTCACCGGGCACGCGATCTGATGCGGCGCGTGATCCTGGACGCGCCGCTGCCCGTCACGGTCGGGATCGAGGGGCTGCCGATCGGGCTGGCCGATCTCGTCACGCTCACGGAGGGCGACGTAATCCCGCTCGGCCATCCCGTGGACCGCCCGTTCACCATGTTCATCGGCTCCCGCCCGCTCGGTCGTGTCCACCTCGGTGCGGTCGGAAGCCGCGTCGCCGTGCAGTTCGTGCGTGACGACATACGACGCCCACAGGAGGGTCCTGCGTGAAACGGATACCCGTGAAAGGGCTTGGGCTGGGACAGCTCGCCACCGGGAGTCTGGCCGGCGCGCCCAGTATCGCCATGGACGCGCTCCGTGACGTCGAGATGCAGGTCAGCGTGGTAGTGGGCAATCGCGACATGCCCATCCGCGAGATCTTGGAACTGCACGCGGGATCGATCGTGGAACTGGACCGGCTGGTCGGCGAGCCGGTCGACATCCTGGTCAACCACCACCGGTTCGCTCGGGGCGAAGTCGTGGTGATCGCGGATTCGCTCGGCGTCCGCATCACCGAGATCCTGGCGCCGGAAGCCGTGGGAGGAGAGCACGGGAAAGCGGTCGAGGGCGTGGCCTCTCCCATCCCCGGTACGACCGGCACCACTCCGGAGACGGCGTGAAAGCCGTCCGCACCTGGTGGGCGCAGTTCGTGGCCTGTTCCCGGCCGGCGGCGGTTCCGATCCGCGTCGTCGGCAGGACGGCGCTGGGTCCCGGTCACGCGCTCTTCGTGGTCGACGTCGGGGGCCAGCGGATGGTGATCGGGACTGCCCCGCAGGCGATCGCACGGTTAGGCGTGCTCGACCCCCCGGAGCACGAGCCGGAGCGGGGGCGCTGATGCCTGCCATGCCGCCGATCTCGCTGCACGTGGGCGGCCCGGGCCCGGCAGGCGGAGGCGCCCCCGTCGTCGAGCTCATGCTGCTGTTGACGCTGCTCAGCTTCGCGCCGGCGATCCTCATCATGTTCACATCGTTCGTGCGGATCGTCATCGTGTTGTCGCTCCTCCGGAACGCCATCGGGGCGCCGACGGTACCGCCCAACATGGTGGTGACCGGATTGGCGCTCGTGCTCACGATGTTCACGATGGCGCCCACGTTCCAGCAGGTGAACGCGGCCGCGCTCCAGCCCTACTTGGCGGGGAGCCTCAGCATGATGCAGGCAGTCGACCGGGCGCAGCCGCCGATCCGGGCGTTCATGTTCCGGCAGACCCATGATCGCGACGTGGCGCTGTTCATGCGGATGGCCCATCTCGGGCGCCCCCAGACCCGGGACAGCGTGCCGACCTACGTGCTGGTCCCCGCGTTCGTGACCAGCGAGCTCGGCACCGCCTTCGTGCTCGGCACCCTCGTGTTTCTGCCGTTCGTGGTGGTCGACCTAGTGGTGAGCAGCACGCTGCTGTCGCTCGGCATGTTCATGCTGCCGCCCACCGTCATTTCGCTTCCGGTCAAACTGCTGTTGTTCGTGCTCACGAACGGATGGGAGCGCGTCGTGGCCGGCCTGGTGGCAGGCGTCCATTGACAGGGAGGAGAGACCGATGACCGAGGGGACCGTGATTACGTTGTTTTTACGCATGCTCATGGTGGCGGCGGAGGTGCTCGCGCCCCTCTTGGGCCTCATGCTGACCGTGGGCGTCGCGACGAGCATCGTCCAGGCCGCTATGCAGCTGCAGGATCCGACGGTCACGTATCTTCCGCGGCTGCTTGCCGCGGCGGGGGCCATCGCGCTATTCGGAGCGTGGATGCTGGGGATCCTCGTGCATTTCGCGGGCAGCGTCTTGGACGGCTTGGGCACGGCTGTGGTGCGGTGACGGCATGGCGCTGAACGAGCTCGCGGTGTTCGTGCTCGTGACCGCGCGCGCCGCCGGCGTGTTCGCGGCCCCCGGATGGATCGGCGCGGATGCGCTTCCGATCCTCCTGCGTGGCGGTCTCGCCGCGGCGATTGGGCTCGTACTCACGCCGTGGCTGGCGCAGCGGGGCGCGGGCGTGCCGGGAACACCCGAGGTACTCCTCGGCGCGCTCGCGTGGAACTTCGCGGTCGGGCTCGCGCTCGGCTTCGGGGTGAGCCTCCTGTGGAGCGTGGCAGAAATGGCCGGGTCGGTGGCGGAGCTCGCGGTGGGCTTGAACCCCGCCGCGATCCTCGGGACCGAGGGGGCGTCTGCCGCCACGAGTCTCGGGCAGTGTTACCCGCTCATGCTGGCCCTGCTGTTCTTCGGCGGCGGCGGTCTCGAACAATGGATCGCCGCGTTACAGGACAGCTTTTCGACCGTGCCGCTCGCCGGTGCGCTTCCCACGGCGAGCCCGAGCCTCGCGTTGGTGCCCGTCGTCGGCCGCCTCCTCGGCGTCGCCGTGGCATTGGCGGCACCGGTCCTTCTGTCGCTACTGATCGTCAACCTGACGCTCGCGGTGGCGGGTCGGCTGACCGCGCAGACCGCGCTCTACATGGCCGCCCTGCCGGCTGAACTGGGAACCGCGCTGCTCGCCCTCACCTTGACCGTGGGGGTGACGGTCGTGTTGGAAGGCCGGCTCCTCGGCGGCTTGAGCGGCGTCCTGGAATCCGCGCGGCGGGTGGTGGCTCCCTGATGGCGGCCGGCGACCGCACGGAAGCCCCAACCCTCCGCCGTCGCGAGCGCGCGCGGACGCAGGGGATGATTGCGCGAACCCCCATGGCGGCCGCGGTGGGCGCGGTCGGCGGCGCCATGCTCATCCTCACGGTCGCCGGGACATGGCTGTGGGGATGGATCGCAGAGGCGGCGGCTCGCGCAAACCTCGTTGAGCCTTTAGTGCCATCCGTCCCGTGGGGGATGACGCTCGTGCGGGCCGCGCTCTGGACCGCCGGTGTCCCCGTGGCGGTGGTCGCGGTGGCCGCGGGCGCCGGAGCCCTTATCCTCGGCGTGGCGCAGACGGGCGGCCACGCCGCTCCCGCCGTGTTGCGCCCGCAGATCACGCGGCTCAACCCCCTTGCCGGCATCTCGCGCCTCGTGTCCTGGCGCGGGGTCATGGAGATCGGCCGGGTGACGGTGATAAGCGGGATCGTGGGGCTCCTGGTGTGGCACGGCGTGCGCGACCTCCTGGCGCGCGCCGCGGGCGGGCAGACGGCGACGCCCGAAGGAGTCGGGCGCACGCTTCTCGCCGTGGGGATTCCCCTGCTCGCCCGCACGCTCGGCGTGGGCGCGGCTGTCATGGTGGCGGACTATGCGTGGCAGCGCCTGCGTCTGGAACGCGACCTGCGGATGACGCGCCAGGAGGTTCGTGAGGACATCAAGGAGACCGAGGGCGATCCGTACTGGAAGGCCCGGCGGCGTGCGCGAGCCCGGGCGATCGCACGCGCCCGGATGATGCAGGCGGTGCCTTCGGCCACGGTTGTCGTCACGAACCCCACCCACGTCGCGGTCGCGCTGCGCTACGGGAGCGGTCTTGCGGCTCCGCAGGTGGTGGCGAAGGGGCAGGGGCACGTCGCTGAACGCATCCGGGCGGTGGCCTGGCGCGCAGGCGTCCCGCTGCACCAGGAGCCGGCGCTCGCGCGTGCGCTCTACACCAGCGTGGACGTCGGCCAGTTCATTCCGCCGAAACTGTATCGGGCGGTCGCCGAGGTCATCGGCTGGGTCTACCGCACCGCGCGGGCGGAGGCGGCCCGTGGCTAGCGTGGTCCCCGAGTCCGCGGGGATTACCCACGCGAGCGGCCCGCAGGGCCGCCCAACCCCGCGCCCGACGGCCCGCGGTGCACGCCGGGTCCGTCCCGCGTCGAAAGCAGAGGCCGCGGCCGTACCACTCACGGGACGCCGGCTCGGCGACGTGCTGGTCGCCGGTGCCGCGTTGCTCGTCACGCTCCTGATCCTGGCCCCGCTCGCACCATGGATCGTGGACCTGCTCGTTGGGGCGAACATCGCCGCGTCCGTCCTCATCATGTTCGTGGCGACGTACACGACGGACCCGCTGCAGTTCTCGGTCTTCCCGTCGGTGCTGCTGATGGGCACCGTGTTCCGGCTTGCCGTGAACGTGGCGCTGACGAGGCTCATCCTGCTGCAGGGGAGCGCGGGCGCGCTCGTCGGGGCGTTCGGCACGGTCGTCATGGGCGGGAACCCGATCGTCGGGTTTGTGCTGTTCCTCATCGTGATGATCGTGCAGTTCGTGGTCATCAGTTCCGGCGCCGGCCGCATCGCCGAGGTCGCGGCCCGGTTCACGCTCGACGCGATGCCCGGTAAACAGATGGCCATCGACGCCGATCTCAACGCGGGCGTCATCACCGAGGACGTGGCCCGAGCCCGCCGCCGCGCGATCGAGCAGCAGGCCGACTTCTACGGCGCCATGGACGGCGCGAGCAAGTTCGTTCGCGGGGACGCGGTCGCGAGCGCGGTGATCGTGCTGATCGATCTCGTGGGCGGCATCGCGATCGCCGCGTTCATGCGCGGCATGGCCCTTGGCGACGCCGCGCAGTCGCTCACCGTGCTGACCGTGGGCGCGGGGTTGGCGGTGCAGGTGCCGGCGCTGCTCATGAGCATGGCGAGCGGCCTCTTGGTGACGCGGGCGGCATCGCGCGACGAGTTGGGTGCGGAGGCGGTCTCGCAGATCACGGCCAAGCCGCAGGCGCTTGCGCTGGCCGGGGTGATGGTCGGCGTCATCGCGCTCATCCCGGGGATGCCGAAGCTCGTGTTTTTCGTGTTTGCGGCCGGTCTCGCGGCCGCCGCCATGATTCGGCGCCGTCCGGCGCGGGCGCCCGCCGCGGCACTGGCGACCCCGCACGACCTGGGATCCGTGCAGGCGATGGAGTCCCTGCTCGTCGTGGAGCCGATCGAGCTGCTCCTCGCGCCGGCGCTCGCGACGCTCGCGACGCAGGGTGACCTGGCCGAGCGCATGGTCCTGGCGCGCCGCCAAGTCACCCAGCAGCTCGGGCTCCTCGTTCCCACGATCCGGATCCGCGACGTCGGTACCCTCGCCACTCGCACCTACGCCGTCACCGTCTGGGGCGCTGAGGTTGCACGCGGAGAGGTGTATCCGGACCGACTCATGGCGATCCCGACGGGACCGGTTCAGGCACCCGTTGACGGCATTCCGGGGAAGGATCCGACGTTCGGAGGACCCGCGACGTGGGTGAGCCCGGCCGCGCGCGCGGAGGTCGAGCGCGCCGGCTATCTCGTGGTCGCCCCGACCGTAGTCCTCGCGACCCACATGGTGGAGCTGCTCCGCAAGCACGCTCCGGAGCTCATGACGCGGCAGGCGACCCGCGACCTGGTCGAGCGGTTGCGCGGGCAGCACGGCGTGCTGCTGGACGAGGTCGTGCCCAAGGTGGTGCCGCTCGGCACGCTGCAACGCGTGCTGCAGGGACTGCTGGCGGAGCAGGTGCCGGTGCGGTCCCTGGCCCGGATCGTGGAGGCCGTGGCCGATGGGGCGACCGCCGGCCACAAGGACACGGCGGATCTTGTGGAGCTCGTACGGCGGCAGTTGGGCCCGGCTTTGTGGCAGCCCTATCTGCAGGCCGACCGCAAGCTGCCGGTGCTGATGTTGGATCCCGCGGTGCAGGACCAATTTCGCCAGGCGCAGGAGCAGCGCAAGCCGTTCCTTGGCCTGAAGCTCAACGAGGTGAACGCGTTTGCGGACCATTTGCTTGCGGCGCGCTCCGCCGCGGCGAGCAGGGGAGCGTCTCCGGTACTGCTGGTGACGGGCACGATCCGGGGCGTGCTCCGAAGGCTGGTGGCGCCGCGGATACCGGGCCTGCCGGTCGTGGCCGTGGAGGAGCTCTCGCCCGATGTCGGTCTCGCACCGTACGGGATGGTGGGGCTGTCGTGATGCCGGGCGTTGGCGAGTACGTGCGGCTCGACGAATCGGCGATGATCGCCGAGTATCTCCCCATGGCCAAGCGGGTCGTCCGGCGCTATTTCTCGTTGGCGGACGGGCTGCTCAGTTACGACGATCTCGATCAGGAGGCCGCCGTCGCCCTGGTGGAGGCGATCCGGATCTACGATCCGTCGCGACACGGACCCGTCGCCTCGTTTGCGATGCAGCGGGTGCGTTGGCGCGTCATGGACTACGTGCGCCGGCAACTGGGACGCACGAGCGGACGGTCCCGCCTCTCGGCGGCAGCGGACGACGATGAGGAGCAACAAGAGGAGGACGACAGCCCAGTTGCGCAAGGGCGGGCCGAGGTCGCCACGTGGGCCTTGCTGGACCAGCGGCTTGCGTCCGAGCCGGCTCCGACGGAAGCGGCCGCGATCCAGTCCGTGCTGGTGAAAGACCTCGCGGCCGCGATCGCAGAGTTATCTGTGGAAGACCAGCAGCTTCTCAATCTGTATTGGGTCCACGAGCTGACGTACGAAGAGATCGCGCAGGTGTTAGGCAGCACCAAACCCACGATCGGACGCCGGCACCAGCGCGTGCTGCGTGCTCTGGCCAAAGCGTTGGGCGTGCCGGAAGGAGGCGTGGACGTATGACCGGCACCACTGCGGCCAACGCGGCCGCGAGTTCGATGGCGCTACTCGAACAGATGACGGAGATCGTGGCCAATAACCTCGCGAACGCGGACACGCCCGGCTTTCAAGCCATGGTAGCCGAGGTGACGGGCGGACCGGCCGTGGCCATGCTGCGATCGTCGGACGCGGGGACGGCGCCCCTGGGCTCGGTCGAGGGAACGCCTGAGACGATCACCGCCGCGGTGGACGAGCGTCCGGGGACCGTTCGTCCGACCGGCAATCCGCTGGACTTGGCGTTGGACGGGCCGGGATACTGGGAGATCGCCACCACCACGGGGGTCGCGCTCACTCGGAACGGCGCGTTTCAGGTGGACGGGACGGGACGCGTGGTGACCGCAAGCGGGGACGCCGTGATGGGAACGGGCGGCCCCATCATCATCCCGCCCGGTACGCACTCGATCGTGATCGCGTCCGACGGGACCGTCAGCGCGGACGGGTCGGTGGTGGGACAATTCCAAATCGCCGCGTCCCCGGCGCCGACCGCCCTGGTCCCGTTCGGTGGAGGCCTATACCGGAGCACGACGCCGATCGTGGCAGCGGCGACCCAGGCGCGAGTCGTTCAGGGCGCACTTGAAACGTCCAACGTCTCGTCCGTCCAGGAGATGGTGCGTCTGATCACCATCCTCCGGACGTACCAGAGTGCGACTCAGGCCTTGAATCTCGACGACGCGACGGAGACCTTGTCCTCGCAGACGGTCGGGGAAGTGTCGTAATGCCCGGCCAACGTCCGGTGGCAGGGTAGAGGGGGCGCCGACAGATTTTCGAGACGCTGTGCCCCAAGTCCGAAGTCGCAGGGAAGGGGGAGAGACCAGCCATGCAGGCACTGTGGACAGCCAGCACGGGGATGGCGGGGCAACAAACGCAGATCGACGTGATCGCGAACAACCTCGCTAACCTGAACACGCCGGGGTTCAAGACCGCCAGGGCGCAGTTTCAAGACCTGGTCTACCAGAACATCACGACCCCGGGAGCGCCCGCGCCGGGAGGGACCGTGACCCCGACCGGCGTGTCGGTGGGGCTCGGGACGCGCGTCGCGAGCACCCCCCGCATGTTCGCTCAGGGCAGCCTTCAGCAGACCCAGAATCAGTATGATCTGGCGATTCAAGGCGACGGGTTCTTCCAGGTTACCCTGCCGGACGGCACGATCGGCTACACTCGCGACGGATCGTTCCAGGTCAACGGACAAGGCCAGTTGGTGACGTCGGACGGATACCTCGTGCAGCCGGGGATCACAATTCCGCCGACCGCCACCGCGGTCACGATCGGGGCCGACGGGACGGTCTCCGTGACCATGCCCGGGCAGCAGAACCCGCAACAGGTTGGGCAGCTCCAACTCGCACGGTTCGCCAACCCGGCCGGCCTGCTCGCGCGCGGGCAGAATCTGTTCGTGGCGACGCAGGCGAGCGGAGCCCCGCTGGTGGCCACGCCCGGGCAGCAGGGAACGGGCACGCTCGCACAGGGGTATGTCGAGCAGTCCAACGTCAGCCTCGTGGATCAGATGGTGGCGCTCATCGACGCGGAGCGCGCGTACGAGGCGATGAGCAAGGTCGTTACGACCGGCGACCAGATGCTCCAGATGGCGAACGGGATGAATGGATAGGGCGGGTCCGATGGGCCGTGGTCGGTCGCGTCGTCACCTCCGGCACAACGGTGTCGTTGCGGGAACCGGAGCGATCATGATCGTGCTGCTCTTGAGCGGCCCCGGGCCGATCTGCGCTTCCGCAGCACCGGCGGGCGTGAGCGTGACGATCGTGTCTCACGCCACGGCCATGGGACCGGTAGTGCGGCTGGCGGACTGCGTCCGGCTCGGGGGGCCGGTTCCCGGCGGGCTCGCGAGTGTGGCGATCGCGGGAGCCCCGGCGCCCGGCCAGCAAGAGGTGCTGACGCGCCCGCAGATCGAGGCCGTGCTGACCGGCGCGGGGCTTCACCCGATGTACGTGAGCGGGGCGGCCGTATGTACCGTGACCACTCCGGCGGCGACGATTTCCCCCGACATGTTGGTCGGGGTGGCCACAGCGGCCCTCGAAGGCGCCCTCCCCTCGCCCGCGGCAGGAAGCGCGTACGTGATCACCCCAATGGCGGCACCAGGCGCGGCGGTGGTGCCTGCACGTCCGTACACGCTGACCCCGAGCGTCCCGCCGACGGTCGGCCTCGGGATCGTCACCGTCGGGATACGCATCGTGCAGGACGGCTCGCTCCTACAGACCATCCAGATACCGCTTCGGGTTGAGTTGCGCGGCCCCGTGCTGATCGCGGTGGAGTCCTTGCCTTATCATGCCGAGATCACGCCGCAATCGGTGCGCGTCGAGACGCGGACCATCGCGGCCCCATGGGGGCGTCCTCTCCAGGATCTGCACTCGATCGCGGGATCCTGGGCGACACAGACCGTCCCCGCGGGAACGGTGTTGACCGACCAAATGGTGGCGCAGATGCCGGCCGTCCAGCGCGGGGCCCTCGTGACGGTCGTAGTCCACCGGGCGACCCTGTGGATCGGGGCCACGGGACTGGCACAAGCGGACGGGGTGGTCGGCCAAGTCATCCCGGTCAAGATCCAGGACACCGGGGTGATCGTCAGCGGTCGCGTTACGGGATCTGGCACCGTTGAGGTCGGAGCCGAGTAGCGGATCGAGAATCGGGGAGGCTGGCATGGCACGGGCCACTTGGTCTATCGCATGGGGAGTCCTCATCGCCCTCGCCGTGACGCCTGCATGGGGCGGTCCCGACGCGCCGCCGACCGGGAGCCTGTTCTCAGATCCCGTGGCGACGGGCGTTGGAGACCTCGTCCTCGTGCACCTCAGTACCACCTCGCTGCAGGCGACCGTGGGCGGGCAGTCCACGACAACGATGAACTCGCCGATCGTGAGCCTGATCAGCCAGCAGGGACTCCAATCGAGCCAGAATTCCGCGACCACGTGGCAGCACGCGCTGACGGGCGACCTCGCAATGCGCGTCACCGGAGTGACGCCGGCGGGGCTGATGCAGCTCCAGGGGTCGCGCCAGATCAAGGTCGACGAGACCTGGCAAACGCTGACGATCACCGGCCTGGTCCGTCCCCAAGACCTGGCGGCCGATGACAGCGTTTCCGGCTCCCGCCTGGCGGATGTCGTGGCCACGATGACGGGGCGGCTGAACACGACGCAACGGCTCGGTCTGTGGGACGCCCTGGCGCTGATCTTCGGCGTCGGTATCCTGCTCAAGCTGCTGCCTTGACGTTTGTAGGAGACTCCTGGAGGGGCACGATGAAAACACCTTGCTGGTCAGTGTGGGTCGTCGCGGTGATGCTGCCCGCGCTTGGGGGCGGTGGGGCATCCTGGGCCCAGACAAGTGACGGGGTCGAGATCGGGAGCATCGCGACCGTGGAAGGGGTGGGCGACCATCCGCTGGTCGGGTACGGGCTCGTCGCGGGCCTCGCGGGCACGGGCGATACGAGCCAGGCTATCTACACGACCCAATCGGTGGCGAACATGCTGGCGAGGTTCGGCGTCCACCTGCCGTCCGGAACGCAGATGAACATCGGGAACGTGGCGGCGGTCATGGTGACGGGATCGCTGCCGCCGTTCGCGCCGGCGGGGGCCAGGTTTGCGGTCACCGCGAGCTCGATGGGGAACGCCACGTCGCTGCAGGGCGGAGTCCTCCTCGAAACGCCGCTCCAGGGCCTGGACGGCCAAGTGCATGCGACGGCGCAAGGCGCGTTGAGCATCGGGGGGTTCAACGTCCAGCAGTCCGGCAGCAGCGTGCAGATCAACCACCCGAACGTCGGGTCGCTACCGGCCGGAGGTCTCGTCGTGACGCCCATCTCCGACGCGCTCGCAGTGGATGACCGCGGGCAGGTGCGCTTCGCCCTCCGAAGTCCGGACTACGAGACTGCCAACGCGGTCGCGCAGGCGATCATGATGCGCGGCCTGGGAGAGGCGGTGGCGCAGGACGCGACCACGATCGTGGTCGTCCCGCCCACGGGCGACCGCGCCGCGCTTGATGGTTGGGTGGGCGCGGTCCTCCGTCTGCGGATCACGCCCCATATCGCCGCCCGGGTCGTCATCAACGAGCGGACCGGCACGATCGTCGCGGGCGGCGACGTGCATCTCTTTCCTGCCGCCGTCGCACACGGCTCCATCAAGGTGATCATCACGAACACCACTCAGGTGAGCCAGCCCGGGCCGTTGAGCAACGGGACCACCACGACGGTCCCGAACGCGCAGATCTCAGTGCAGCAGGGGACGCGACCGATGGTGCTGGTCAACGGGGCCGCGACATTGAGCGACCTGGTGGCGGCCTTGAACTCGCTGGGGGTCCCGCCGCGCGACCTCATCGCGATCATTGAGTCGCTGCAGCGGGCCGGCGCGCTGCAGGCGGAGCTGGTGGTCCTGTGACGGACCCGATTCAGCCCAAGGATGCGATCACCGTGGGCGCCTCCGCGCCGGCGCGGCCACGAGTGGACCCCCGGCTGGAGCAGGCGGCGGAGGAGTTCGCGTCGCTGCTCTGGGAGGAAGTCTTGCACACGGCGCTGCCCACCGACACGCTGATGGGCGACGCCTCCGGAGCGGACGTCTACGGGGGACTCGTCGAGTCGGGGCTGGCCGGGGCGATGGGGAAGAGCGGTGCCGGAGGCCTGGCCCGGATGCTCATAGAGTCTCTTTCCCGCGGGACTGGCGGTGCCGACGCGCATCCCCCCAAAGGACCGGAGTCTTCCTCGGACAAGTGACGCCGCGCCGGAGCGCGTCCTTTATCGCCGCAACCAGACCGGCGAGGAATGCCGCAGCGTCGAGGGCGGGAAGTACCAAGACCAGCTGCTTCGCGGGCGCCGTGGTGATGTTGAGGGACGCGTGGGCCGCACCGCCGGGGACGCTGACGACATCGCCCGTCTCGGCCGTGAAGCGGCCACCATCGACCTCAAACAGATAGCGTCCCGCCAACACCCGAAAGACCTCCACTTGCGGGTGCCGGTGCAGCGGAGGGCCAAAGCCGGGAGCATTGTTCGTTTCGAGCACCGTCACCGCCCCGTCCGTGGCCGAACCGGGCAGTCGGACCCGGAGTTGGAGGCCGATTTCCGGTATCACAATGGGCGCTTCATCGTCGTGCCAGTGCGAAAACTTCAACGCCATGAAGCCCCCCTTGGCCGACCGTGTCACGAGCACATGCGGCTGTGTTCGGCAGGGACATCCAACTTCAGTCGTCGGGCGAATGCGGACGCCGGGCACGCTTTCGCCCGAGATCCCCAGTATGACAGGATTCCCGCCTGGCGCCGGTAAGCCCCCATTCCCATCTCCGGCGTAGGACCCTGTGCACATCGTTCAGTTCGGGCCGGCGAACTCACGCTTGCGCCAGCACCTGATCTGACGGTTCCACCTCTCGGGCCTTGCCCCTTACGGTGGCGATCGCGGCCCGGGCTCTCCCGAGGAGCGTTGACGAGGGGTAGGCGACGAGCCCGGCATCGAGGCAGGCGACCGCCTCGTCGAGCCGCCGCAGCTTGAGCGCCACTTCAGCCGCTTCGATGTACACGCCCAAGGCGCCGCGCGTCCCGGTCTTGAGAAAGGCCTGATAGAGGGCGAGGGCGTCCCGGTAGTTCTGCGCCATGCGGTGGAGTCCGGCCGCGATCGCACACCCCTCCGCGTCGAGCCCGCGCATCGCGAATGCGCGGGCGAGGTACTGTCCGGCGAGGGAATACCGGCGCTCGAGGTAGGCCAACTTGCCGATCAGGCAGAGCGCCGCTCCGTCGGTCAGGCCCGCCAGGCGGAGGAGCAGGGAGAGCCGGGCGACGAGCCCCGTCGCCTCGTGCGCGAGCGCGGAGCGCATCACGTTTCGGATGAGCGGGATCGCGAGTGGACGATCGGTCTCGGGGATCTCGACCGGGTGTGCGGACTCCTCGACGACGGCGATGATCGCGTCCAACGTGCGGAGAATCGCGTCGACGCCGTGGGGGTTGAGGGATTGCGCCTCTGCAAACGCGGCCCGGGCCCGCTCAATGTCGCCGGCCACGAGGGCGGTTTGCACCCGGTTCAACGCCGCCGGAAGCGCGGCGGGGTCGTTCCTCGGAATGGATCCGAACACCCACATCGCGTCTTCGAGACGCCCGAGACGGAACAGGCACTCTCCTCGGAAGAGCATCACCAGCGGGTCGTCCGCGTCGTCGGGAGAGAGGATCTCGATCGCCGCCTTGTACGCGCCCGCCTTGGCGAGGGCGCGCGCGACCCGGCGTGCGGCAAGCCGCCCCGTCGCGGCGACCGGCCGGACACGCGCGAGCGCCGCGTCGATCCCCTCGGAGCTGCAGGACCGCTGGACGAGGCGTTCGAGCGCCTGCGGATCGTGCGGGAGGGCGTCCACCGCGGTCTGGAGCGCGGGAAGGGCCTCCTCGCCTCGCTCCATCTTCGCGATGGCGATCCAGACCAGCGGCAGCGTGGTTCCCGCGCCGCGGAGGACCAGATACCGGTCCGCGGGCGCGTCACCCATGGCGAGGGCGCGGAGCATCGCTGCCTCGACGCCGTCCCAGTCGAATAGGTCGGACCGGACGAGCCCCTCGAAGTACACGAGGTCGGTGTAGTCCGGGAAATGCGACTGGTACGTGCGAAGCACTCGAAGCGCTTCGTGACTCTTGCCCTGGTCCCGCAGCGCGAGGGTCAGGTTGCGGACGACGACGGAGAGGTATCGCGGTTCGGCCGTGCCGAGCGCAGACAGCGCCCGGCGGAACGCCGTCTCCGCGTCGGCCGGGCGCCGGTCGCGCAAATGTTCCGTGCCGAGGTTGAACCAGTGGTACGGGTCGGCCGGTGCCGTCTTTAGGGCCTGCTCGATCATCGCCGTGTTCCGCGCGATCTTCCCCTTCTGCGTGACCGCGGGATTGAGGTAGCCGTAATGGAGCAGGGCGACCTCGCTCGACCGCACCTCCCCACCGCCGGCGATAAGGGCGGGCAGGACCTGCTCGTGGATGCGGCCGGCGAATCGGTAGCGGGGACGGCGGCGGAACAGCCGAGGATAGAGATTCTCGACCGTCAGCCCTTCGTCCGGAGTGTCTCCCAGGTAGCTGACGATTCGGACCCAGTAGGCCTCGGCCCCGGCCTCGTCGATCGCGGCCCGCAGGGAAGGGACGGAGGCGTCGTCGAGCTCCTCGTCCGCGTCTATCACCAGCACCCAGTCTCCGGTCGCCAAACCGAGCGCAGCGTTCCGCGCCAGGGCGAAGTCCCCTTGCCACGGGATGATGGCGACCTGGGCTCCGTGGGTCCGTGCCACCTCCACCGTGTCGTCGGTGCTGCCGGTGTCGACCACGACGATCTCGTCGGCCACGCGGCGGACGCTGCGCAGGCACCGCGCTAGGTTCGTGGCTTCGTCCTTGGTGATGAGACAGGCCGAAAGTTTAGGCATGGGAGGACTCCTTTGCCGCACAAGCGGCTTCGGCGAACGCGTGACGGAGGCCCGAGAGGACGGCTCGGACCCTCGCGTAGACGTCACCGTCGGACTGGCGGCTCTCAGCCAGCCGGGCGAGACACCACCGGTAGAGCGTGAAGAGGCGCTCCGCCAGGATGGGATCCGGTGTCGGGTTGATTGCGGTCATCAAGAGGAGGATGACCTGGGTCACCTTGGCTTCAGAAGCCCGAGCGCTGTCCCGATCGCCGACGCCGGCCGCCTCCCCAGCGCGCGCGCATTGATCGATCGCCGTGTCGAAGGACAGAAGGAGCGCCTCCGCGGGAGAGGCGGTCAGGACCTGAACCGATCGGTAGGCCTGCGCCGCTGCTGCTGACGGATCCGTCGTCGACATGGCCTGTTACCCCGTGGTGGATTGTGTGGTCTCGGAGCCGGTCGTGCTCGAGGTGCCGCTGCTGGTGCTGCCGGCGCTGCTGGTGCCGCTGATGCTGCTGGTACCGCTGGAACTTGAATTGCCCTCGAGGAGGCTGAGCAATCCCTGGTCCTCGTTGACCACCTGCTCCATGGCGGTGAACTCCTGCTGCATGATCAGTGCTTCTTGCTGCATCTGCGTCTGCAGCGTGTTGATGGTCGTGGTCAGCGTGTTGATCTGGCTCGTGTTCGCGGTCATTTGCTCCGGTACGGCACCCGTGCTCGGCGCGTCAAAACTCGTGAGGGCGGTGCTGACGGCTTGCGTGACGCCCTGCATCAGCGTCACCACGCCCTGGGGGTTCTGCTGCAGCGCTGTGTCCAAGGTCCCCGTATCGACCGACAGCGTCCCGTCGCTGTTCATGGTGACGCCGATCATGGAGAGGCTGTCTACGGCGGCCGGCGCTGCCGCCACAGGGTTCATGACCGCGTCGGCCAGCGTGCCGGAGATGAGATCCAGAAGCGGATTGCCGAAGAGCGCCCCGCCCGGCTCCTCGGTGCTTGTGTTGAACGTGTTTTGGGTGTTGATGTCCTTGACGAGCTGGTTGTAGGCTGTGACGAAGTTCTGCACCGTGGTCGCTTCGGTCGTGGCGTCCGGCGAGACAGTGACGGTGGAGGATCCGGTCTCGAGCAGGGACAAGGTGATCCCTGGCAGGACCGAGCTCACTGTGTTGGACGGGGATGTGACAGTGACGGCCCCGGAACCACTGCCAAGGGTCAGGGACGCGTCCTGCGCCGCCTGGACGGTGCTGAACGATCCGAGCGCAACCGAGCCTCCCGAGAGCTTGTCCGTCACCGTGAAGGCGTTCGTCGTTCCCGTGGCATTGCTCGTGAGGAACAGCTGATAGGTTCCGGACGAAGTCTGCGCAACCTGGGCCGTCACTCCAAGCCCGGCGGCATTGATCGCGCTGGCGATGCCGTCGACGCTGTTCTGACCCGTGCCGATGGAAACGGAGACGGCCTGGCTGGACCCGATCTGGATCTGAAGCGTACCCGTCCCGAAGTCGAGCGCCGTCGGGTCGCTGACACTGCCCTCGCTGATAGACTCTTGCCCCTGGGCGAGCTGCGTGACCGTGAGCGCGTAGCTCCCCGCCGGCGTGCCCGAGGACGCGGACGCGGTCACGGCGGAGGAATTGCTGGACTCCGCGGTCATGGCCTTGAACGAGAGCGGGTTCTGCAGCGTTTGCACCTGCGTCCCGATCGCCTGCAGGTCCGCGAGGATGGTTTGCCACGCCGTGTTGGCGTCGGTGAGCTGTCCGATTTGGCTCTGGTACTCGTCCAGGACGGCCGTCTCCGGTGCCTGCTCCGCCTCGATGATCTCGTTCGCATTGATGCCACTGGCGATCCCGGTGAACGACACCGCAGCCCCGCTGGTCGACGTGACACTGAGCGACATTGTCTCTCATCCTCCCCGCTCGAGGTGGACGGGAGCTTGCGGCCCCCGTCCACCTCGGGGTGTCGCCGGATGTTACCCGGTGATGATCTTGAGGAGCAACTGCGGCTCCGCGTTCGCCTGCAAGAGCATCGACACGCCGGCCTGGAACTTGACCTGCGCCTGCGTGAAGTTCATCATCTCCTGCGGGATGTTGGCGTCCGCGATGACGCCGTTCGCGTTTTGCAGGTTCTGCGACGTCACCTGGAGATCGCCGATCGTGGCCTGGAGCCGGTTCTGCGTAGCGCCGATCAGGGCCCGCTGGTTCGTGATGCTGGTGAGCGCGTTGTCGAGCGACGTCACGGCGCTCTGCGCGTCGCCGCTGTCGAGGACGTTCGGGCCGCCCGCCTGAAGCGAGAGCGATCCGATGCTCGCGCCGGAGTCCATCACGAGGCCCGAGGAGCCGACCTGCAGGACCAGGTCGGCCTGGGTGGCCGTGGTGGCGTCCATGAAGGTGATTGCGCCGTTCGCGGACGCGGTCGGGTTGGTCACGCTGGCGACGGTGGTGGCTCCGTTCATGACGGTCAGCACGACCGTGGAGGCCACGGTGCCGAGCGAGCTGGTGCCGGAGCTCGGGGCGTTGCCGAGGGTGATGGCCGCCTTCACAACCAGGTCGTCTTGGCTGGAGTTGCTCACGTCGGCGAACGTGATCACGGTGTTCTGCGCATCACCCGCGACCTGGGCCGTCGACTGAGCGACGGTGTTCCCGTTCGCGTCGATGAGGTACGCATAGCTGTCGGACGACAGGACGATGGAGTACGTGCCGCCGGCGAGGGCGCTCCCGGTCGGTACGGTCGGTGCGCTGAGCGTGGTGCTGGTGACGGCGACGGTGCTGGCCGCAAACGTCAGGGTGTATGTGGTGCCGGTGGCGAGGGCCGAGCCGTTCGGGGCGGTGCCGCCGACGAAGTCGGTGGCGGCGCTGGATCCGCTCGCGAGCGACGCCTGGAAGGTCTGCAATCCGAGCGTCTTGGCGTCCATCGCACCGATGGAGAAGCTGATCGTCTGGTTCGCGTTCGCGCCGACCTGAAGGTTGATGTTCTGCAGCGAGCCGTCGAGCAGGTTCTTGGTGTTGAACTGGGTCTGTTGCGCAATCGAGGTCAGCTGGTTGGCGAGCTGGTTGATCTCATCCTGGATCGTGGCGCGGTCCGTCGGCGTCAGGGTCCCGTTCGCCGCCTGCACGGCCAGCGTGCGCATCTGCTGGACGATGGACTGGCTCTGGCTGAGAGCGCCGTCGGCCGTTTGCAGGAGGGAGATGCCGGTCTGGGCATTGGCCACCGCCTGGTTCAGACCGCTCACCTGGTTCTCCATCTTGGCGCTGATCGCGAGCCCGGCCGGGTTGTCCGCCGCGCTGTTGATCTGCAGGCCTGAGCTGAGCCGCTGCATCGCGGTGCTGAGGTCCCCTTGCGCCTGTCCCAAGTAGAACAGGTCTTGCACGGCCCCTGAGTTGGAGTTGATGCTCAACATGGTAGGACGTCTCCTTGGCGTGGATTGCCCGGGTCTGGCATGCGGCGGACGAGTCCGTGGCGGTCCCACCTCCCGATCGGTACGTGTCCCGGCATCGGCGTTACCCTCCTAGCCGAGCGTAGTAGAGCTGGTCTTCGCGACTGAAAACGCCGTCTGCGCAGCCGCGACCGCCGCGCTGTACGCCGTGGTCGCGTCTTGATACTCGGAAAGAATCGTGGCGACCGCCGAGGCCCCGGAGACCTGATCGAGCGAGGTCGTGACGGCCGCGTCCTGGGTCTCGAGCCGCGCCTGCGTGTTCTTGGCGAGGGCTTCCTGACTCCCCACGAACGCATCCGCGGCGCCCACGGTCGTTTGGGCCGCATCGAGCTCGCTGAGCCGGTTGGCCAGGTCGGTGGTGTTGTTCGTCTGGAGGTCGTCGAGCGCTCCCGTGATGGCGTCGAACAAGTTGCTGGGTTGGGTCTCGTTCGCGATGGCGCCTCCGGCGGTCAGGATGCCGAGGGTCTGGAGGATCCCGGCCCCGCCGTCTACGAGGGTCAGCGAGTTGGTGGAGAGGCTGCTGATTTGGAGCGCCTGTTGCGAGCCCGAGGAAACGACGGTGGCACGCGCTCCCGCGTCGGCCGCGTTGATCGCCGAGGCAATCTCGGAAAGTGTCATCCCGCTCGTCACGGTCACGGACTGCCCGTTGACGGTGAAGGAGCCGCTGAGCCCCAGGGCCCCCGCCGACTGGGGACTGCCGGTCGCCATGTCGGTTTGGGCGAGGAAAATCGCCGTCCCGGGCTCTCCAACGGCGATCTCGGTCCCGGGGCTCAGCGCGACTGTGGACGTGGATTCGTTCCCGTCGTAGGAGACCGTGTTCCCGGTCTGCGTAAACGGGGTGACGGAGGCGGTGCCGTTGAACAGATAGCTGTCGCCGCTCTCGGTGTTGGCGAGGCCTACCAGCGTGCCGAGAATGCCTTGCATCTGGCTGGCGAGTTCCTGACGGTCGCTGGCCGTGAGTGTTCCGTTCTCCGCCTGGACGAGCAGCGTCCGGGCCTGCAGAAGCGCCTGCGAGACCGACTGGAGGACGGTGTCCGTCTGCGACAGGAAGGCGGTCTCCACCGCGCTCGTTTGTTCTCCCTGGGAGTCTTGGGAGAGCTGCTCCTGGTCCTCGAGGATGAGCGCCATCGCGGCCGGATCGTCCGACGGTTGCGTGACCGCCTTCTGGGCCGCGGACTCGACACTCAGGGTTGCGATCCGGCTCTGATCCGCTTCGAGGATGCTGGAGAGCGTGAGGCTGAGACCGAGGTCCGTGACCCGCATCGCCGTCTCCTCTACGCTTCCACGGCCGTCAGCAGGGACGTGAGCATCGTCTGCACCGCCTGCAGCACGGCCGAGGCCGCCTGGGACTGGGATTGATCGAGCACGAGAGCCGTCTGCTCGTCTGACGTCGACACGCCCGACACCGACTGATCGAGCTGCTGGAACTGAGTGACCTGGTTCGCTGCCGTCGTCTGCGCCTGGCTGGCCGTGGAGACCAGCGTCCCGACCTGGACGACGAGGCTGTTGTACTGCTGCACGATGGTCGTCCCGCTCGTCCCGGTGGTCGTGGCCAGATCGGCGATGGCCTGGGCATTCGTCCCGTCGTCCGGCGCGCCGCTCGCAGACGCCGCGATCTCGTTCGGATCCGCCGCGATCGCCGGGTTGATCGCGATGCCTGCCGCCCCGGTGCCCTGGAAGAACTGGATCCCGGTTGCCGGCTGAGCGTCCAACGTGTAGCCCGCGGCGTGCTCCGTATTGACGGCCTGGATGAGCGCGTTGGCGACGTCGTCGATCTGCCCCTGGACGCTCGGAATCGTGTTCGTCGCAACCTGCACCTCAGCGCCCAGCTGTCCCCCCGTCAGCGTCGCCGGCTGGCCGTCGGCCGCCCATGTGACCGTGACGGTCGATCCCGTCTGCGTGGCCTGGAGTTTGTACACTTGCTGGCCGACGACCAGCGGTTGGCCGTTCACGACTACGGTCGGCTGAGCCATGTCCAGGGCCGACGACGACGCTCCGACGAGCTGTGCGAGCTGGGTGAGCAGCTGGTCTCGCTGGTCCTGGAGTCCGTTGGTGTCTTGCCCCGCAGCGGTTCCGGCCGCGATCTGGCCGTTGAGCGTGGCAACCTGCTGGGCAAGGGTGTTGACCTGGTCGACCTGTTGGGAGATGGTCGGGAGGAGCGACTGCTGCATCTCCGTGAGGCCGGAGCTGATGCTGTGGAATTGCGCCGTGAGCTGTGTCGTGGCGCTGATCAGCGCATCGCGAGCACCGGGGTCCGAGGGCGAGTTCGCGACCTCTTGCCACGCGTTCCAGAAGGTCCCGAACAACGAGCTCAAGCCGTTGCTCGGTTCGCCGAAGACGGCCTGGATCTGCGAGAGGAGCTGCGACGACTCTGTCGCGCCGCTCTGGGCGCCCTGCGCCTGCGTCAGGGACGACCGAATCAAAGGGGAGACGAGGCGCTCGATCGTGCCGATCCCGACGCCCGCGTCGTCTGTCAGGGCGGTGAGGTCGGCGCGCTCCTGGGCGTATTCCGGGGTGGCGGCGTTCGCGATGTTCTGGCTTGCGACCGCGGCTCCGGTGGAGGCAGCGTCGATCGCCGTGCGTGCCGCGGCGAGAGCCCCGTTGAGAGACAGGGGGGTGACCATCGGCCTAGACGCTCCGGTTGACCAGCAGCCCCATGGCCATAGCAGGGCCGCCGAAGTGGGCGAGGAGCCGTTCGCGCGCCGCCTCGATCACGCGGAGCAACTCGAGATTCGTGTCGACGACGGACAGCGTCTCCAAGATGATCCTGCGAGCCTCGGTGCCGGGCGCGGTTGGGTTCTGGAGGGCGGCGATGAGTTCGGCGAGTTGCTCGGTCGTGGTCTCGACGGTGTCGCGTTCGAGCCGCACGATGCCGCGCTGCTGCCGGTGCGCGATCGCCTTGATCGCCAGCACGGCGGACGTCAAATCCGCGGATGGGTGCTCGAGTCCCATGGTCAAGACTGCCGCCCGCCGAAGGCCCGGACGATGGACGTGGCGATCGCCCGCGGATCCGGAGGGAGCTGGCCCGCGGCCACGGCGGCCGAAAGCGCGGCCAAGCGTTCGGGTGAAGCAGCCGGGGCCGGCGCCGCCGTCTCGCCGGTCCCGACTTCGATGTTGATACCCTGGGTCTCGGCGGTTTCGTGCTGGTCAGGCGTGGCCACCGGCTGCTTCGTAGGCGAGGTCGCGGTCAGTGTCGGTTCGGGAATCTCTCCCGATGCCAACGGGTTGATGCGATCCATGTCACACTCCTCCGGGCGGTCGCGACCGCCTCTGTGCCTTTAGACGGCGCGGGAGGTCGGCCGTCTCATGAGACTTCCGCCGTCGACGCCCGACGGCGGAGCAAGGGACGGATCTTGCATTCTTGATGGGACGTGCTAGAGTGGTCACGCAATGCAGTTGTCCTCGCACGACCGGCTCCAAAGAACCCTGCTCGACGCGACGGTCCACGCGGCGCTCAGGGCACTCCGGGCGGCGCGCTCCTTGAATCCCGTGCTCTCGCGCCTCCACTCGCGGGCGGGCGACATCGTGGAGGCGTTTGGCAGGAGCATGGGGCTCTTGGAGATGGATCTCGAGCACCTTTGGTGGGGAATGGAGCTCCACGACATAGGCCTGATGGCGATCCCGCCTGCGGTGGTCGAGAAAACCTCGGCGCTGACGCGCGATGAGCGCGCGATCCTGCGGGAGTATCCCCTCTACGGGGCGCGGGTCCTCGAGGAGGTGCAGGCGCCGCAGGAAGTCGTGGACATCGTTCGCGGGCACACCGAGCATTGGGATGGCGGCGGATATCCGCTGGGGTTGACCAAGGACAACAACCCGCGCCTCGCACGGATCGCGTCCCTCGTGGACTCATATGACGCGATGACCACCCCTCGCTGGAACGAGCGGGCCCTGGATCCCGAGCGTGTGCTACACCTCATCTGGAGAAGCGCGGGGCACCAGTTCGATCCCCAACTCGCGGAGCGGTTTCTGCAGTTCTGCACCGGAGAACTCCGGGCGAAGCCGAAGCCGACGCGCCCGCGTCGTGCGACGACCGCGCGCGGGGCCTTGCCTGGGGCCGCTCAGATCCTGGAGTTCCCCATCCGCAGGTAGGGCCTGAGACAACCTCGATCTCGCTCCGTCTTAATCACCAGGGGAGACTTCCGACCGGTGGCCGACTGTCCTCGGATACGGTGCGGGATCATCGGCTCACTCGTGCGTCGCGCGGGCGGCCGCGGGCGCAGGTCCGGAGGGGCGGGAGGCGCCCGGCCGAATTGAGCCGGGTTCCCGCACCACCGATGGAACGAATGCACCGAGTTCGTGGAATGAGCCGTGTCCGCGCCCCGAGACGATTGCGGCGGAGCAACGAAGCGCACGGTCTCCGGCGGGCATGGTTCTCGAAAACGCGAGGGCGGAGGGGCCGGGCCGCTGTCGGGACGTGCCGTTGCATCGCGTACGGAGGGTTGGGACATGCCGAAGTGCAAGCTCGCAGCGGAGATCGAGAGGCGCGACTTGAGTCCTCAAGGTCGCGTCCGTCGCAAGCGGTTCGACGAGTCTTTGGACATGCTCCGTGCGCTGGGTCTTTCGCCCACCGACGTGGAGTACTATCGGCGTCTGGCTCGTATGAAGCGCAGGCTCCCGCACGAGCTCGTCTGTCACGTGGCGACTCAAGTCGCCGAAGGCGCGAGTCTGCTTGCGGTGCTGGGCGTGAGCGCCGGGTATCCGGCATAGGACGTCCACGTCGGACGGGTATCCTGAAGGGCGCGATCCTCATGTGGGTCGCGTCCCGCGCTCCACGTTTGCCGTCTCGATTTCGCAACACGGCTCGTTGCGGGTATCCCCGTGAGCAACGCCAGGCGACTGCCGGCGGATCCGATCTCCGCGCGCACTCGTAGAGCAAGGCGTTCCGTCGCGCCGCACCGGCGTGACTCCCTCTCCGGCGGTGTGCGCTCGGCAAGGGTTGCCAACAGTTCACTCATTTGGGACCAAATGGTAGCAAACGTGTATTCGTTCGGCCCGGCGTGTGATCAGCTCGCCCGCTGCCGGTGGGATCCCGGCACGTGAACCGTCGTTTCATGGTGTGTGGCGCTGCCTGGGGCAGCATGGGCGACTCATTTCTCCACAGAATGAGCAACGGTCTCCGCGCGAGCAGCCCACGAGAATTCCAGGCGGGGTTCGCCGCGCTGCGGGGGCACGGAAGCCGTGCCAAAGGAGGTGTCCGCATCCGCGCCCGAATACCTTGACGACCGGATGTGACGCCCCGTGGGGGAGGATCTCCATGTTAAGATTTCGTGACTTCGTCATGCGTGGCAACGTGATCGATACGGCGGCGGGCATCGTCATCGGAACGACGTTCGGCCGGATCGTGACGTCGCTCGTGAACGGCGTGATCGTGACGATCATCGACTTTCTCATCGTCCCGTTCGTGATCTTTTTCGTCCTTCGCGAACCGACCCGGTTGCGTCGGCCCGAGCCTCCGGCCCCGGCGACGAAGGAGTGTCCCGACTGCCTGTCCGTGATTCCGCTAGTGGCGTCCCGGTGCGCGCACTGGACCGTGTGGCTGCGGGCTGCGGAGGTCGTGTGATGGCGCTCAAGGTTGGCGTGCTCGGTGCGGGGTTCATCGGTCGGATCCACGCGCTCAACCTGCGGCGCGACGACCGGGTGGCGCTTGTGGGGGTCGCGGACTCCGTGCCCGAGGCCGCGGCCCGGCTTGCCGCGGAGGTCGGAACCGTCCCGTTCTCGAGCCTCGACGGCCTTCTGGACGCCGGCGTCGAGGCGGTTTACGTGGCGACGCCCAACACACACCACGTTGAGCCCGTGGTGCGCGCGTTGGAGCACGGGGTGCACGTCTTCTCCGAGAAGCCAATGGCCACGTCGCTCGAGGGCGCGTGGACGATTCGGGAGGCGGCTCGTCGTGCGAAGGGCGTCTACCAGATCGGGTTCAACCGGCGGTTCGCAAACGTGTACCTGTTTGCGAGGCGCCTGATCGACGAGGGTCGGCTCGCACCGCGCGCCGCACAACTCAAGCACAATCGCGGGGAACTCCAGCAGCCTGCGTGGACCGCGGACGCACGAGTGACCGGTGGCTATCTGTACGAGACGCCCGTGCACCTGTTCGACATGACGCGGTTCTTGTTCGGTGACGTCGCGGTGATCCAAGGCTTTGCGAGACGGAGCGTGTACGCGGAACTCGACGGGTTTACGATGGTCCTCGCGTGCCGCAGCGGCGTGATCGCCACCTTGACGAGCGTGGCCCACGCGACGTGGCTGTTTCCGTCCGAGCGGATCGAGGTGTACGGCGCTCACTGCGCGGTGGTCACCGAGGAGATGGAACGCGCGGCCTTCAGCTCAGGTCCTCGCGAACAGGCGGAAGGGATCGATTGCGCGGCGATGCCGTTCGAGCAGAAGTGGGGATATGTCGTGGAGGACCGCCTCTTCGTGGAGGCGGCGCTCGGCGAGCGGCCGCCCGCGGTGACCGCGGACGACGGCTATGGGGCGACCGAGCTCGTGGAAGCATGCTACCGGGCGGCGCGGGACGGGAAGCCAGTATCGCTCCCCTTACCGGAGCCTCCCTCGCGGGCGGACGCCTCCCGCCGCTGAACCCGCCGGGCCCAGTGTATTGAGTCCGTTGATCCTGCTGCTGGGCCCGTGCCTGCGCCGGCGAGACCGATGGTTTGAACCTGGTCCTCTCTGGGGATAAGACCGGAGACCCGAGACGCGCGCGGGACACTCAGAGAAGGGAGGAGAACAAATGCGCAAGTTGGCACTCGTGGCTGTGGGCGTGCTCCTGGCCTCCGCAGCGCTCAGCGGAGTGGCTTCGGCTCAGCAGTATCCAAGCGTCGCCAATCTTCAGGCGTTTGGCGCCCAGACGAACTACATGTCGTTGCCCGGGTATCTTCGCTATCTGGTGAACCAGCAATCGGGACAGTGGCTCACGTATCAGGAAGCCAACCGGGTGGTCCAGCAACAAAAGGGTCAGTAGGGCGCCGTCGTAGCGGGATGCGCGAAGGGGAGGGTCGACACCCTCCCCTTCGCGCTGTTCGGAGCAGAGAGTCCCCGGTGTCTTTGCGTCATCGTCCCTCGGTATGGTCCTTCGCAAAGCCACGCCGTGAGTGCTGCGGGTTCCCAGAGGCCGCCCGGAGGGACGGAGCGCGATGGAAAGAATACTTGACTGCTATCGCTACTAATCGTCAGCGGTGGGTTCCGCGAAGGAGCCGGTGCAATGAGTCGCGAGCGGGTCGACAATGCCGTACGGCGGTGGCGCCAGCGGGCGGGCTTCTCGCAGCGCGAACTGGCGGTTCGCGCGACAACGTCGCGGCAGACCCTCAATGCCATCGAGTCGGGGCGGACCGTGCCCGGAACCGCGCTCGCGCTCCGGCTCGCCTCCGTGCTCGGCGCCAGGGTGGAGGATCTCTTTCATCTCCCCGAGACGGCGCCCGAGGTGTCCGCAAGGCTGGCGTGGGCGGTGCCCTTGGGCGACGCCCCCGTCAGGGTCAGGCTGGCAGCCTCAGGTGCGCGGACCACCGCGGTGCCGCTGACGGGAGAATGGGCCACGGCGGCGTGGCCGGGCGGCGCGGACGGGGTCGTGTGCGCGCGGCGCGGGCAGAGGGTGCGCGTGCGGTTGTTCGAATCCGCCGGACGGCTCGGGGAGACCGTGGTCGTCGCAGGGTGCGACCCGGCGCTGCCGTTGATCGCGGCGCATTTCGAGCGCCGACATCCGCAGTACCGCCTCGCCTGGTTGCCGGCCGGGAGCCTGCGCGCGCTCGAGTGGCTGCGCGACGGAACGGCCTCCATTGCCGGCGTGCATCTTCGGGACGCGCGGACCGGCCAGGACAATGTTCCCCTTGTGCGGCGCACGCTGGGAGATCGGCGCGTCGTCGTCCTCGCGTTCGCGACCTGGGAGCAGGGGTTCATCCTTGCGCCCGGGAACCCGCGCGGCGTGCACAACGCCGGCGATCTTGGCCGCGACGACGTCACCATCATCAACCGGGAACCCGGCAGCGGCGCGAGGGCGGTGCTCGACGCCGCGCTCTCGGCGCACGGGGTGTCGCCGGCCAAGGTCCGCGGGTACGCCCGGCTCGCGCCCTCCCATCTTGCCGTTGCGCAGGCGGTTGCTCTCGGACTCGTGGACGTTGGCGTCGGCGTGCGTGCCGCGGCGCGCGCATTTGGGCTGGAGTTTGTGCCTCTGCAGCAAGAACGTTACGATCTCGTGATGACGCCGGATGTCGCATCGCAGCCGGCCGTGCACGCGCTTCTCGAGACGATCGGCCGTGCGGCCGTGCGGGCCGAGCTCGGGGCGGTGGGAGATTACGACATGACCCGCCTCGGGACCACGCTGGCCTGTCTCCCGTGAGTGCTCAGGAGCTGGCGTCTCGCGCTGGCGCCCACCGCGGCCCGGTCGTCCCGTGGCCGCTCGGAGCGGCAGGGGTGGTGCTCCTCGCCTATCTCGTCGTGCCATTCCTGTTCGGCGCCGCGTCGCTCGACGGGAGGACGTTCTTCGACTCGCTCCGGAGTGCGGCATCGGCGGGAGCGATCTGGACGTCAATTCTGACCGCGACGATCGCCACGCTGATCGTGGTCGTCCTCGGGGTGCCGCTCGCGTATGTGCTCGCGCGGGCGGAGTTTCCCGGGAAGGGTCTGGTCACGGCGTTTGTGTACCTCCCGCTCGTCATCCCGCCGCTCGTCGGAGGCGTGCTGCTGCTGGTGACGTTCGGCCCATACACTCCGTTCGGCGCGTGGCTGGGCGACCGGGGAATCCAGATCACCGATGCGCTCCCGGGTATCGTGCTCTCGCAGGTGTTCGTCGCGGCGCCGTACGTGATCGTGGCCGCGCGCGTCGCCTTCGAGGCGGTCGAGCCATCGTTCGAGCAGGTGTCGTACACGCTCGGGAAGACGCCGCTCGTGACGTTCTTCCGCGTCGCCCTTCCGCTGGCATGGCCGGGGATCGTGGCCGGCATCCCACTGGCGTGGCTGCGCGCCCTCGGCGAGTTCGGCGCGACGATCATGGTCGCGTACCACCCGTTCACGCTGCCGGTGTATCTGTTCGTCCAGTTTGGGGCGCAGGGCTTGCGCGCGGCCCTGCCGGTTGCCGTCGTCCTCGTCGTGCTCGGCGCGATCGTCATTGCCGTCTCGCACGCGGCCGGGCTTCGAGGATACCGCGGGGGGGTCTCCTGATGCTGGAGGTGGCCCTCGTCGCGCGGCGCGGGAGCTTCAATCTCAACGTGGCATTCGCGACGTCGCATCAACGTGTGGTGCTGTTTGGCCCGTCGGGGGCGGGCAAGACGATGACGCTGCGATGCCTCGCGGGGCTGCTCGAACCCGAGCGCGGCCGGATCGCGGTGGGAGAGACCGTCTTGTACGACGACCGGCGGCGCGTGAACCTGCCGCCGTGGCGCCGCCGGGCGGGTTTGATGTTGCAGTCGTTCACGCTACTGCCGCACCTGTCGGTCGGCGGGAACGTGGCGTACGGCCTGGCCCCGATCTGGCGCGGGCGAGAGCGGGTGAGGGTCGAGACCTTGCTCGCGGCGGTGGGTCTCGGCGGATACGCGGATCGCCGGCCCGGGCAGCTCTCGGGAGGCCAGCGCCAGCGCGTGGCGCTAGCCCAGGTGCTTGCCAGCGATCCGCGGCTGTTGTTGCTTGATGAGCCGTTCTCCGCGGTCGACGCGCCCGTGCGGGAGCGGCTCCGACGTGACCTCCTCGGGCTCCTGGACGCGTTCCCGGTGCCGCTGGTGTTCGTGACCCACGACTTCGGTGAGGCGTATCTGCTCGCCGAGGTCATAGTGATTCTCGCCGGCGGACGCGTCATTCAGACCGGCGCTCCCGCCGAGGTGGCCGCTGAGCCCAGGACCGCGCTGGTCGCGCAGCTCGTCGGCGCGTCGAACGTGTTGACGGGCGAGGTGCTGGGGCGATCCGGGGACGCCGTTGTGGTTGAGGCGGGACCGCTCCGCGTGCGGGCGGTTGGCGGTGCATCCTCCAACGGTCGTCGCGCGACGTTCTGCCTGCGGCCAACGGATATCCGGCTCACCGCGCCAGGCGGCGCGCACGCGGTCGCGCGGGTGACTCGTGTGCTCCCTCGTAACGTCACGACAAGCATCCTCCTCGCGCTCGGCGATACCGTGATCGAGGCGGCGGTCCAGGGCCCCGCGCCGCCGGCCGGAACGGAGGTGGGCGTCGAGATCCCGCCCGGGGTGGCCCGAATTGTGGCCGATGACGACGCCGTGACGATCGAGTAGCGGCCGTACCCTGACGCCGGCCGCGTCGCGCGCCCTCAGGGACGGCGGAAGTGTCGCCGAGGAACCTCCGTGCAGGCACCGTGAGCACAGGAGGAATGGCCGGGGCATGTAGTCAAGTATACTTGTCATTTGGAATGAGATCACGGCAGACGACGCGGGCCGCTCTCAGCGACCCGGGAGGTGGATGCGTGCATCGGATACGCTTGATATTGGCGTTCGCGGCATTGGTTGCAGTCGCTTCTGCGGCGGGTGTGGGAACGACAGCGGCGCTTGGCGCCGACATCGGGCCGGTATCGGTCCTGTATGCCGGATCGCTCGTCAACGTCATGGAGAATCGCATCGGCCCGGCGTTCAACCAGGCAACCGGCGCGCAGTTCCGGGGCTTCGCGGCGGGATCAGTCGCGCTCGCCAATCAGATCAAGGACAAACTCCGGCAGGCAGATGTATTCATCAGCGCCGTGCCGTCGGTCAACGCCCAGCTGATGGGCCCGCAGAATGGAGACTGGGTCCGCTGGTACACGAGCTTCGCGACTTCGCTGCTCGTGATCGGGTACAATCCCCAGAGCCGGTTTGCGGCGGACTTGAAATCGAGCGCCTGGTACGGGGTGATGGTGCGTCCGGGATTCCGTCTCGGACGGACCGACCCCAAACTCGACCCGAAGGGCGCCCTGACGATCCAGTTCATGCAGAAGGCGGCCCAGTACTACCAGCGTCCAACACTCGCGGCTGACATACTTGGCCCCGACGAGAATCCGGCCCAGGTGTTCCCCGAGGAGACTCTCGTCGGCCGGCTGGAGGCCGGCCAGCTGGACGCGGGCTTCTTCTACTCGATCGAAGCGGTGTCGGCGCACATTCCGTACATCACTCCGCCGGCCGCGATCACGTTGAACGCGGAGTACACGGTAACCGTCGTGCAACACGCGCCCAACATGGACGGCGCCGTCGCGTTCGTGCGATTCTTACTGGGCACAGATGGAACGCGTATCCTCAAGGATACTGGGTTCACCCTGCTCCAGCCCAAGGTCGCGGGCGACGCGGGATCCGTTCCGAGCGCCCTGCGCAGCGTCGTGAAATGAGGTCGTGACAGCAACGCCAGGGCGGCATCCGGCCCGGGACTCAGCGTTAGCTTAAGCTTAGCGGCTCTCCGGCAGCGCGCACACCGCCATCCGGTGCGGCGGGTTGCGCGGTCGGCGATTGCGGTTGCAAGATAGGTGTTTTCGCACCTCGAAGAGGATCTCGACGTCGAAACGGGGCAAAACAAGGGTGACCCTCGGCCCGGCGCACGAACGCTCCGGACGCGGGTGGCGGAGACTCTTGCAAGACGACGCGGAGGAGGGACACACACGATGCAACTCAGTGCACGCAACCAGTTGCGCGCCAAGGTTACAGGCGTATCGCTCGGCAACATCATGGCGGAAGTGCGAATGACGGTGGGGGACCAGGAGCTCGTCGCTGTGATCACGAGGGAGTCCGTCCAGCGGCTCAAGCTTCAGGTCGGAGATGAGGCGATCGCGGTCATCAAGGCGACCGAAGTCATGGTTGCACGTCCCTGAGCGATGCTTGTGAGCATCGCCGCACGGCGCCGTTCCTCCTCGAGGAGACACCGTGGGTTCGCGGTCATTTGCGCCGTCCTGGGAGTTTTGGCCGTCGGGACGGGCAACCTGCGATCTGCGCTTGCTCAATCGGGAGGCTACGCTCCCGGATTTGACCTCGCGGGCGTGGTGAATCACCCAGCGCACCTGACCCTCGCGGATTTGCAACGGTATCCTGCCTCGACGATGCGGGTGACGTTTCTGGCCGGCACCACGTCCGCGCAAATGGCGTACACCGGCGTGTTGCTGTGGACGCTCCTGAACGCTGCCGGGGTGCAGACCGATCCGCGTCGCAGGAACGATCTTCTCAGAAAGTACGTGGTGGTGACGGGAAGCGACGGATACCAGGCAGTGATCGCTCTGGCAGAGATGCTGCCGGACTACGGAAATCGGCCGATCCTTATCGCCTATCAGCGGGATGGCGCTTCATTGGGAGCCCAAGAAGGCATGGCCCGCCTTGTCGTTCCCGGGGACAAACGAGGCGGTCGATACGTGAACAATATCGTCCGCATCGAAGTGCGCAACGCAGGGACGTGAGCTTGCCTTATCTGGGCGCGGGCCGGGGAAGACTCTCGGCCGGCGGGCCCGGATACGATCCGCGATCTCGGTTCGTGCGGGTTCTGAGGAGTGTGCCAGGGGTCGCACGGATCCGCGTTGGCCGGCGACGTACCGTCCCTCGCGGGGCCCACGGCCGGACGGTCAGGGTCGCTAGCCGGACGCCCGAACCCCGTCCGTGAGGACTTGGATCACAAAGAGCCCGACGATCAGCAATTGCACAACGGTACACCAGGCGCAGATGGAACCGATCACGATCAGTTCGTTGTAGAGGAGCCACACGACCGCGGCGGTACCGCTCACCGCCCAGGCGACGCCCACCCAACGCAGCCACGGCGGCTCCGGCGATCCCGGCCGCAACAGTGAGCAGATTGCCAGGATCACGGCCACCGAGAACCAGCCCATGCCCCACACCGCCACCGGAATACCGGCCCACGATGCGGCGGGGCTGCTCAAGACGCGCTCACAGTTGATGGTGCCCGACGTCGAGCAGATCAAGGGCACCGCCGCGACGTAATGCTGGACGGCGAGATACACCGCGATGCCGAGGCCGATCAGGCTGGCCGCGAGCCGCACGCGGTCCCACGCGTGGAGCGTCATCGGCTACTTCCCGGCCCGGGGCAGCAGGCGCGCGGCGTCGCGCACGCCGGAGCTCTGGCACACGGCCGCCGGCATCCCCCCGTTGGCGGCGCACAGTGCCGCGCTGATTTGGTTCGCGGCGGCGAGGATCGTCTGCGCGGCGGGCGCGGTGCCGAGCGGAAGCCCCGCCGCGATCGCGTGCCAATCCATCCCCTGCAGCACCGCCGGCGAAAACGGCGCTCCGGTGATGGCATACGTACTGCCGATGAGGAGGAACGGGATATTGCCGGAGGGATCGTAGTGGCTGAAGAGCGCCGTCTGGCTTGACGTAAGCCGCTGGAGCGTCGGGTATTGTCCCGAGGCGTCCCGGGTGTTCCCCTGGAGCTCCACGCTTTGCACGGTGACGTATGGGCTCTGGTATTGAGCGTGCAGCATCGTCAACGTTGGGGTACTCGGAAAGATGTCGTCGGCCGCCGACGCGGAAAGCGCCAGTCCCGTGAAGGTGCCGAACCGTTCGAGGGCGGCAACGACCGGCCACCGGAGCGCGGCGCAGTAGGGGCAGTATTCGGCGCCCACGTAAAGCACGGCCGCGGTGACCTTGCCCGCGGGCGGCGTCCCCACGAGCGTCAACTGAGCGTCCTTGCCCGCTCCCGCGCGATCCCACGTCGCGCCGGGGATGGCGGAGAGGTTGCGGGCGACGTCCTCCGGAATCGGCGTTTGGCTGACAACCGCCGGCCGTGAAGCGATCCGCTGCTGGTGCACGGCCGCCGTGACGGCCACCAGCGCGAGTGCCGCCCCAAGCGCCGGCAGCAGCCACACCAGCCCCGTGGTCCGTCGGTACGGCCCGGTCCGGCCCGGGGCCCTGCGCTGACGACTTCTGATCGTGGCACGTGTCTCTTTCTGCATGAGACTCCCTTCGTTCACATTTGCCGTGTTCGCGTCGTCCCTCGGCGCGATCGTCCTGGGGCGTCCGCAAGGCCGACTGTAGCAATTCGCCACGGCCAGCGGCGTCGTCCTCCCCGTCGCAATCGCCTGTGGCGTCCGCGAGGCAGGTCCCCGAAGTAGGCGCATTGGTTCGCGTCGTCCCCCGGCGCAACCGCCCCGGGGCAACGCGCTTCCGGCCCGCGCCGGTTTGGTCCACGCCGCGGGCCACGAGGGTGGTTCTACTACTTCGATACGTCTCCGATACGTCAGGACGAGGCCTCTCCCGCCTCATGTGATAGGTGGTGGGGAGGAGGAGAATCGTCGTGAAGATCGAATCCTCACTGAATTTTACCGGGATGACACAGGTGACGTCGAGGCCGGCGACGCAGTGGCGCCGCGCGGTACAACATCCGGCGCTGGACCGTGTCGGCATGGTCGGACGGTTGCCGGCCCGGGGATGTCCCGGCGGAGATCCCGAACCGGCCCGAAGGGAGCGAAGCGACGCGCCGGGAGACTGTTACGGATGTCGTGGAGATTATTACGTGGGCATTATTCCTTGAACCGGAGCGTTCTCCCGAGTACCGCCGTCTAGTCTAAATCCCGGGGTCAGGGGTAACCAAGGTAACAAGGACATGAAGAGCGGTGCCGGCGGCAGGGGTGCGGCAGCCTTGGCAATAACTAGACGCTATGTCCGCCCGACGAGGTGATTGTGGTGTCGATCGAGCAAGTCCCCCAGGCTCGTATGCGAGTCTTGCGGTATCCTCTCGAAACGTTCAGTCAGGCCGCGAGCACGATGCGGAAGGTGCTGTACGAGATCAAGAAGGTCATCGTCGGGCAGGATCTGATGCTCGAACGGATCCTGGTCGCGCTGCTGTCCCGCGGGCACATTCTGATCGAGGGCGTGCCCGGACTCGCCAAGACGCTGGCGATCAAAACCTCGGCGCAGGTGCTGGACTGCCAGTTCCGGCGGATTCAGTTCACGCCTGACCTGGTTCCAGCCGACCTCGTCGGTACGCGCATCTACAATCAACAGTCCGGCACGTTCGAGGTCGAGCTCGGTCCTGTGTTCTCGAACCTCGTGCTCGCGGACGAGATCAACCGCGCGCCGGCGAAGGTGCAGTCCGCGCTGCTCGAGGCGATGCAGGAACGACAGGTGACGATCGGCAAGCAGACGTTCCTGCTGCCGGATCCGTTCCTCGTGCTGGCGACTCAGAACCCTATCGAGAGCGAAGGCACGTATCCGCTGCCCGAGGCGCAGGTGGACCGCTTCATGTTCAAGGTCGTCATCTCGTACCCGTCGTTCCACGAGGAGATGACGGTGGTCGACCGCGTCACTGAGCGGTCGCCGTCGGTCGATCACGTGATCACCGGCGCGCATCTGCTCGAACTGCAGAAAGTCGCGGAGGCGGTGTACGTGGATCCGAAGCTGCACGAGTACGCCGTGAGCCTCGTCAACGCAACCCGCCGGCCCCAGGACTATGGGCTCAACGACCTCGCGCGATTCGTGCAGTACGGGGCGAGCCCGCGCGGCTCCCTCAACCTCGTCATCGGCGCGAAGGCGCTGGCGCTGATGCGCGGCCGCGAGTACGTGATGCCGGAGGATGTGCGCGATCTCGCGCCGGAAGTGCTCCGGCACAGGATCCTGCTGTCGTACGAGGCGCTGGCGCAGGACATCACTTCGGACCATCTGCTGCAGCGCGTCCTGGACGCTGTGCCCGCGCCCAAAGTCCACATTGGAGACCCCTATGGAGACGCCAGAACGGGTGTTGAGGCGCCTCGAGTTTAAGGTCGTTCGCCGGCTCGACGGCTTTCTGTTCGGCGACTATCGCGGGGTCTTCTACGGACCCAGCCTGGACCTTGCCGAGGTGCGCGAGTACCAGCCCGGCGACGAGGTGCGGCGCGTCGACTGGAACGTCACGGCGCGGATGAACCGGCTGTTCGTGCGCCAGTATCTCGAGGAGAAGGAGCTCACGGCCTGGCTCCTCGTGGATCTGTCTCCCTCGATGTCGTTCGGTACGATCCGCCAGTTCAAGCGCCAGCTCGCGCTCGAGTTCGCCGGGGTGGCCGCGTACATCGTGGCGCGGCATGGCGACAAGGTCGGGGCGATTGCATTTCCGGCGCAGCGGGGGTACGCGTACATCCCGCCGCGGGCGGGCCGGTTGCACGTGCTCCGGATCATCCGCGATCTGTCGCTGGTGCCGGAAGCATCCGGCGGCGGGCGGACGGACCTCGCCACGCTGCTGCGGCAGCTCGGCCGCGTGGTGAAGCGCCGGTCCCTGGTGTTTCTGATCTCGGACTTTCACGCGCCGGAAGGGTGGGAGACGGCGCTGACGGAGATGCAGCGCCGCCACGAGGTGATCGCGGTCCGCGTGGAGGATCCCCGGGAGCGCGACCTGCCGGATGTCGGGGGAGTGTACCTTCACGACCCGGAGACGAACCAGCAGCTCTGGGTCGACACGTCGGACCGGCGCGTGCGACAGACCTACCGGGACCTGGTGCGTGCTCGGGAGGCGCGCTTGCTCCAGATCATGCAGCGGGCGGGCGTGGATATGCTCACCCTGTCGACCGGGGTATCGCTCGTCGAGCCGCTGTTGAAGTTCATCCTGTTTCGGAGGCGCCGCCGGTGGAATTTACCTGGCCGGTAATGCTGTGGGGGCTCCTCCTGCTGCCCGCGTTCGTCGCGTGGTATGTCTTCGGCGTGCGTCGCGTACGAAGCCGTGCGGTGGGCCGGTTCGCCGAGGCGGCGCTGTTCGCTCAACTGGCGGTCCGGCTCCCGATGCTGCGGCGCCACATCGCCACGGGGTTGTACTTCGTGGCGCTGGGGTTGCTGCTCGTGGCCGCGGCGCGGCCGGTCATGGCGGTTCCGATGCCGGTGGACAAGGCGGTCGTCTTGCTTCTGATCGACACGAGCGGGAGCATGGAAGCGCCCGACGTGCAGCCGACGCGGCTAGACGCGGCGAAGGACGCCGCCAAGATGTTCCTGGATAACTTTCCGTCCGGCCCGAGGGTCGGGCTCGTGACCTTCAGCACGTACGCGACGCTCAACGTGCCACCGACGACGGATCACCAGGCGGTCAAGGACGCGCTCGACGCGCTGAGACCTCAGGAGTCGACCGCGATCGGTGACGGGATCGCGGCGGCGCTCAAGGCGATTCCAGGTCGGACAGTTCCGGCGGCGACCCAGCCGTCGTCGCCGTTCGGCCAGGCGCAGCTCCCGGCGACACCCCCGTCGTCAGACGCGTCCTCCGGCGACCTGGCGCCCGCGGCGATCATCCTCGCCAGCGACGGCGGCGACAACTCCAGTCGCAACGACCCGCTCAAGATGGCTATCCTGGCCAAACAGCAGAAGGTCAAGATCTACACCATCGGCCTTGGGACCCCGGGAGGCGGTGTCTTCAACTATCAGGGGCAGATGGTGCTCGTGCCCTTTGACCCGGCCCTGCTGCAGCAGATTGCGGCGATTACCGACGGGAAGTTCTTCTACGGGCCGTCCGCGAACGACCTGAAGCAAGTGTACCGCGATCTCGGACGCACGATCGGGTGGGAGACGCGGAAGACCGAGGTATCCTCGATGGTCGCGGGTGTGGCAGGCATGCTGATGCTGGGCGGAGGGCTCGTCTCGATGCTGTGGATGGGGCGTCTGCCGTGAGCTTTCTCGCGCCGGCCGCCCTGTGGCTGTACCTCCTCGTGCCCGTGCTCGTGGCGGCGTACGTCTGGATGCTCCGGCGGCCCGCGCGCGAACGGGTCATCTACTCGAGCCTCGACCTCGTCGCAAAGGCGGCGCGCGCCGGAGGACACTGGCGCCGGCACGTGCCCGCGATCCTGTATCTCGCGACGCTGTGCGGCGTCATCTTCACCCTGGCCCGGCCCACGGCGCCGGTGCCCGTGCCCGACAACCGGACGGTGGTGATGCTGAGCATCGACGTGAGCCGAAGCATGATGGCCACCGACGTCAATCCCAACCGTCTCGAAGCCGCGAAGACGGCCGCCGTGGCGTTCGTTCACGCACTACCGGTGGGGACCCACGTCGGGTTGGTATCGTTCAGCAGCTACGCGACGCTCGTGACTCCGCCGACCGCGGACCATGACCGCGTGATCCAGGCCATCAGCAACCTCGACCTCGAGTTCGCCACCGCGATCGGCGATGGTCTGCTCGAGGCGGTATACGCCCTCCCGGGGCGCACCCGGTCGGAGGGCGTGACAAACACGTACAACCCGTACGCGCCGCCTCCGGGGCCGGCGCTGACCCCGGATGAGATCGACCGCCTGCCACCCGCGACCGTCGTGCTCATGAGCGATGGCCAGAGCAACCGTGGCGTGCCTCCCGAGCAGGCTGCGGTGGTCGCGAAAGAGTTCAAGGTGAAGGTGTACACGATCGGGCTCGGCGCCCCCGAGGGGACCTTCCTCGAGCTCGGCGGGCACAGCATCTTCGTCCGCCTGGACGAGGAGACGCTCAAGGAGATCGCACAGGTGACGGGCGGCACCTACCAGCGCGTGACCACGGCCCGCGACCTGAGCCGAGTCTACACGCACCTCGGTCGCGTCATCGGCTGGGAGCGGCGCCCAACCGAGGTCAGCGGACTGGCGTCGGTGGGGATCGCCGCGATGTTCATCGGCACGCTGGTGGTGTCGCTTCTCTGGATGCACCGGCTGGGCTGAAGCCGTGTCGTCTGCCGCCTCAGGTGACCGTCGAGCCGCCGTCGATCGCGATACTGGCGCCGGTCATCAGCGCGGCGTCATGTGACGCCAGGAACAGGACCGCGCCGGCGACGTCCTCGGGAGTGCCGGTGCGCCGGAGCGGTATCCTTCCGAGGCGTCTCGCGAGCCATTCAGGGTTCCGCACGTCCGCGCGATTGAGATCGGTTTCGATCAAGCCGGGGTTGACCTCGTTCACCCTGATGCCGTATCCGGCAAGCTCAAATGCCATCGCCCGGGTCAGCATCGTGATCCCGCCCTTGCTCGCCGCGTAGTGCGCCAGGCTGGGCGTGGCGACGCGCGCGCTGGAGGACGAGACGTTGACGATGCAGCCTTTCATCCCGTGAGCCACCATCCGGCGGGCCGTGGCCTGCGCGACGAGGAAGCAGCCCCGCAGGTTTGTGCCCATGATCCATTCCCACTCATCGATGGAGATCTCGAGGAACGGCGTCCGGCGAAGCACGCCGGCGTTGTTCACGAGAATGTCGACCGGGCCGAGGGCCGCTTCGACCTGGTCCAGCATCCGCTCCACCGCTTTGGCGTCGGACACGTCGGCCTGAACGGCGAGCGCGTACGAACCGCACGCCCCAATCTCCTCGACGGCGGTCCGTGCGTGATCCGCGTCGTGACGATAATTCACCGCGACGCTGGCGCCGGCCCGGCCGAGCCGGGTCGCGACCGCCCGTCCGATGCCGCGGCTTCCCCCGGTTACGAGGGCGACGTTTCCGGCGAGCGCGTAGCGATTCTCGGGCATGTGAGCTCTCCTCCTCGGACGATCTGGACGTGCGGGGGGCACGGGACCTCGGGCCGGCGGACCTATGCGCTCCCGGCCCCCGGCAGCCTGTCGTACCGGCGACTTGTCCCGCTCCTATTTCATGGCGGATCCCGTCGGGCCCTTGAGGGGCGACCGCGCCGGCCATGGCTCCGCACATCTGTTGAAACGTCGAAGGATTTGTTAACGCTCGGTAACGGGCTCATTAACGTCCACAGCATTCGCACCCAATTCACAGAATCGAGTGGAGGCAAGATTGGCGCGGGCCCGTCGAACCGTCCGGGGTAAGGTTGTGCACGAAGCCACGGCGCGCAGAGGGCCGGAAAGGAGCGACGACGGTGGGCATGCTGGATGACCGGGCGGCTGCTGTGACGGGGGCCGCCTCGGGGCTGGGACTGGCGATCGCGGCCGCGCTGGCCGCCGAGGGCGCCCGCGTGTGCATGGCGGACCTCAATGAAGAGGCGGGCCACGCCGCAGTCGAGAGGCTTCGACGTGAGGGGCGGCGGGTGGCGTTCACACATGTGGATGTCGCCGATCCGGCCTCCGCGCGTCAGATGATCGATACCACGATGGCCGCGTTCGGACGCCTGGACGTGCTCGTGAACAACGCGGGCCTTCAACATATCTCGCCGATCGTCGATTTCCCGGAGGAACGATGGAACTATCTGCTCTCCGTTCTCCTGACGGGGACGTTTCTGTGCACGAAATACGCGCTGCCGCACATGATCCGCTCGGGATGGGGCCGTGTGATCAACGTCGCTTCGGCGCACGGTCTCGTCGCGTCGCCGTTCAAGGCGGCGTACGTCGCGGCCAAGCACGGCGTTGTGGGATTCACCAAGGTGGCTGCCTGGGAGGTCGCTGCCCACGGGATCACCGTGAACGCCATCTGCCCCGGGTATGTCCGTACGCCCCTGGTCGAGCGCCAGATTGCGGACCAGGCACGTGTACACGGGATCCCCGAATCCGAGGTCGTCGCGAGGGTCATGCTCGAGCCCCAGGCCGTGAAACGCCTTCTGGAGCCCCCGGAGATCGGCGCGATGGCGGTCTATCTGTGCTCTGACGCCGCCTCCGTCGTGACCGGGACGGCGCTTCCGATCGACGGGGGATGGACCGCACGCTAGACGCGGGACAGACGGGATCCGGGGCGTCGCGCGGTCCGTCACCCAGGGGAGGTCGAGTCCCGGGGACCGCCACGGAACCGCGAGGATGGAAGGAGCGCGACGGGAGGCGCCATGGGGTTCGGTGCGGAGACTGGCGCCGTTTCTCATTCCACTCACGCTTGGGATATGTCAGAGACGTCGCCGAACCGTTGGGGTGACGATTCACGCGCCGGAATCCCGCTCGCGACGGCCCCAACGGGAACCTGCGCCGCTTGGCGCGCAATACTGGCTCCTCGCCCGCCAATGCGCGATGCGCCTGTGGATCAGCCGCCCCGCAGGAGCCGTGCCTTGGCCTGTTCGAATTCCGCCTCCGTCAGCACCCCCTCGTCTCTGATCCGTGCAAGTTCGGTCAGGCGGGCGCCCAGATCCCGGGACGGCTCGGTGCTTGCCTCCACCGTCACGGTGTGGGCATCGCGCACCTTGCTTGTGATGATCGCCGCAACCCGTTTCATGTACGGCTTGCGCGGGATACCGAAGCTGACGGTATTCTCGTCGTTGTTCAGCTTGAAGGAGGTCAGGTCGGACGGCCGGGGCAGCCCCGTCGTGTCGATCCTGAGGTGACCGCCCAGCGGTCCGAGCCGCAGATCCACAGCAACGATTCGAGAATAGGGGATCGATCGCGTGCGCGCACCGAACAACCCCGCTCCGGTGACGAAGCCGGCCTTGATGATCAGGACGCGGCGATCGGTCACGGCGATCGCTTCCCCGGCCGACGTGCGAGCGGCGGCCTCGACGATCTCGTCCTCCTCAACATTGTCCCGGAGCCCCTTTCCGAGATTGCCCGGCAGCGGTTGCACGAGTTCCACCGGCGCGCTCGGTTCCGGTTGTTGTGGGTTGTCTGCCAGCATCGGCACGATGCACCTCGACACCGCGCTCCGGCGCGGTCCGTGTTTGATCGGCTCCTGACGAACAAGGCCGGGCGGCTGCGCCGGCCTACTTAAGGATTCGATGCGCGAACGCAAATTCTTGGGGGGACCCATGGCGGAGACGCGCGCGGAGTTCCCCGTGCGCCCCCCCAGCGTCAGTGAACGGGTAGGGTGACCGGGGTGTCGACCGGGTTCAGATCATTGCGGTTGGCCGGGAGCGCTGTCACACACCCGAACGAGGACGCCGCAACCGCGTCCATTTCCACGGTGTCAGGATCGATCTCGCGCTGCCACGCGGCGAGCCCAATGACGTTCCCGCCCAGATCGAGCACGGGCCCGCCGGAATCACCGTCGGCTGGCGCAGCATACGCGGGAAAGCGGGTCGACAGGATCTCGGCGCCGTCGGCACTGCGGCGCGCACCCGCAAGACGACCGGCCACCTGACGCTGGGCACTCGGCCTCCCGGATGAGCGTCCAAATCCGAGCAGACGCACGCGCGACGCGGCCGGCACCGGACCGGTGCGGATCGGCAGAGGGACGGCGAGCAGCGGACGTACCGCTGGGCGAAAGCGCCAGAGTGGAAAGAGCGGCACTTCGGGCCCGACCCGGACGATCGCGACATCACGATGCAGCACACCGGCCCGCGCGCGCGAGGGATTCCAGCACTCCACCCGGGCCGCGTACTCCATGCCGTTCACCACCGCGACCAGCATCACGTTCGGACTCCGGACCACGTCCTCGACCACGTGTGAGGCGGTGTACGCCTCACCCTGTCGATTGAAGAAGAAGGCGGACCCGTACTCGTAGGGCCTCCACACGTGCTTGTCCATCGTCACGAGCAAGAACGCCCCGGCTGCGGGACGGCGCGGGGCAGCCGCGACCCCGCCAGGTATGGTGAGGGCGGCGCCCAGGGCGACGGCGAGTCCGAGCGAGAGTGCGCGCCGCATGGCTTCTCCCTTTCTACGGCTGAAGAAACGAGTCTGCATCAGGGCCCCCGGTGCGCCCGTGTTCGATCGGCTCCTGACGAACCAGGCCGGGCGGCCGCACCGGCCTCTTTAAGGATTCGATGCGCGAACGCGAATCCTTGGGGGATCCCCGGCGCGAGGGGCGGAAGGCGGCGGGGTGGCCGGACGCCACGCTCCTGTGCGTCGATGATACCCGGTACACCGAACCGGCGGTTCATCTACGAGGTCGACCCGTTTCGCGCACCTCGGCTCGCTGCGGAACGACCCGGGACTTCCGAGCCTCGAACTGGACTCGCTGGATTGGAAACTCGACCGGAACGATCTCTGGTGGGGTCCCCTGTGGCTCTGCTGCCGCACGGGGAAAAGGAGAAGCACACGACCTCGACACAAAGCAAGAACCGCCGCGGCTACTCCGGCCCTGAATAGGGGGTATCCAACGCCGCCAGTGACAACTTTGTCGTAAGTTTAGCGCAGCTTGGTTCGCCCTCCGAATGTCCCTTGATCAGGTCATCACCCGATGTTCGGACAACACTGATATTTGTACGATTTGCGACGCGGCGGGAAGTTCGTGACGAGAGGAGCCGGGGACATGACGCGTTGGCATCGCCGCTCCACCAACGGGGCGGCTGCAGAGTCGGGGGGTAAGGTCGAGCGGCGGGACATGACTCCACTCGGGGTCGCCCGACGTGAGCGGTTTGAGGAATCATTGGATCGACTCCGCGCCCTGGGCCTGTCACCGGTTGCCGTGGAACACTACCGCCGTCTGGCCCGCACGACTCATAAGCTTCCTCACCAACTGGTATGCGCAATGGCTGAACACACTGCGGACGATGCCGCGCTGATGGCACGGATCGTTTCCGGCGGCGGTCCCGCCTGATGGCACTGCATCCGGCGTGTCACGCGGTAGAAAACTACCTCGCGGGTTGGTTCCCGGAAGGCGTCATTCGCGAATTTGAGTGGACGGCACGGCGGGCTTGGGTGTTCGAGGTCAGCGTGCCTACGCTCAAGTTGCAACTCGTGGTGAGTACCGACTTCTTGGATAAGACAAGCGACGGTGACATTGGCCGGCTTCTGCACGAATGGTATGTGGCCAGTCGAATGCGGATAGTCGGCACCAAACGGTGGGTGTATCTTTCACACGACGGCGTAAGTGTCGGAGAGCCGGAATTCCCGCGGCGAGCCACATCAAGCACATTCGGATGGGGCGGTACCCGTAGAATCCACGCCCTCACCGCCAGTTAACCACGAGACGATCAACCACGGCCGCTTGCGCCGCTCGCATACGTGCACTCGACTCCGCGGCACGCACATCATGTCTGGGCGCTTCTCCCCAAGCGCAAGATCGCGAGAGGTGACTTCATCGTCAAGCGAGACATACCCGACGACTCAACGTTCTGGATTTGAAATCCGGCGAGTACCAGCAATGTTGGGATTTTCCCCACGAGCGTTTGGTGGTTGAACACTGTACTCGTGCAATAATGTACCGAGGTACGCGCGCTCCTCCGATGTTGTCAGAAGGCCCGCGCGGTGCCGTTCGCTGATCCTGTCTTTTGCGTCGATGGTAAGAAGGGAAAAAGGCAGACGGTCGGAGACGGCCTGTTTACCATGCCTTCGGGAACTCGGTAGATCAATCGGCCAGTACTGTAGACGCCCGTAGCTCAGACGGATAGAGCGGTTGCCTGCGAATCTCCCGGTCGGGCGTCACTGCATGGTTGCGTCAGGATCACGGGCAAGCACCTCGCCGACTATCTCCGCGCTCGGCTCCTCCTGCCACCGCCCTCGAATCTGTTTCAGCGCCTTCAGCCGCCCCAACTCTGACCATCTCGACCTTCAGGCGATCCACAACGGAGGGGCTGAAGAGCCGGTGGCGAACGATCATTTCGGCCTGGCTTCAGTCATAGGTCGAGATTCCGGCTGAGAGCGGACAGGGCGCCGGCGGGTTCGCATCGTGCTACGTGCCCGTTGGATGGCCCTCTGGGGGGAGTAGTTGGCACGCTGGCTGGCGGGGTTGACGCTTGCGGCGTTGTTCGTGGCGCTGCCGCGCGGCGGCCCTGCTGGTGCTTCCGCAGGATGCCCGCCACTCCCGGCGCCCTACGACGGCCCGATCTTCGACGCCAGCGTGCAGGCGTGGGACTCGAACCTCCAGGGCCTGATCGAAAACATCGCGGGCACGGGCGTCACGCGCATCGCGTTGTTCGCGAACACCCGGCAGGGCGGCGACGCGGCCGTCGCGGCGGTGCTGGCAGCGCAGCGGGAACACCCGGACCTGATTGTGGCGGGCACACCAAAGATCGGGTTCATTCTCGGCGGCGACCTCCCGGCGGAGTACGTCTCCACCACGCTGGCTGGCATCGCCGACCGCACGTACAGGTTTATCGGCGAGATCCTCTACACGCACGGTGACAAGCCAGACCACCCACCGACCAGGAACGGAGAAGTCTACGTCGACCCGCTCGCCCACGGGACGGTTCAGCTGCTCGACGGGATCAAGGGCCGTCATGTACCGCTCCTGACGCATTGGGAGAGCTGGGCCTGGGACCGCGACTGGCCGCACTTCGACCGGCTGTACGCAACGTGGCCGCAGCAACAATTCGTGCTGCCGAGCCTCGCTTACGGCTCGCCGGAACAGGCGGACACCGTTTTGTCCGCGCACACCAACGTCTGGGGAATCATCTCGCGCCTCGTGGACGGGCGGTACCAGTTTGTCGATCCGGCGAAACAGGCGAAGCTCGGCCCGCCGATGTCCGACGCGTGCGGGGTGTTGCGGTCCGACTGGCGTGCGCTGTTGCTCAAACACCGCGACCATCTCATGTACGGGTCGGACGACTATGCTACCGCTCGTGTGGGATGGGATGTGTATCCCGGCATCATCCAGAAGTACCGCCGCATCGCGGGCCAGCTCCCGCCGGATGTCGCTAGAGAGATCTCGTGGGACAATGCCGCGGCGCTGTACGGCGGGCGGTAGCGCCGCGGCAGGTCCGAGGGTATCGGGATGCAGGGCTATAACGGGATGACGCAATTCTTCCCCGGGGCGGTGCTCTCGTTCACGCGGCGCGCCCGGCCAAGCGACGCCGGCGTCGGTGCCGGGGTGCTGGCTGGGATGATCACGCTGGCCGTCCTGGCCGCCGCGAAGATGGCGATCGTCGAGGGCGTGAACACGGGCATCGCCGCGCTTATCGTCAATGCCGTGGTGCTCGTCGTTGTGAGTGCGCTTGCGGGCGCGTTCCGTGCCGAAGGAACGACGCCCCGCACGCACCCGCCGAGCGTGTCCCCGGGAGGTGTGTGATGCCTACGCCATCTGAGTTTGCCAACGCGCATCGGGCGCAGTTCGAGCAGGAACTGTGCGATCTGATCCGGATCCCGAGCGTCAGCACCTTGCCGGCCCATCGGGACGACATGACGCGCGCGGCCGACTGGGTCGCGCATCATCTTACGAGCATCGGTATGACCGTGGACGTGATCCCGACCGAGCGCCATCCCCTGGTGTACGCCGAACGGCTGGATAGGCCGGGGCGACCCACGGTGCTCGGATACGGCCACTACGACGTGCAACCGGTGGACCCGCTCGAGCTATGGGAGACGCCGCCGTTCGAGCCGGCCGTGCGGAACGGCGCCCTCTACGCCCGTGGCGCGTCTGACGACAAGGGCCAGATGTTTACGCTCGCCGCGGCGGTGAGGGCGTATCTTGAGACAAAGACTCCCTTGCCGGTCAACGTGAAGCTGATCATCGAGGGGGGGGAAGAATCGGGCGGCGAGGGGATCGAGGCCTACGTTCGGACTCACGGCGATCGGCTGCGCGCCGACGCCGCGCTGGTTCTGGATGAGAGCGTGTTCGCCCCCGGACTCCCGGCCATCTCGCTCGGGCTGCGGGGGATCGTCGGCGGCGAGATCGAGGCCATCGGCGCCGCGCGAGACCTCCATTCGGGGATCTACGGCGGCGTGTCGCCCAACCCGTTTATCGCGCTGGCCGAGATCATCACGGGGCTCAAAGACGCGGAGGGGCACATCCGCATCCCCGGGTTCTACGACCGCGTCATTCCACCTGATCCGTCTGAGAAGGCCGGGTGGGACCGGCTGCCCTTCGACGAAGCGGCGCTTCTCCACGACAAGATCGGGGCCGCCGCACTGATCGGTGAGCCAGGGTACAGCCTGCTGGAACGGATGTGGGTGCGCCCCACGCTCGACGTTCATGGAATGCCCGGCGGGTTCATCGGGGCCGGGTCAAAGACCGTGATCCCCGCGCGCGCGACGGCGAAGGTCAGCATGCGCCTCGTGCCCAAGCAGCAGGTCGCGGAGATTGAGCGCTTGTTCGAGGCGCACGTGCGGGCGCTCGTCCCACGCGGGACCCGGGTGGAGATCCGCCTCCGGCAACGTGCGACCCCGGTCGCGGTCTCCTCGACGCTGCCTGCCGTGGTCGCGGCGCAGCGGGCGCTCAGCGAGGCGTTTGGTCGAGAGGCTGTGTTCACCCGGTCGGGTGGATCCGTCCCCATCGTCGCCGACTTCGTCGAACGGCTCGGGCTCCCCACCGTGATCACCGGCTGGGCGGTGCCGGACGCCAACGCCCACAGCCCGAACGAGAAGCTGGACCTGGAGCACTTCCATCGTGGCATCCAGGCCGTGATTCGGTTTTTCGAGCACATCGGCAAGCCCGGGTAGCGCGTCCGGGAGGCGCTGTGCCGGTCACCGCACAAAGCGAGGGGGCTAATGCGACGCGATGTCGCCCCCCTCGTCATTCTTGCGTGACGGCGCAAGGCCCGGGTTTCTGCCCATGCGGCAGACGCGGACGATGAGCGGGGACGCATGCCGACAAGCCGGGGTCGCGCGCGGGAGTATTGTTGAACATCCGCTGCCCGCCGCCCTTGATCTTCGTCTCCTCGCACTCATGCGGTGCCCACAAGACCAGACCGGAATTCAACGCGGTAGAGGAGGGAGACTTCACTGACGCGCCGTACACGAAAGGATGGGTGAGGATCTGCTTCTTGGATGGGAACGCCCGGGAGCGTGAAACGGGCGCAAAGAGGGGTGACAGGCATGGAGGAGAGGGCGGTACGTAGGCTGGTCCGCGACCTCCGAAGCGGCCGGTTAAGCCGCCGCGAGGCGATCAGCCGGCTCATGGCGCTCGGGGTGTCGGCGACGGGAATGAGTTCGGTGCTCGCTGCGGCGGTCCCGCAATCCGCGCGGGCCGCGGCTGCCGGACGAGGCGCGAGCGGCGTGCTGAAGCTGCTGTATTGGCAGGCGCCGGTGATCCTGAACCCGCATCTGTCCCAGGGCGATAAGGATTTCCACGCCTCGCACCTCTGCTGCGAAGCGCTCATGTCGGCGGATACTGCCGGCAACTTCACGCCGGTGCTGGCGGTGAACGTGCCGTCGCGGGCGAACGGACAGGTCGCGGTCGACGGGCGGTCGGTCGTGTACAGACTGAAGCGGGGCGTCAAGTGGGCGGACGGGCGTCCATTCACGGCGGACGACGTCGTCTTCACCTTCCAGTTCGTCGCGAACAAGCAGACAGGGGCGACCACCTACGGTAGCTACGCGAACGTCGCGAAGGTGGAGCCCGTGGATCCCTACACCGTGAAGATCACGTTCAAGGCGCCCACGCCCGCCTGGTATCTGCCATTTGTGGGGACCCTGGGCATGATCCTTCCCCGCCACGTGCTCGACGCGTACGTCGGCGCCAACGCGCGCAACGCGCCGTTTAATCTGAAGTCCTTCGGCACGGGGCCGTACATGGTCGACAGCTTCCGGCCGGGAGACCTCGTCGTATACAAGGTCAACCCATACTACCGGGATCCCAACAAGCCGGCGTTCAGCGAGGTGCAGCTCAAGGGCGGTGGGGACGCACCGTCCGCGGCGCGCGCGGTGTTCGAGACCGGCGAGTACGACTACGCGTGGAATCTGCAGGTGGAGTGGCCCTTGCTGCAGCACATGATGGCGGAGGGCAAGGGCCAGCTGCTCGCCAGCGCGGGCGGCGGGGTCGAGCAGATCTACTGCAACATGACCGATCCGAACAAGACGGTCGATGGCGAGCGGTCCTCGATGAAGGCGCCGCACCCGTTCCTGTCGGACGTGAAGGTGCGCCAAGCACTGGCGCTCGCTGTAGACGGGCAGACGATCGCGAAGCAACTGTACGGTCTCGAGGGTGACGCCACCGCAAACGTCCTGACGATCCCGACGAGCCTCTCGTCCAGGAACACGAAGATCGTGTTCGACGTCGCCAAGGCCAACCAGCTGCTCGACGAAGCCGGGTATCGCCGGGGCCCGGATGGCATCCGGGCGAAGGGCGGCGTCAAGCTCGAGATGACGTTTGCGACGACCGTGAACACGCTGCGGCAGAAAGAACAGGAGATCATCAAGCAGGGCTGGGCGCAGCTCGGGGTGGCGACGACGCTCAAGGCGGTCAACGCCAGTGTGTATTTCAGCAGCTCACCCGGCAACGACGACACCGTCACGCACTTCTACAACGACGTGGAGATGCTGACCTCGACGTTCAACTCACCGTTCCCGTCGCAGTACATGGGCCGGTTCTACAGCGGGGAGCCCGCCAAGGACGTTGCGCAGAAGGAGAACAACTGGTCAGGCCTCAACATCACGCGGTGGGTGGACAAGCAGTACAACACTTGGTACGACCAGGCGCAGGCCGAGCTCGATCCGAAGAAGAGCGCCGAGCTGTGGATCAAGATGAACGACCGTGTCGTCGATCAGGCCGCGTCGATCCCACTGATCGACCGGAAGATCGTGTCTGCCTGTGCGAATAGCCTGGACGTGGGACCGAACCTGAGTCCGTTTGACGACGAGACGTGGAACATCGCCGACTGGGTCCGGAAGGTCTAGCAGGAGCGTAGGGCGGCGGCGCCGAGTCGAGGAAGGTCTCGACGGCCTCAATACGCCCCGGAGCAAACGCTGACGGCTTGCCGCCGTGTGAGTACAGGTCCGGCGCCAGCGCAGCATATCCCGCCGTGGCAAACCGACGGACCAAGCCCTGGATGTGGCCGTCGACGCCCCACACTTCCTGGATGACCAACACGGCAGGCAACGGCTCCTCGATACGGGCCGGCCAAGCCATGTACGATTGTACCGGCACAATGCAGCCTGCAATACCGCGACCAACGGTCCGATCATGATCGTCTCCAAGGTGTACCACCACTTGTCGGGCATCAGGCGAACCGATCACGGTTCGCTGCACGACCTCGAGTTCCGCGGAGGTTCTGACGCCCACGTGCAAGATTGTACCGTTCCCGCCCGAAGGCGGTTCCCCGGCTAGCTGGTGGCCGGGTTGAGCGGCCCTCGGGCGGGATTCGGCGGATTCGGGAACGTGGTTCGCAGGTTCAGACGTTGGCGCTGAGTGGCGCGGGAGGGCCTGGACTTGGTCGCACAGGACGCTGATGCCTTGGTCCTTGACGTCGAGTCTTCCCCGGAATAGCGGCATTTCATCGAGGCGCAGCAATTTCTCCTTGAAGAAGGCTTTCGGGAACACGATCGCCTCGACGGCCCCTGATAGGTCCTCGACCGTGGTGAATGCCATCGGCGCACCTGCTCGTGTAAGCTTCCTGCCAACAGCCGTGACGAGCCCGCCGATCAGTACCTTGGCCCGATCTTCAAGGCCCCCGAGCTCGCCGATCGGGATCGCCTCGGCGGCCACGAGCGCTGCGGTCCATTCCCGAACCGGGTGATCGATGATGTACAGTCCGAGCATGTTGCGCTCCATGGCAAGCAGCTCGCGTCCGGGCCACGGGCTCGGTTTCGAAAAGCAAGCTTGGGTGGCGCCTCCGCCGACGGGCGATACGCTGGGGCCTAGCACGGGACGTCGTCGAGGATCTGAAGGAGTCGCGTGCGCGGTTGGCGCCGTCCTACGCCGACCGGGCGAGTTGTTCACCTGCACGCCCACACCGAGTAATGAGCCTCCCTAGACTTGACACACGGGATTTCGGACTGGCCTGCGCGCATGCTCCAACGGATCTACGAGACCAGAGTCCTGAGGGAGCCTGGCCGGGATGCCCTGCTCTGCGCGTGCGCCGAGCTGTATGGGCGCGCCAAGCGGACGCTGCTTGCTCGGCTCTGCGCCGGCGCGCCCCTCGCGCCGCTCAAACGCGCCTTCCTCGTGCGCTTCGGCCTGACCGCCAGGCAGTTCAAGGCGCTTGCCGCCGAGGTGCGCGGCGCGATCGCCGGGATCAAGGAACGACGTCCTAAACTCATCGCGAGCCTCGAGCGGAGAATCGCGCGGGCGTCTGGTGACTCTTTGGTGTCCATCTTCTTCGGAAACAACCCAAGAATAGCTCACGCTTTCGGTTGCAGGTCGATCGTCTTGGCGATGGAGAGCAGCGCGCTGGGATCGTCGCAGGCCGAGACAGGACGATGGCCCCGGAACGCGGTCCTCCACCGCTCAGCGCCGTCATTTCCACGGAATTGTTGAAGCGTGTGGCATAGTTCCTGGCCCAACGGTCGCCGACCATGTTCGGGAGCGAGAGGCTGCGGCTGTCTGCACTCGGCGAAGGCAGAGTGCGATCAGGAGACCCGCATCACGCCGACTCTGACCAAGCTTTCGCCCAGCCCGAGAAGCAGTCGGCCTGCGAGGAGGACCAGGAAGGCCATCAATGGCACGTGGAACGGCAGGCCTGCGGCCAATGAGATCAGCGCCCCAGCAGCCTAAAAGGCCAGCCCGCGCCCCACCGCGACTTTGGCACCGCGACGGTCGGACAAGCGGGCGGCGTGCCCCCGGGGTGACGATGTGGCGAGAAAGGCGATGCCTACGCCGAGCCCGGCCGAGACATTGCTGAGCCCAAGCCGCTCGGTTACGTAGACCGGCACGATTGGGAGGGGTATGGCGACGCAAAGATAAGAAACGAAGAGAACGGCGGTCAGCGAATGTCCAATTTCTGGAGACCAATTTACGGCCGCTCTGGGCACGCCACGGCTCTCCGTGTGGCCGAGTCCATAAAGCCTATGACGCGACCCCGTGTTTCATCCAGTCAGTGCCACAGGTCACGCCCGACTACAAGCCGGTGGATCTCTGTCTCCGAGAAGACTTCGGGAAACTGCTCGACCAGCTTGGGCGCTCGTATGGGGCAATCGGATTCTGGGCGAGTAATCCTTCCCGATGTAGGAACGTGAAGAACGTATGCAGCCCGCGGAAGTGATGGTGCACGGAGCCCGGGCAGAGCCGCTCTTGGAGCTTGGCAAAGTGGATTCTAATGAGCCGTGCGTCGACCTCATCGAGGCCCCTGTCTCCGAACCGCCGCTGGAAGGCCCGTAGGACGTAGCGGTAGCTGCGGAACGTCCGGGCGACCGTCCCTCGACCTTGGCGCGGCTATTTCAAACGCCTCCCAGGCCTTGGAGAAAGGGAGGGGCTGTGGTACAGTTTCCATGGTTCTACCCCCAGGGTGTACCGCTGCTCTCACGCCGAGGGGTGCGGGCACGATCCTCTGGGAGGCGCAATTTACGACGGGTTCGCGCGCCCGTAGCTCAGGGGAGAGAGCGGCTGCCTTCTAAGCAGCGGGTCGGGGGTTCGAATCCCTCCGGGCGCGCCAACTGAAAACCGCTGAGAACCTTGCGCTACAAGGCTTCCCGTTTGATCTTGCGCCGGATGTAGCGAACGCCTACTGATCCCACACGAGGACACCGAAAGACGCCCAGGGACGGCCGGATGTGGCGCGAAAATTGGAGGCAGGCCTAGATCACCGGGGGGGCGAGCATCGTCTACCGGGCAGAATCGGTCTGGTTGAGCACATCCCTGTCGCCACCTATCGAGGAATCAGCCGCAACTCGGTAAGGCGAGTTCGCAAGACGTCGTTGTTACCCCAAATTCTTCTGTCAGTGCGGCAGGTCACTTCTTCTCGCGATGTCTCATGGTCGGGCCCGAACCGCTGACTGAGCGCGTTGAACCAGCGTCGCCGTACCTCGACTAACGGCATTGGAAATTCGGCCGCGAGACCTCGCCGGACCGCCGTAAACGACAATCCAGGGATTCGGGCTTTGAGGGGGCCCGTCAGCCGGGCGACGATGACAACCTTTCCTCGATAGCGCCTCGATCACTCGGACCACTTTGTAGTCGAAGAACCCCGCGTCCGCGCGCACCCGTATTTGACGCACCGTCGCGGGCAATTTGGTGTAGTTTCTCCATGAAAAGGGACCCGGGGTTCTCTCCCAAAAGGGACCCACCCTTCCGAGAGATCAACCCCCTACTCCAATGGCGGAGTGAGGGGGGAGGAGATGATCTCATTGGAAGCGTGGACCACCGTTCGTCACCTACACGCTCAAGGCAAATCGATCCGCCGCATCTGCCGCGAACTCCATCTCTCCCGCAAGGCGGTGCGTCGAGCGTTACGGAGTCCCGAACCGCCCCGCTATCGGCGCAAGCCCACCGAGAATGCTCAGTTGGTGCCGTTCCTCCCGCTCATCCAACAGATGACCATGGACGAGCATCTGATCGGCAGTCGCATTCTCAACGAGATCCGGGCACGGGGGTACGAGGGCTCAGCCGCCGCGTTCTATCGGACGTGGGCGCGCCTGCGGCCGATGCAGCCCGATCCGCGCGTCACGGAGCGGTTCGAAACGGCTCCGGGGGAACAATGTCAATTCGACTGGTCGCCGTACACGATCTTGCTCGGGGGCGCCCGCACGCGTGTCGTCGTGTACAACACCATCTTGGGCTATAGCCGTCGCCAGTTCAACTGGGCGAGTCGCGACGAGACGGCGGCGTCCATCTATGAAGCGCTGGAGGAAGCGTTCTGGCACTTCGCGGGGGTGCCGAAACAGGTCCTGGTCGATAACCCGCGCGCGTTCGTCCTGAATGCGCGCCCGGCGGCCTTCGCCTGGAATCCGACGTTTCTGGAGCTGTGTGGCTACTATCGGATCGCACCCCGCGCCTGCCGGGTCCGACGGGCCAGGACGAAGGGCAAAGTCGAGAAGCCGTTTTACTATCTTGAGAATCACTTCATCAAGGGCAACAGCTGGACCGGCTTCGAGGCGTTCGGGCGCGATCTCTGGCGCTTCACCACCGAGGTCCTGGATGTGCGCGAGCATCTTACCACGCATCAGCCGCCGATCGAGCGCTTCGCGGAAGAGGTACCGTGTCTCACGTCATTGCCGGCCACGCGCTACATCGGGATCCATGCGCTGACGCGCAAGGTCAGCTGGGATTGTTTGATTCCGTACGAAGGGTCGCGGTACAGTGTGCGGTGCGTCTACGCCGGCAAGCGGGTGTGGGTGCGCGTGTCACAAGGCGCGCGACTGGAGGTGCTCTCGCCCACGGGAGAGGTGATCGCGCGGCATCCGCTCAGCGAGACCAAAGGGGCGACGATCATCGACCCGGCGCACTATGAGGGGTTACGCAAGGATACGCCGCACACCCGCGTGGTGCTCGTGGAGGCCTTCCAGCACCGGTTCCCCGACCAGCAGGCGTTCCTTGACGGGCTGCTCGCCCAGCAGAAACTGGGACCCGCGCGCCACCTCCGCGGCATCCTCGACCTCGCGCAGCACTATGCGCCGGAGACGATGCGCGCCGCCTTCCGCAGCGCCGGCACGTACAACACCTACTCGCTCCAATTCGTCCGGGGCGTCTTGCAGCATGACGCGCTTCCGGCGACCACTCCGACGACACTACGGACGACACGGGTGCCGGTGCCGCGCGTGGCGGTGAAGCGCGACCTGCGCGCCTACCAAACGCTCTTGACGGCGACGGGTGAGGAGGCGCGGCCATGAGCACCGACGTCGAGCGCTTGCGGGGAAATCTCAAGCGGCTTGGACTCCACGCTATCGCCGATCTGTTCGAGCGGGAAGCGCAGAAAGCCGCGAAGACCAAGCAGAGCTATGTCGGCTTCCTGGATCACCTGATCGACGAGGAGTTGGCGCGCAAGGCCGATCGCTCAGTGAACGCCCGCATCATCCGCGCCCGCTTCCCGACGATCAAGACCTTGGAGGGGTTTCAGTTTGAGTTTCAACCGTCCATCCCCGCCCCCCTCATCCGCGAACTCGCCGAGCTCGGGTTCCTCGCGCGTGCCGAGAACGTGTGCCTGGTCGGGCCACCGGGGACGGGGAAAACGCACCTGTCCTTGGCGCTAGGCATCCGTGCCTGCGGGGCGCACAAGCGGGTGCTGTTCCGCTCCGTCGCGGACCTCCTCGACGAACTCGTTGCCGCGACCGTCGATCATACCTTGGGCGCACGCTTGGCGACGCTCGGGGGCCTGGACCTCTTGATCCTCGATGAGCTCGGCTATCTGCCCATGGATCCGCGGCGCGCGAATCTCTTCTTTCAACTCATCAGCCGGCTCTATGAGCACGGGTCCATTATCCTGACAACCAATAAGCCCTTCGAGGAATGGGGCACCGTCTTCGGGGACGACGAAGTGATCGCGGGTGCGGTGCTGGATCGACTGCTCCATCACTGCCATGTCGTCGCCATCAACGGCCCTAGCTTTCGGACCAAGGACAAGCGTCCACCGAAACCGCGGGAGACGTAGACGCCACCTGCCCCGGCGAAATCGCTCTATTGGCCAGGGGTGTGAAGGAGGTGCCCAGACTCAGAGGACCGCCAGGAGACCCGGGAAATCGCTCGAATCGTAGGACGCAACACCCCTCGGGGGTGGGTCCCTCTTCAGCGAGAAAGTGGGTCCCTTTTCGGAGAGAATCAACACTATGACAACAGCGCGTTGCCGGATCTGTTGGGTGTGCCGGCGGTCAAGGTCAATGAGGATCGATTATATCGCGCGCTCGACCGCCTGCTGCCGCACAAGACCGCCCTGGAACAGCATCTCAAAGCCCGCCTCGGGGAGCTG
>DASPUZ010000248.1:0-2079 GCA_035622635.1 bacterium | reverse complement strand
ACGCGCTCGAACATCGCCGCGTAGTGAGGATCCTGCATCAGAATGTAGCTGTACGGCAGCAACACCGAGTCGAAATCGAACCGCTCGAGACTGCGCAGGTGGGTCGCCGCGATCTGCGTGCCGTGTCCGGTGACGCCGATGTAGCGCACCAACCCCTGCTCCCGCGCCTCGACGCAAGCGTCGAGGCCCCCGCGAGGACTGAGCGCCGCGTCCCACTCGACGGGATCGGCAAGACTGTGGAGCTGGATGAGATCGATCCGCTCCACGCCCAGACGCTCGAGCGAGAGGTGGATCTGGCGCTTGGCCGCATCGTACGTCCGCCCTCCCGTCTTCGTGGCGAGGAAGAAGCGACCGCGGTGGGTCTTCAACCAGGGCGCAAGCCGCAGCTCTGCGTCGCCGTAGCTGGCCGCGACGTCGATGTGATTGACGCCGTAACGCAGCAGCAGACGGAGCGTCTCGTCGGCTTCATCCTGCGTGACGCGGGCCAGCGCCGCCGCGCCGAAGATCGCACGCGTGCTCTCGTGTTCGGTCCGCCCGAAGGTGAGCGTCGCAATCATCGTCCGCCTCCCCGCCGCGCTGCTCCCGGTGTCGAGAACAACCGCGTTCCCCGGCCTCCCGCCTTCGCGGCTACCGCGGAGCCGGCGCGATCAGAGGCGCTGCCGCACGCTGCGCCGAGGCGACGACGTGCTTGAGCGGTACGCCGTGTCGCTCCGCGAGGACACGGCACGCCTCGAACTCGGGCGCGACGTTCAGGACGCCGGCGTCGTCAGTGGCGATCTTCACCGGAACCAGCCCGTACTCGGTCTCGACGTCCACACTCCGGCGGCTCACCGCAAGGCGAGCGACCGTGTGCGCCCGGACCCCGAGGGTCGTCGTCTCCGCGAGCAAGATTCCGGCAAGCGCACGCACCCGCTCCGGCGCGGCGAGGACACGCACCAAGTGACCGGGCCGGCCTTTCTTCATCACCGCCGGCACAGTGGCCACATCGAGTGCTCCGGCCTCGAACAACCGCGCGGTCACGTAAGGGTACAGTTGCGGGCTCATGTCGTCGATGGACGTTTCCAGCATCACGAGCTGCTCGGTTCGAGCGGCGTCGTCGAAGGGATCCGCCCCCAGAATGCGCCCGCCGGCAGCCGCCTCCATCGCCTCGCCAACGAACAACCGCAGCACGTTCGCACGGTCGGGATCCGCGCGGCCGGCACCGGTCCCGATCCGCTCGAGGCGCATCAAGGGAAGCGCGCCCCATTCGGCCACGATCTCTCGAAGCAGCGCGGCGCCCGTCGGCGTCAACAACTCCCCCTCGACCTCGCCCGCATACACCGGCATCCCTTCGAGGAACGCCTCTGTGGCGGGAGCCGGCACGGGCACGACACCGTGCTGGATCCGTACCCAGCCGCGCCCGACGTTCACGGGAGAAGCGACGATGCGGTCCAACCCGAGGGCGCTCACTCCCGCGAGCACGCCCACGACATCCACCAGCGTGTCCAGACCGCCCAGTTCGTGCAAGTGTACCCGCTCGATCGGGACGCCGTGCACTTCGGATTCGACCTCGGCAAGACGCCGCAACACCGCGCCCGCACGCGCGCGCACCGGCTCCGCGACCCGGCAGCCGGCGAGAATCTCGGCCAGGCGCGGGTAGGCGCGTGCGTGGGGCGGATCGTCCTCGGCCACCTCCACGCGCAGCCCGGGCACGCCGCGCCGCTCGGCCCTGGCGGTCGTCACTCGAACCGGCACGCCAAGGCCTTTAACCACCTCCAAGAACGCCGTTTCCGGCCACCCCGCGCCGAGAAGCGCGCCAAGCAGCATGTCGCCGCTCGCCCCGCTCGCACAATCAAGGTACCCGATCCGCATGCGCTCCCTCGCGTGCCGCCGGCGTCCCCCCGGCGTTGATTCGAGCGGCAAGGTATCCTGCGCCGAACCCATTGTCCACGTTCACGACCGCGACGCCCGGAGCGCACGCGGTGAGCATCGTGAGGAGCGGGGCGAGCCCGCCGAGGTGCGCGCCGTAGCCGACGCTCGTCGGCACGCCGATCACCGGCGCCCGCGTCAGCCCGGCCACGACCGCGGGGAGCGCCCCGT
>DASPUZ010000247.1:0-4368 GCA_035622635.1 bacterium | reverse complement strand
CTGCCGGCGCCGGAAGACCGCCCGGGATGTCTTGGCCGCGTTCCGTCGGGTGCGCACCTGCTATCCGCACCGTCGGCGCCTGTACGTGGTCATGGACAGCCTCAGCACCCATCGGCATCCGCTGCTGCGCGCGTTCTACCGGACCCAGCGGATCACCGTCGTGCCGCTCCCCACCTACGCCAGCTGGCTGAATCTCATCGAGGCCCACCTGGGGGCGATGAAGCGCGCGGTGCTCAACGGATCTGATGATCCAACCCATCTCGTCCGGCGCCGGCGCATCAGCCGTTATCTGACCTGGCGCGATCGCAATGCGAGGAGCACCACGTGTCCCCTCTACAGATTTCGATCCATCAACTTGGAGCGGCACTAGTAGGCGAGCGCATACAGAGCGGCAGCTAATATTCGAGCCCCTGCAGCCGCGTCCTCGGCGGTCGTCAACTCTGCCGGGGTATGACTACGTCCTCCCTGACTTCGGACGAAGATCATCGCCACACGACGCCGTGTTGCCATCACCTGCGTGTCGTGACCCGCACCGCTATGAAGGGTGAGGATCGGAACAGCCACGACGTTCGCAGCATCTTTCAGAGTCGCCACGAGGCCTGGGTCACACAAGACAGGTGGTTGATCCAAGGGAACCTTCCAAGTAACAGCAAGATCTCGCGCGCTGCCGACTTCTCGGAAGAGCGTTTCATGACGCTCATAGAGCTGCGCAAGCGCCCTCGAATCGGGATGGCGGGCGTCGACTGTAAACGTCACCCGCTCCGGGACAATCGCCGGATAGTTGGGATACGCGGCGATCCGGCCGACCGTCGTGACGGCCGGCCGACCCATCGCTCGCGCCGTATCCAGCACCCCGTGGATGATTTCGACTGCCCCCGCCATCGCATCGCGACGGAGGTCCATCGGTACCGCGCCAGCATGATCCGCCCGCCCAGCGACGTCAACGACGTAACGCCGTAACCCGGTAATCGCGGTGACCACAGCCGCGGGAAGATTAGCTTGCTCGAGCAGCGGTCCCTGTTCGATGTGGAGCTCGAGGAAGGTGCCGATGTCGGTGCGTGCAGCCTCAATGACCCTACCGGGGTCGAGCCCGACGGCCTCCATGGCCTCCGACATGGATTCTCCATCATACCCTGTGATGGCATGAGGCTCGTCTTGACGAATGTGGCCGATTACCGCACGTGATCCCCAGAAGTTGGCCGCGGGGAATCGACTCCCTTCTTCCTCACACAGAGCGACGGCCTCGAGCGTTCGCTTGGGGGTACCATAACGATCTTTCAGCGCTTCGATTGCTGTCAGCGCAGCCACGATGCCAAGAGCCCCGTCGTACCGTCCCCCGGGCAACTGCGAGTCAATGTGGGACCCGGAAACGATTGACGGTCCGCCGGAGGAGCCCTCCAATTGTCCCCAGAGATTTCCGACAACGTCGCGCTTGACCTTCAGCCCCGCGCCCTGGAACATTGCCGCCACTTGTCCCTGCGCCGCGCTCCAAGCGGGGGAATACACTGGTCGCCAAACCCCCGTGTCTTCATATGCACCGTATGCAGCCAGCGACAGCAGGCGACGTTCGATGGTGACAGGGTCGATGTCGATATGCGCGTTCATCCAGTCACCCTTTGATAGAGAGGATCAGGCGCCGGAGCTCTCCGTGCTGCGCGATCAATTGTTCTCTCCACTTCGGGCGTGCAGTTATCTCCTCGAATGCCCAACACGCCATCTTCTTGGTCGACCAGCGCCTCGAGTTCCTCCTGGTCGATGACGAACCCATGTTGTTGACTAGCACTCGGACGATTTGTTCCGCGTCCCTGCCACGAGTACCCATATTACTGGCAATTGAAGTAGCAGGCCCAAGCTACTCCAGCCGTCCCCGGTTACCGGTCGGAACCGGGACTGCAGATACGATATGAATCGAGCCCCCGATTGGTACCTCCGGACGCTGGCCGTCCGCGGTCTTCGCCAAGAGGCGAGCGGCGTAGGGGGGCCCGTTCACCATGGTGGACAGATATTCTCAGGCGACGTTTATGTCATCCTCGACGATGTGTGGCAGCGTCAAAAATGGGCTCCCCGCACCAACAATGTCCCCCCATTGCACTTCGTCGAGATTGATCAGAGCCTGAATGTTGCCCTGCACTTCGGCCACAAGGTGCGACCCGTCGCGGCGGAGCACCACTGGATCGATCATCTTCGCCAGGAGGGCGTGCGCTCGCTTTGGGTCCGTTTCCAGAGTCTCGCGAAATTCTCGCAGGTAGGTCTCGGCCACGGCCGGGTGCGCCGCCGGGGGCGACGACCGGGAGGGTAGGGCCCGCAGCGCCGCCTCCAGTTCGCCGACGCGTTGCTCGCGCTCCAGCAGGAGCATCCGGGTGGCCGGCGTGGTCAGCCCCTGGCGGATAGCCTCCAGGACGTTCTCCAGTTCGCTCCGTGCCTGTCGGAGTTGCGCCTCCAGGCCCTGCCTGCGTTCGTCCGGCTCCGTCGCGAGCCGCTTCACGGCGGCGTTGAACTCCCGCACGAAGAAGGCAACCTCGTCGGGCCGGTAGACATCGTTGAGCACGCAATCCGTGAGGACGTGCTCGACGCGGTCCTTGCGAGCCCGCTTGTTGTTGGCGCAGATGTGCCCTCCATGGTTGACGTGGCCGCCGCAGATGTAGTACTTGCGGTCCTTGAGGGCGTAGTGGCTTCGGCGCTCGCCGCACACGAGGAGGCCGCTCAAGAGGTGCTTGGGCTTCGCCCGACTCCGCCGCCAGGGTGCCGCCTTTGTGTCCGGCGCGCCTGGACGCGGCCCCAGAGGTCTTGCGGGATGATACGAAAGTCCAGGGCCTCGGTCCACTGCCATTCCTGTTCCGGACGCGGCCGCATCGTGCGCTTGCCGGTGTCGGGATCACGGACCTTTTCGCTGCAGTTCCAAACGACGCGGCCGATGTATAGCGGATTGTTGAGAATCCCAATCGCCTTCTTACGGCAGCCGTTGATCGTGGTCGAGGTCCATCCCAGGAGGGCGCGACCGCGCGTGGGGCGGGGCGTCTACGCGATGCCGGAAACGCCCAGCCCGTTCGACAAAGAGGTCGTTTTGGAACGCACCGGCAGTCCGCGGAGTCACGGGGGTTTCTGCAAAGTCAGAGGAGCATCAAGGGATGTCTCATCCGCTAGATGATTGCAGCGAGAGAGTTACGGGGGCGCGTGAGCATCTCGTGGACATTACTCGCTCAGTTCAGGAATTTCTGGCTCGAAATCCGTATCGTCTTGTCCAGCGAGATGCCCCGCAGACCGGAGAGCGGGTTTTGCCTGTTCAAGTCCGAGAGGATTCACCGAAACTCGCGACGCGCGTTGGCGAAATGGCACAGCACCTTCGATCGGCTCTTGACTACCTGAGCTATCAACTCGTGCTGGCGAACGGGGAGACGCCTACCAACGCTACAGAGTTCCCGATCCTTCTTGAAGCTCAACGGTACCGAATGGACGCGCCAAGAAGAATCCGAGGCATATCTGCCGAAGCGGCCGCTGTCATCGAACGCCTCCAGCCCTTCAACAGCCCCACTCCGAACCGTCATGCCTTGTGGGTCTTGCAGGAGTTGAACAACGCAGACAAGCACCGACAACTCAGCGTGGTCGGCAGTGCACTTCAATCGCAACAATTCACCATCACCGCAACCGTGTAGGTCGCAGTCCGGCCCGCGACACCGCTGGCACTGGGAGTGCCGATGCCGGTCCTACCGCTCCGCGACGGGACTGAACTGCTGTGACTCGGGGTTGTCGATCGTCGGCGATATCCCGGATGGTTCCCCTCACCTCGGGGAGAGCGCGTTCGACCACCGGAGTACCCATGTGTTCGATGATGGCACAGACATCAATGGGCGGGTGCTGCCGGCTCAGAGCCAGGAATCCTGGCGCGGCTGCGCGCAAGGGCGTAACGGGTGTCGTCCAGTGTGTTCTCCTCCCCGATTGTCTACCTGTGTTCGTGCTTCTCACGGTCCTTCCTGGCAAGGATGATCTTCTGTGCCGCGGCGCACAGCCGGCTCACGTCCTCGGGCGACAGCGACTCGATCGGACCGGTGACCCCTTGACGACGCAGCCACGCCATCGCCCGCTCGGTCGTGTCGCTCTCTCCCGGAGACGCGCCACCGATGAACGAGAGAAAATCCTTGTGGGTCATCCAGCCGCCTTCGGCGGTTTGGAAAAGGCCAGGGTAATGCTCGGGTTCGGACATAGGAGGGCCCCCTCGAAACGAAGTCTTTGGGGTCTTCCCGGTGTTCGGTACGAGGCTCCTGCCGAATACAGTCTGGCGGCCAATCTGCTACCGACTTGCTACCACGCCGCGCGACAGGGGGCGTCACAGCACGGCAGGGCGCGACACTGAGCCTCGCGGAAACCGTT
>DASPUZ010000246.1:0-18357 GCA_035622635.1 bacterium | reverse complement strand
CGATCGTCGCCGACGCGGGCATCACCCTCTATACGGTCGGCGCAACCAAGTTCATCCCCGGCGTGCGCACGTACGTCTCGGTGGACGGCGGCATGTACGAGAATCCACGCCCCGCGTTGTATCAAGCGTCTTATCACAGCGTGCTCGCGGAGCGATTCGACGAACCTCCCACTGCGACCGTCACGGTCGCGGGCCGATGCTGCGAGTCCGGGGACGTGTTGATCTGGGACGCCCGGTTGCCAGAGCCTCGGGCGGGCGACCTGCTCGCCGTGTTCAGCACGGGAGCGTACAATTACTCGATGGCCGGGAATTACAACCGGTACCCGAGGCCCGCGGTCGTGTTCGTCCGGGACGGGCGTGCGCGGGCGGCGGTGGCGCGCGAAACGATCGACGACGTGCTCGCACGCGACGTGCTCCCCGCCTAGCGGGACCGGCCCGCGCCTTGCCAGGCATCCCATCCCATGCTCACCGGACTCGCCACCCAGCCGCTCACGCTCGTGCTGATGCTCGGCGCGGTCGTCGTGGCCGCCACGTGTCACGAGTTTGCCCACGCATACGTCGCGGACCGACTGGGCGATCCGACGGCCCGCCTGCTCGGGCGGCTGAGCCTCAATCCGTTGAAGCACCTCGATCTGCTGGGGACCCTGTTCTTCGTGTTGTTCGGGTTCGGGTGGGCCAAGCCCGTCCCGGTCAACCCCGCGAACTTCCAGAACCCGAGGCAGGGGATGCTCCAGGTGGCGATCGCGGGACCGCTCGCCAACGTGACCGTGGCGTTTCTCCTCGGGGTCCTCGGCCGGATGGTCGTGCCCGCCGGGTCGTCGCTGCTCCTCGAAACGCTGGCGCTCGTGGCCTGGATCAACGTCATCTTGGCGGTCTTCAATCTCATCCCCATTCCGCCTCTGGACGGGTCACGGATTCTGGAAGCGGTGCTTCCATCGCAGCACGCCTACGCGTATGCGCGATTTCAGCCGTACGGCGTCGCCGTCCTCCTGCTCCTGCTGTACACAGGAGTGGTGGGCAGGGTGATGCTCCCGGCCGCCCGGTGGCTGTACGCGGTCAGCACGGGCGGCCTGACCGGGCCGTAGACGCGCCTGCGCCCGAGCAGGAACCCGGCCGGACGTGGAGAATACCCGGCAAGCACCGTGAGAGGCCGTAGACGCAGCACAACTGTCGCATCCTAGTCGCAGCAACGATCGGGGGATTATCGTGGTCTATCAGGTGCAATGCCCCGTGTTTGAAGGCCCTTTGGATCTTCTCGTCAGCCTGGCATACCGCGGCCAAGTGGATTTGCAGCGAGTTCCGTTGCGGGAGATCGCGGAGGAGTTCCTGGGACGCGTCCGGGCGAACCACCACCTAGACGAGGCCTCCGAGACGCTCGTCCAGCTTGCCGTCTTGGCGGACCTGAAAGCACGTACGCTGGTTCCTAAGGCGCCTCCCGCCGAGACTCCCCCGCCGCCCGAGGACAATGGGGCGTCCGATCTCGGGGAACGGCTCAACGCGCAGATGGCGGAGTACCGCCAGTTTCGCGAGGCAGCCCAGGCTTTGCGGGTGCTGGAGGACCTCCAGAGTCGGGTCTTCGCCCGGCCGCCGGACAGTCGGCCACCCGATGGGGACGTCCTGCTCGAAGGTGTCACCCTCCGGGACCTCTTTACCGCGTTCGCCGAGGTCCTGGAACGCGCCACCAACGCTCCCGGCGAAATCCCCGGCGAGCGGTTCACGGTCGGCGAGAAGATGGAGGTCGTCGTGGCCGTGCTTCGCACGGCCGGCGGCAGGCTCGGGTTCGTACGGTTGTTCCGCGACGGTGCCAGCCGGCTTGAGATCATCGTGACGTTTCTGGCGTTGCTGGAGCTGATCAAGCAGTCCCGGATTCGCGCGCGTCAGCCGCGGGCGTTTGCCGAAATCGAAGTGATGCTGGTGGAGGAGCCATGAGCGACGGGGATGCGTGGGACAGGGGTGTCGCCGCACTCCGCGGGGTCGCGGAGCGCGCTGCGGCGGACGTGGCGGATTGGGACGCGCCCGATGGGACGCACGACGGGGGCCGGGAGGGGAACACGGAGGTCCGGAACGCGATCGAGTGTCTGCTCCTCGCAAAGGGCGGCCCTGTGACGGTCGGGGAACTGCGCAAGGTCCTGGAGATCAGCGAAGACGAGATTCGGGCGACCCTGGCGGCGCTCCAGGTCGAGTACGGCGGGCGGGGAGTGCAGATTCAGGAAGTCGCGGGTGGATACCAGTTTTGCACCAGACCCGAATACGGCATCTACGTGCAGCGACTGCTGCGTGTCGGGGAGTCGGAACCGTTGACCCGCGCGACGCTCGAGGTGCTCGCGATCGTGGCCTACCGGCAGCCGATCACGCGTGCAGAGATCGACGCCGTGCGTGGCGTCCACTCGGCGCACCATCTGGCCAAGCTGCAGGACCGCCGGTTGATCCGCGACGTGGGGCGCCGTCCGGGCCCGGGCCGGCCCATCCTGCACGGCACGACCGAGGGATTTCTGCGGTACTTCGGCCTCAAGAGTCTCGACGCGCTCCCGCCGCTCGGTAACCACAACGGCGCCCCATCGCTCCCGGAGCCCTCGCGCGAAGGACCTGTCCGTGAAGCTCGCGGTTAGCGGGCGCGGGGTCTTTGGAGGAGCGCATCGGCGATGAAATCTCCGATGTGGGCGAGGGGCCTGTCGGGGCTGCTGGCTCTCTCGCTGGTGATGGGTGGCACCGCGCGCGCGGTTGCCGGCGGCGCGGTGCGGCCGGCACCCCAGCCGTGGTTGCTTGCGCAGTACCGGCGGGCGGTGCCGGTGACCGCGCCCGTCCGGGTGACCTCGACTGCTGCGCTGCTCATGGATGCCCGCACGGGCGAGGTCCTGTACAGCCGAAACCCCCATCTGATCTGGCCTCCGGCGAGCACGACGAAGGTGCTCACGGCGCTCGTCGCCCTGCAAAGCGCGCCGCTGGGGGCGACCTTTACGATCAGCCCGGAGGTGGCCCAGTTCCGCGTCGGCTCGGTGGTGGGCCTGCCCGCCGGTGCCAGGATTTCGCTGCACGACCTCTTGTACGCGTTGATGCTTCAGTCCGGAAACGACGTGGCGCTGGCCATCGCGGAGGGGGTCGCTGGCTCCGTGCCGGCGTTTGTCGCCCGAATGAACGAAGAGGCGCAGCGCCTGGGGGCGCGCCAGAGCCACTTCACGTCGCCGCACGGGCTGTACGACCCGAATCATTACACGACCGCGTACGACTTGGCGTTGATCACACGCGTGGCGATGCAAAACCCCGCATTTGAGGAGATCGTGCGGACGCGCACGTGGATGTTCCGGCCGCCGATCGGCGCGGCACGGGTCTTGTGGAACCACAACCGGCTGCTCTCGCAGTATCCGGGAGCCGACGGGGTGAAGACGGGCTACGTCGATATGTCCGGGGAGACGTTGGTAGCGTCCGCGAGCCGGAATGGGTGGCGGCTCATCGTCGTGCTCCTTCACAGCGGAGACATCTGGGGAGACGCCGAGCGGCTGCTGTCCTACGGCTTTGGTCACTATCGCTCCGTCGTGCTCGCGAAACCTGGCGAGGAGATGGCCGCGATCCAGTTACCGCGGGGCGACGGTCTTGTGCTGGGTGTCGTAAAGGCGCCGGTGTACGGCGTCGTGAGCACGGGCGCGGGAGCACCGACTCGCCGGGTGGTCGTCAACAGGCACCTCACGCTCCCGATCCGTCGCGGAGCGCGGGTAGGCGAGGTAGACTTTTACGAGCATGGCCGGCTGCTGCAATCGGCGCCGCTCATCGCCGCTCGGAGCCTGTCGGCGCAGACAGATCTCGAGCGCGTGGTGGACTGGGTGGGTCGCGTATTTCGGCAGGTCGTGGGTGCGGCGGTGCTGTAGTCCACGCGCCGGGCTTCGCGGGGCCGCCGCGTGACGGCCCTGTGGCTCGGTCGCGGTGCCGTGCGGGAGCGCGTGCCTCCCTAACGCCACAGGCTCAGGCGCGGTCACGTCGCTCCCGGGAGGTCCTCCGGCGGGGACGGTGGACGGGTGGGGCGAAAGCTGTACCGATCGCGCGAGGACTACTGGATCGCCGGAGTATGCGGTGGGCTGGGGCGATACTTTGGGGTCGACAGCAACCCGATCCGGCTGGCGTTCGTCCTCCTCGCGGCCTGGAACGGTCTTGGCGTATTGCTGTATCTCGTGACCGTGCTGATCGTCCCTGAAGGACCGCACCCCGCGGACGCCCCGGGCGGATCACAGGTACCGGGTGCCCAGGGGGACGATCGGCGGCTTCGCATGCTTGGGTGGCTGCTCGTACTTGGCGGTGTGTACCTGCTGCTTCGCAACCTGCGTCTGTTCATTCCCATCGTGCAGGATCAAGTATTCCCGATCGTCCTGATCCTCGGCGGATTAGTGCTCCTGTTGTTGCGCTCGGGCCCGAGGCACAGTTGACCAGCCGGCTGGCGCGCCGGGGTCTCGCGTGGGGCGCGGAATCCCCGGATGTGGGACGCCCCCGGGAGGTGAACCCTACCGGGCACTCGCCGGAAGCAGCGGGAGCGGGTGTCCCAAGAAGTCGCGGCACCAGATCAGCTTGAAAGTGCGCACGACCTTCCCGCGGCGGACGACCGGGATCACGGGCCCGGGCTCGAGGGACCCGCACCCGGCCCCGAGATCGACCTGGATGGGGTACCGCCCGTCGCTGATGAATAGCCCGTCCCATCCGCGGAGCGCGCGCCACGATGCCCACACGCCGTACTGATCCAAGCCGGTGATCGTCGTCGTTGGATACCTGCCGTTCGTGTAGACGTCGAACTGCGCCATCACCTGGTACCGATCGGTGGTGATGAAGTAGGGACCGCGCGCGCCGGCGCGGGCGGTTTCGGTGATCTTGCCCACGGCATCGCGCCACCCCATGTAGTCGACGGTCGGGTCGAGGCGCGGCGGGAGAAGGGCCGGGCCGATCACCGGGACCGCGTAGATCAGTGCGGTGAGGAGGAGCGTCGTTGCCAACACCGCGATCGCAGCCCGCCGCCATGCAAGGCGGCGCGCCAGCCAGGGTTGTTCTGTCGCAAGGCCGGCGAGTGCGATCGTGGCGGTGACGTATCCGGGAGCCGCCCAGTGGCCTTTGACCTCGCCAAAGAGGCTCACGCCGAACATCGCGGCGATCACGGGCACGCCAGAAGCGGACAGGAACAGCCATGCCTCGTCTGCTGACAGGCCGCGCCACGTCGCGACCGCAAGCGCCCACACGAGCGCTGGAAGCATCAGCGGCCCGAAATACACGAGTTCCAGCCCAACGAGCGTTGGAAAGTTGCCGCGGCCCGACCAACCGGGCCGGCCGACGTCAATCGCAAACGAGATCCAATGGTGAGCGACATTCCACCACACGACCGGGGCGAAGACCGCGAGGGCAAGCGCGAGCGCGCCATACGGCTCCCACCGGCGCCACCAGCGGCGTTGAGACGGGGCGAGGGCGAGCCATGCGCTGGCCGAGACCGGGAGGAAGGCCCCTGTGTACTTGCTCTGGAGGGCAAGCCCGGTCCAGAGACCGGCCGCCGCCCACGCGGAACTCGTACCCCTGTGCGCGGCACGCCACGTCCACAACAGGGCCAACACCCAGCACAGCCCCAGCGGCGCATCGGGCGCGGCGAGGACCCCGGCGCCGGCGAACACCGGCACGATGTTGAACAGGACGACCGACCACGTGGCCGCGTCGGGTCGCCCCAGCACCTCGCGGGCGAGCACGTACAGAGCCAGGGATGTGACAAACGACAGCACCGCTGCAACGCCGTGGACCGCGAGTCCGGGGTTGGCAACAAGACGCGTCGCGGCCCAGATCAGCACGGCGATCGCGGGAGGGTGATCGACGTAGCCGGCCGCGAGATGTCGCGACCAGTCCCAGTAGTACGCTTCGTCATCGCCGAGCGGGAGAGCGGCGGCGATCACCAGGCGAAGCGCGAGCAGCGCTAGAAGGCCCGCGAGCATGAGGCGGGAAGGGCGGAGCACTGCTCGATGGTACCCAAACACGCGAGCCGCCGTCAACGTGCGGCCTGTAGGAGCCCTCTGCGCCAATCCCGAATTCGACAGTTCGTGGCGACGAGCTCCACGATCGCAATTGCGATCGACGGCCCCATGGGATCCGGCAAGAGCACAGTGGCGCGCGAGGTGGCGAGGCGCCTCGGCTTTCGTTACGTGGACACGGGTGCGATGTATCGGGCGGTGGCGGTGGTGGCGCTTCGCCGCGGCATCCCGGCCGATGATCCGGAAGCGATCGCCGGCGTGGCGCGCGCGATCCGGCTTGGCGTCCAAACGGGACCGGACGGTGGCACCCGCGTAACCGTGGACGGGGACGACGTGACCAGCGAGCTTAGGACCGTATCCGTGAACCGGTTCGTCGGAAAAGTGGCGAGCGTTCCCGGGGTCCGCGCCGTACTGGCGGCGCTGCAACGAGAGTTGGGGGCCGCCGGCGGGGCGGTCATGGACGGACGCGACATCGGGTCGGTGATCCTGCCGGAGGCGCGCGTCAAGGTTTTTCTCACCGCCTCCCCCGAGGTGCGGGCGCGCCGCAGGCAGACGGAGCTCGCGGCAGCCGGAGAGACGGTTTCTCTCGAGGAGGTGCGGCGGATCGAGGACGAGGACGATCGCGCAGCGGCCACGCGTGAGGTAGGACCGCTCCGGGTGGCGCCGGACGCTGTCGTGATCGACAGCAGCGATCTGGACGTCGGGCAGGTCGTAGATCAGATCCTCGCACTCGTGGAGCAGGCGCGTGGTCTATAGGGTGTCCAAGGTCATTCTGGTGGCCGTGCTGCGGCGGTGGTTCGGGTTCCAGGTGGAGGGGCGGGACCACGAGCCCGCGGACGGGCCCGTGGTCGTGGTGTGCAACCACCGAAGCGACCTGGATCCGCTGGTCGTCGGCGCGGCGTTGCGCCGGCGCGTGACCTTCATGGCGAAGCAGGAGCTGTTCCGGGTGCCGGGGGTGCGATGGTGGATCAGCGCCTGCGGCGCCTTTCCCGTACGGCGTGGTGAAGCCGACCGGCAGGCGCTTCGCACGGCCCTCCGCATCCTCACGGCCGGAGGTGTGCTGGTCATGTTCCCGGAGGGAACCAGGGGGGTGGGTCCTGAGCTGCGTCCCCCCGAGCCCGGCGCCGCGTTGCTGGCGCTTCGCACCGGCGCAGCCGTGTTGCCGGTGGCCATCACCGGAACGAACGAGGTCATGCCCCGCGGCTCGCACTGGCCCAGGCGCAGCACGATCCGGATCAGAATCGGGGAGCCGGTACAGGTTCCGGCGCCGCAAGCTGGCGACAACCGCGCCAGGCCGCGGCGGGAGGAGATCGACACACTCGGCCGGCACTACATGGGGCAGATCGAGCACTTGCTGACCACGCGCCCGTGAGCTCTCGCCTCGGGATGACTTCCCGAGATCTGAGACCGGCACAGTAGCCGCACGCAGTGTAAGGGCGCCACAGGACCGTGCGTTCCGCGGCCTCGACAATAGGCGGGTTGCCGCCTATCATGGGAGGGAATTGGAAGACCGCGGCCGCGAGACGACCGGAAGTGAGGGCTTGAGACGATGAAGATGGTGGTGGCCAAGCACATGGGATTCTGCGGGGGAGTGCGCCGTGCCGTGGACATGGCGCAGCAGACCGCAGAGGCGGGCGGCCCCGTGAACACGCTCGGGCCGCTGATCCACAACCCGCAGGTCGTCCAGCGGCTCCAGAGCGCCGGCGTCACGGTGGCGAACCAGACCGACGGTCTCACGGGCGGCACGTTCGTGGTCTCTGCGTACGGGGTCGAGCACGCCGCGCTGGACGAGGCCCGGGCGCGCGGGATGAAGATCGTGGACGCGACCTGCCCGGTCGTCCTCCGGGCGCACGCGGTGGCCGAGAAGCTTGCCGGCGAAGGCTACCAGATCATCTGCATCGGCGACCACGGCCACCCCGAGATGGTGACGCTCAAGGAGATGCTGGGCGACCGGGTCACGATCGTCCACACGCGGGAGGAAGCCGCTCAGGTTAAGGTCACTCAGAAAGTCGGCGTGGTCACGCAGACGACACAGTCGATGGAGAACTTGCGCCTGATCGTGGGCGACCTTGTGCTCCGCGTAAAGGAGCTCAAGGTGCTCAACACGCTGTGTCCGGCGATCACGGTGCGGCAGGACGAGACGAACGCAATGGTCGGCCACGTCGATGCGCTGCTCGTGGTCGGGGGTCTGGGCAGCTCGAACACGACCCGGCTGGCGGAAATCGGTCGCGCCAGAGGCCTGCCGACGTACCACGTCGAGACCGCGGGCGAGATCGCGCCCGAATGGTTCGACGGCATCGAGACGCTGGGAGTGGTGTCGGGCGCCAGCACGCCGGACTGGATCATCCAGGACGTGATGCGCCGGCTGGCCTCCGCGGGAGGCGCAGGATCCTCGGACGAGCGTTGACCTCAGGGGCACGCGGTAGGACGCCGCCACTCGGGTTCCGGTGATGGCCGCCGCAGTTCCCATCGTGGCGATCGTGGGCCGTCCCAACGCCGGCAAGTCCGCACTGTTCAATCGATTGCTCGTGCGGCGTGTGGCGATCGTGGAAGCCACGCCCGGGGTGACCCGCGACCGCGTGGCCGCGCCCTGCGAATGGACGGGCCATGCGTTTACGCTGGTGGACACAGGGGGCCTCGTGTCCAGTCCTGCGGAGCCACTCGCGGCGGAAGTGCGCCGGCAGACCGGACGCGCCATTACCGAGGCCGACCTCGTACTGTTTCTTGTGGACGCCTCCGCGGGTTTGACGCCCGAGGATGAACTCATTGCCCAGTCGCTGCGCGAGAGCGGCCGCCCGGTCCTCGTCGTGGCCAACAAGGTCGACCTTCCTTCCGCCAATCTCGGGGCGTACGAGTTCCACGCGCTCGGGTTCGGCGATCCCATGCCGGTCTCGGCCACACACGGGCTCGGCATCGGGGACCTGCTGGACGCGGTCGTCGCTCGTCTGCCGGCGCTGTCCGGCACCGGTCACTCTCCGGGAGGGCCGGCCGAGGAGGCTCCTCCCGAGACGGCCGCTCCCGTGCGCGTCGCGGTCCTCGGTCGTCCGAACGTCGGGAAGTCGTCTCTCGTCAACGCCCTGCTCGGCGAGGAGCGCGTGATCGTCACGGCCGAACCGGGGACGACTCGGGATGCGATCGACACCGCACTGATCTACGATGGGCGTCCCGTCATCTTGATCGACACCGCGGGGCTGCGCCGCCGCAGCCGCGTGACCCAACCCGTCGAGTACTACAGCACGCGCCGCTCCTACGACGCTCTCGCGCGGGCGGACGTCGCCGTCCTCGTCGTGGATGCCACTGCCGGGATCACGGACCAGGACCAGCGAATCGCGCGGACGGCGTACGAGGCGGGGCGAGCGGTCGTGGTCGCGGTCAACAAGTGGGATCGTCTCACAGGATACACGCGCACGGACGTGGAGCGGGTCGCGCAGCAGCGATTGCAATTTCTAGGGGGCGTGACCGTGTGTCCGACGGTCGCCACACGCGGCGAGGGCATCGCAGGGCTGATGCGCGCGGTCTTCGATGCCGAGTCGGCCCGCCGGATCCGGATCGCGACCGGACCACTCAACAAGCTGATCGGGCAGGCTGTCGCGGCTGCGCCGCCGGCCGCCGATAGGGCGGGGCGGCGGCTTCACATCTACTATGCAACGCAGCCCGACACGCATCCGCCTCACGTGGTGCTGTTCGTCAACGATCCGAGCTTGTGGAGCGAGGAATACCGGCGGTACCTGGAACGGCGACTCCGGGAGGCGTTTGGCCTGCGCGGCACGCCCGTCAGGTGGTCGATCAGGAGCAGGAGAGGGGCCGCGGCCGCGCGAAGCGTCGAGCCACAGGAATGAACGGTCTGGTACCCGGCGCCCTTGCAGCCAGCTATTTGATCGGGTCGGTGCCGACCGGCCTAGTGTTGGTGCGTCTGCTCAAGGGTGAGGATATCCGGCAGCACGGCAGCGGCAACATCGGCACCGTGAACGTGTTTCGAATTGCCGGAACGCCCATTGCCGCGGTCGTGCTCGCGGTGGACATCGTCAAAGGGCTCGTGCCCGTCTTGCTGGCCGCCCGCCTGGGTACCGGGCCGTGGGTCACGATGCTGTGTGGCCTCGCCGCGATCGTCGGCCACAATTGGTCCGTATTTCTCGGATTTCGCGGGGGCAAGGGCATCGCTACGTCCTTCGGCGTTCTCGTCGGTCTTTCCCCAGCTGCCGCGCTCGCCGGCGCCGCGGTGTGGATCCTCGTGGTGGCGGTCACGCGGTACTCCTCGCTTGGGTCGCTGCTCGCCGTGCTGGCGGTCCCGATCGTTCTGTGGCTCCTCGGCCAGCCGCAAGCCTATGTCGTCTTCGGCGTGGTCGCCGCGGTGTTCGCGTTCTACCGTCACTGGGGCAACATTCGTCGACTGGTCGCCGGTACCGAACTACGGATCACCGACCACGAACCTCCGAAGTCATAAGGTCCGGGCGCGCACGTCTTCGACCATTCCAGCCGCCTATCTGGCCCGGCTAGTGGCTCCTCCAGACGAGCGAACCGGCGCAATCGCTTACTACGACCCGTCGATCACGGAGCCAAAGTCAAGACGGTTGCCGCTGGGATCCGCGATGCCGAAGTCTCGCATCCCATATGACCGATTCTCCAGCGTCTCTGTGACAGCCGCGCCGGCTTTGGTGAGGCGTTCGTAATACACATCGACGCCCGACGTTTGGAAATAGACGTGGGATACGCCTCGGGGTCCCGCTTTCCCGCGTTGCCCCAGCATCAGTTCCACTCCGTCGCGGCATACGCTCGCGATGTAGGGCGGATCTCCCCAAGTCCAACCAAGCTGGAAACCCAGGACGTCCCGATAGTATTCGACGGCACGGGTGAGGTCGTCCACTGACAGAACCGGAATCACCGCCTTGAAAGACTCCATCTATACTCCTCCGCCGATCTTGTTGGCTACGCCAGGGGCGGTTTCTTCTTAGTTATACCGTGCTACGGGTCGCGAGTACAAATGTGCTGAGCCTGTGGGAGTGAGCGCTGTGATTTCGCGCGTGGAGACAGGCAGAGACGTGAACGGACGCGAACAGTGGAAGCATGCACGTGCTCTGCTACGGTGCGGGCGCAGTCGGCTCGCTGATCGGCGGCCACCTGTCGCGCAGCGGCGACGCGCAGGTGACACTCCTCGGCCGGCGGGCCCACGTAGCCGCGGTGAGAACATGGGGGCTTCACCTCGAAACGCCCGAGGGCGTCGTGCGGTGCAAGCGCCTGGACTCGATCACGACGCTCGATGACATGCGGGAACAACCCGATGTCGTCATCCTCACGGTCAAGGCGTATCAAACCGCGGATGCGGTCACGCAGCTCGCGTCGCTGCTGCAGCGGGGCGTGCAAATCGTGACCCTCCAGAATGGCGTCGGGAATGAGGAGCTGATCGCGGGCAACGCCAGGCCGGATCGAGTGACGGCGGGGGCGGTAACACTCAGCGTCAGCCTGTTACGGCCGGGCGTGGTGCGGCAACACACCGCGGACGGCGGCGTGGCCCTGGCGCCGGTCGGCGGCGCGACTCCGATGCCGGAGTTCGCCGAGGTCTTGCGTCACGCCGGGTTCCGCGTCGAGACATTCCCGGACTACCGCGCGATGAAGTGGAGCAAGCTCCTGCTCAACATGCTCGGGAACGCGACGTCGGCGATCCTCGACCTCGCGCCCCCGGAGATCGCGCGCCATGCGCGGCTATTCGGCGTCGAGCGCGACGCATTTCGGGAAGCGGTCCGTGTCATGCACGCACTGCGCCTGGAGCCGGTCGCGCTACCCGGGTACCCGGTACCCGCCCTCGTCAGGGTCATGCGAGGGCCCGCGTGGGTGGCCCGCCGGGTCGTCGGGCCGAAGCTCGGCGGTGGCCGCGGCGGAAAGATGCCGTCGCTCTGGGAAGACCTGGAGCGCGGGCGTGATCGTAGCGAAGTCGAGGTGCTGAACGGCGCCGTCGTGCGCGAGGGCGCCGCGCTCAGGGTCCCAACGCCGGTCAACGCCCTCCTGACCCAGGTGCTCGTCGGGCTCGCCGCCGGGCGGCGGGACCGCGAGGAGTTCCGGCGAAAACCCGACGCGCTCCTCAGACTGCGCCGGACAGGCGCGACATAGGGGCCCACGGGACGTGTCGACCACGGGTTCGCAGGATCTGGTCCATGGCGGTTGGTCCACGGCGTACGCCAGCACTGGCCTACACGCGTACTGGCTCAGGCCGTCGGCTCAGGCACCAATACTCCCTGGCCGCCTCTTTACCCAGCAACCTCGAACGCGATTCTATGGCGTTGCACGCGTGCTACGGGCCGCCTGGGGGCAGGAGCGTACCCAGGCTTCCGAGACCAGAAGCATCGGGGACGCTTGCCCCGCCGACGTCGCGAGGCGCGGGATAGCGTGCCCTCACTTCGTGGCGTAGACTATTCGTGTGCCGACCGGGCCCGAGGGGCGCGGCCGCCCTATACGTTCAGGTGGACGGCCGTCCGGGTCCGCGACGACGAGAGGAGGCATCGAATGAGCGGGAACGGCAAGGGCACCCTCGAGGGCGAGATTGCGATGGTGACGGGCGGAAGCGGGGCCATCGGGGAGGCGATCGCGCGCCGGCTCGCCGCCGACGGTGCCGCGGTGGCGATCCTGAGCCGCCACGCCGAGACCCGCGAACGTGCGGCCGCGGCGCTGACCGGCGCCGGCCACCGGGCGCTGTCGGTCGAGTGCGACGTGCGGTACCGACCGCAGGTCCGGGCCGCGGTGGAGCGCGTCATCGCGGAGTGGGGCAGGATCACTATCCTCGTCAACACCGCCGGGATCGCCGTGCACGAACCGTTTCTGGACCTCGCCGACGAGACCTGGGAGAACGTCCTCGCGGTGAACCTGACCGGGATGTTCATTACCTCCCAAGAGGTAGCCCGCCGGATGGTGCGGTCCGGCGGCGGTACCATCATCAATATGGGCTCCATCGCCGCGCACATCGCGCACAGCGCCCAGACCGTGTACGCGACCAGCAAGGCCGGGATCGAGGCGCTCACCCGCGCCATGGCGTTTGAGCTCGCACCGGTCGGCATCCGGGTGAACGGGATCGCGCCTGGGACGATCGACACGCGCTTTCTGGTCGGCATCTTGAGCGAGGACGCACGCGCCGCACGCGTTCAGCGGATCCCCATGGGGAGGCTCGGAACGCCGGAGGACGTCGCGGGGGTCGTGGCTTTCCTCGCCTCGCGCGACGCACAGTATATGGCCGGGTGCATAGTGCGGATCGATGGCGGTCTGCTCCTCGCGGGGTTTCGCACCTGAGGGCCGCGGTCGCGCCCGACGCATGGGCGTCGGGCGCCTACCTCGCGGTGATGGTGTCCATCGCGGCATACGTGACCTGGTACTGGGCGCTCGCCGCCGGCGGCATCGCACGCGTGGGCCTGGCGCAGTTCGCGCAGCCGATCGTCACGCTTGGGCTGGCGGTGATCATGCTGCGGGAGGCGATGACCCTGCCGCTCGCTGCCGCCTGCATTCTCGCCGGCATCTCGCTCGCCCGCGAGTAGCGGCGCCCGCGGCTATCCTGGACTAGCGTTCCGGGTCTGATCGTTGCTCGTTCGACCCAGGCGTGCCGACGGGATTGTTTCGATCGGCGTCCCTAGCGTTCGGTGAAGACGACATCGAGGTGGAGTCCCTCGTAGACGTTTATCAGGAACTCCTCACCTCGCTCTAGTCGACGGATCACGTTCTGCCTCCCGCGCAACCCGATGGCTTCGCTTTGGGGGAGCGCAGCGACGCGGACGGAAGCGGACTTGCTTGTCGTCGTCGTACACGATCCCCTTCAAAGCGTCGAGGACGGGCTTGGCGACGTTGTCGACATTCGCGCGCACGTTCCTAACCGTGGCGGCGAACCGCGCGGCTCGCACAGTACACCAGCAGCACCTACGAAGTGAAACACACCATCGGGATTGATACGAGCGATCTTTACATTGCTCGAACTGGCGTCCGGGGCGCTAATGACCTTGTGTGGGCTGGACGCAGCGCCAACTATGCTGCAAAGCTCTCTGCGCTCTGCGGATCATATTCGACGTATATCACAGCCGAAGTATACAACAACATGAACGACCAGGTGAAGTTCTCAGAGAATGGCAAAGGAACGAATATGTGGACCGCGCTAAAGTGGAACACGTTTGACAACCGTACGATCTACGGATCCACGGGCAGTGGAGCATTCCTTGATTAAGTGTTTGTTCGTGCGTGTCCCCTTGAGTCATGCCGCTTGCGTCGGTTTCTGAACAAGCAGGAATGAGTCGCCATTTCTTCGATCCCATCTTCCAACCGTCCAGATGAGGGACTTGCTGCCTACATTGGACGCACGCGCCCCGCAAAAAGTGTTTCGACAGGGAGGTGACGCGGTGATATACTCAGGTAGGCACTCCTCGCAAGACCGTGTGAATCGGGCCGTAGCGCAGCTTGGTAGCGCACCTGAATGGGGTTCAGGTGGTCGCCGGTTCAAATCCGGCCGGCCCGACCAAGCAGGACAAGGCGTTTCGCACGATCGCCGTTCTCCCGCAACCCCGGACCACAGCCTAACCACAGCCTATCCCGGCCCGTCGGCCGCGGAGGCATCGTAGGGGATGCGCGCCTTCGCGGTGACGGCCGCCCGTCCAGAGATGGTCTCGATGACGCTCGCCGGCCGATGCGGATCGTGGAGACCGCTGCGGCATCTGGCCCGCGATATTGCCGCCCATACGTCCGCTGGAGCAGATGGTGGAGGCGCGCACGAAGGAAACGGCGACGGCCCTGCGCGCGAGGGCGCTTGCCGCGCAGCAGCGCTTCAGCGAAGTGAAGCGCGCGGAGCCGTCTGTGGCAAGAGCTGGCGACGGTGCTGCTGCGGACGCCGATCCGGCGCTTTCGCACGGTGAAGCGCCCGCGGAGGGCGATGCTACGCGGCCCAGCGGGGCACAGCGTGCGGTGGCGGCGAGGCTGGAGGCCGCCGACGGCCTGCTTGCCAAGGTCGAAGCCACCGTGGACCGGCTCGAGCAGGCATTGCAGGATGCTGGCGCAGCGAAGGACATCGCTTCCCTGGCGCGTGAGCACATGGCGGCCGTACGGCTGCTGCTCGAGGTCGAAGGGCGGTTGCGACCAGCGCCGGCCGTTCTAGACGCCGCCGTAGATGAACCCGTGACAACCGCGTGGTGAACGCGCTTTGACAAAGGGGAGTGAAAACGGCGCTGCTGGACGCCTTGTCCTGCAAGGGGTTCGTGGCGCGGTGCGCGGAGGGGTGTTCCCAAGGAGCTCCTTTTGACCAGGGGAGGGGCAGACGTGAGAGCAGGGCGACGGCGAGCGTATTCTATCGGACGTTGAGTGTACGCCGTCACCCACCGCTTGCCTTGTCTCCGCGGCGCGATGCGTCTCGGCGACGGCGTCCTTACCCCTTGAACCGACGACGGATGGCACCGACGACGAAAGGCAGCGCCTGTCCGAGCAGCGCGAGCGACGACGGCTCAGGCTTTGGGTTTGGGTGAGCCTCACTCCCGAACGCCCGCACACCGCCGTCCTTCCTCGCCCTGGTCCGTCTGGCCTGCATCGTCGGGCCAGCGACGCGATGGAACCCGAGTATCGCCCTCGGGCGACTCGCGGCCAGCCCGCCTACCGACCGCCCGCGGTGCTGCCGACCCCAGCCTCCCAAACTCGGAGGCCGGCCCACGAATGCCTACTGACCCATCACCGCCCGGAACACTCGGAGAAAGTTCCCGCCCAACACTTTTACGATGTCGTCGTCGGAGTAGCCTCGTTTGACAAGCGCAGCAGTGATGTTGGGAAGTTTGCTCGGGCTATCCAGCCCCTGAGGATGAATCAAATGAACATCGAGCGCTCGGCTCACGATCGGGATTTCGGGATACTTTGCGTGAGACCCGGCCATGCGCTCTTTTGAGTATCCCCGTTCGTCGCCGACGTCTGTGCCGATTCCCACGTGATCAATACCAACAAGGCGTCGGACGTACTCGATGTGGTCCACGTAATCCTCGATCGTTGTCCCCGTGTTCTCGCCGCCCTTGCGCAGGAATCCGGATTTCGCGGCGATTCCGATTACTCCACCCTTGCTGGCCAGGGCTTTGATCTCCTCGTCGGTTTTCCCCCGAATCGTGTCGCACAGGGCGCGCGCAGTGCAGTGCGTAACGGTCACGGGGTGGTCCGAAACCTCGATCGCGTCCAATGTCGTACGGATGCCCACGTGAGACAGGTCGATAATGATGCCGAGATCGTTCATGCGCTTCACGACATCCACGCCGAACCTGCTGAGGCCGCAATTCGTCTTCTCGCCGCAGCCATCCCCGACGAAATTCCGTCGCTGATACGTCAGCTGCATGATGCGTACGCCGAGCTCGCGAAACACGTCCAGCAGAAAGACTCTCCCCTCCAGGGGGCTAGTATCTTGGCACCCCATGAAGATCGCCACCTTGCCGGCGGCCTTGGCCTTCGCGATGTCGGCGGTGCCCTTTGCGATCAACACGTCATCGGGGAAACGCCGGTAGACCTCCCACCAGCCCTGAAGGGATTGGAGCGTTTCAATAAGGCGCTCGTCGACGGCCACACTGTGGTGGCTGACGGTCACGCCTGACTGCCGGAGCTTGGCGATGTATTCGGCATCGCCGTGTCGTAGCATGGTCGAATCGAGGGCGTTGATGACGACGCTCTCACGGTGAAGCCGCTCCGCCCGTGCGCGTTGCTCCGGAGTCAGGCTGTCCGTTTGTGCTGCCGTTTCCATGTCCGCACCTCCTTCAGCTCGTACCGATCGATGTGTTGGGGCCGCCCAGCTTCGTGGCAGCGGAGACTGGCGCTCGCTCTATATGCGATCGGGCTGTTGCACAAACCGTCCGGGCAGGCCCGCCCGGTAGTCTGGACGTCCGTAGAACATGCCGAGATACCAGGGGAAGTAATGATAGGCCCATGCGCAGAGCCGGTTGGCATACAGCAGGAAGGCGGTGAGCAGCTCTCGCACCTCGTCGCGCGACGCCACGCTTTGGACGGCGGCTCGCAATTCCGACGAGAACCGGTCGAGCGTCGTGAACCCGCAATAGCCGAGAAACCCAGAGTATCCGGCAGAGAGGCTGTTGAGCACAACGGTCAGTGCGCCTGCGTCCAGGGTGTCCACGAGCTGGAGTAGTGGATACAGCGTGTACATGACGTAGTCTCTCAACATGCCGTCGGCGTGCACCCATGGGCCGAAGTACTGGCCGAACGATCCCGCTGATCCCACCTTTCCCTGCCGCAGTCGCTCGAGGTCCTCCGGCTCGACCGTGGTGATCCTGGAGGCTTCGTGCGCAAAGGCCTTCGCGACGGGGTGGGTCGGTTCGGCCTGGGCCCGGTGCGTATCGGGTGCCCCGTGGGGGCAAACCGTCACCCAGATGAGGTCCTTTGTCCAGCAGGTGCTTTCCCAAATCGCTTTCCCTACGAGCGGTAGAACATCGACCGATGCGGGCACGACGCGACCGAGAACCGGCGCCGAAAGGCTCTCCAGTCCCTTGCCGTATTGAATCGAGAACTTGTTCCCGGTACCTTGCGAGAACCGTATCCGTCCGATTGGCGCCTGATCGATGCGCTCCCGATGGCGAACACGTGCCGTGCTGACCAACGGTGCCCACGCGAAAATCGTCTCTCCCGAGACGATCGGGTGGTCCTGCAATACGGTAAAGGGCAGGCTGGCCCAAAAATCATCGCAGAGCTCTGGGTTGAGATCGTCCGCGAGTTCCGCGACCACATTGATGTTAAGCGTCGGCCAGGTAATATCAACGAGCCTTCCCATCTTCGCCTCCCCGCGTCGCACGTACGGTGCTGCAGCACCCCCGCCGCTTCCGACTCCGCGCACAAACGCAAAGCCACCGCGTCGCGCGGTGGCTCCCTCTCTCCTCTCGCCTCTGAGCCGCCCAGCATTCGTACGGTACCTTGGTTCGGTGGTCGGAAACGCCTCTCCTTCCGTACTCGCCGCCGAAATTGGGGACCGCTCGAGAGGGAGCGCCGCCGCGCCGGACAGACGCTTCCGGCGTCAGCAAGCTGGCGGCCTAGAGATCCGAGAAACACTCGGGGTGCCGCGAGAGGAGTTTCGAGGCACGCGTCGTAGGAAAAGGGCGACGGCGAAGTTTGTGGAGACCGCCGGCAACGGGCTCACAGGTGAGCGTGGGAGTAGATGTTAGGGAGCCGCGTCGCTTTGACGTGGCTGTTTTTGTTTGTGAGGTGGACGCAGGCGCGTCTCCTGTGGCGTTGGACGCGCGGCGATCGGCATCGCGAGAGCAGACGTGAAGGGAGGCGGCAAGCCATGACACGGAAGCGCGGGCACGGGGGACACCCTGCCTTCGGTATGACCGTTAGTCGTCTCGTGAACCTTGCGGGGGTGATTTGCCTGATCCTCGCCGCCGCG
>DASPUZ010000245.1:0-58343 GCA_035622635.1 bacterium | reverse complement strand
TCCCAGATTGCCGCCCAGGCGATGGGGATGCCGGTCGATCAGGTCCGCGTCGTCGGTGGCGATACCGACGCGGCGCCGGCAGCGGGTATGGCGGGCGGCAGCAAGATTATTTATACTGTGGGCGCCGCGGTCCAGGCTGCGGCCGATGACGCCCGCCGTCAGTTGGCGCGCCTCGCCGCGTCGCGCCTCGAGGCGGCGGAGGCGGACGTGGAGATCGTCGACGGGAAAGCACAGGTGCGGGGGGCGCCTTCGCGGGCGATCGAGGTTGCAGCGCTGGCGAAGATGACTTCAGGATTCGGTGCGGCGCACCCGCCCGTGTTCGGCGTGGCCTCGCAGGCCATCACACATCGTGCGCCGGCATTCGGCGCCCATGCCGCCCGCGTGCGCGTCGATCCCGAGTCCGGGCGCGTGCAGGTTCTGGAGTACGCCGTTGCGCAGGACGTGGGACGCGCGATCAACCCGGCCGCGGTCCGGGCGCAGATCCACGGCGGCGTTGCACAGGGTATCGGGTGGGCGTTGTTCGAAGGGATGGAGTATGATGGGGCGGGCACGCTGTCCACGGCTAGCTTCCTGGATTACGCTGTGCCCCGGGCCATGGACGTGCCATCGATGCGCGATACGCTTGTCGAGGTTCCATCGGAGCGTGGGCCCTACGGCGCAAAGGGGGTCGGCGAGCCTCCGGTCGTGCCGGTCGCGGCGGCGATCGGAAACGCGATTGCGGCCGCCACCGGGGCGCGGGTCGATCGGCTGCCGATGACACCCGAAGCCGTAGTTGCCGCGCTGGCGGGATCGGCGAGGGCGTGAACGGGACCTCCGTTCAACTCGCCGTTATCGGCGCGGGCCCTGCCGGGCTCGCGGCGGCCGGCGATGCATCGGCGGCGGGCGTCCGCGTGACGCTGATCGAGGAGCGCCCCGCCCTGGGCGGGCGCGCCATGATTGTCCCCGGCGCCCGCGGGCTCACCGAAGGGCTGATGCGCGATCTCCGCGCCGTGGAGGTGTGGAGAAGTAGCTCGGTGTGGGAAATCTGCGGCCGCACGCTCTTCGTGCATCGCGGTGATCGCAGCACGTGCCTGACTGCCGCTGCCGTTATCCTCGCCACCGGTGCGTCCGAGACGTTGCTTCCGTTTCCCGGATGGACGCTCCAAGGGGTCTCGACCCTGGAGGTGGGGTGGGAAGCGGTGCGCGCCGGGCGCCTGGGCCGTGAGGCTGGGCCCGCGATCGTTGCGGGCGGCGCAGATGGCGCGCTGCTGGCGAACCGGCTACTCGAGCGTGCTGTGCCCGTGACATTGATTGCGCCCGAGCGTCCCCCGGGGCTGGCGGCCGCCGTCGAGTACGTGGCGGGGGTTATCGCGGTGGCCCGCGGAGCGGACACGATCGAGGAGATCGAGACGGCCGACGGAACGCGATATCCGTGCGCGACGCTGTGCATCGAATCGCCTCGGTCGCCGGTGACGGACCTTGCGCGACGCGCGGGATGTCCGTGTGTGTATCACCCACGGCTCGGCGGCTTCGTCCCCCGATACGATCCATTGATGATGCTGCATGGTCCCACACCGTTCGTCTTCGTAGCGGGGGACGCGTCGGGGCTCGACACGCCGCGTGCGGCGGCCGAGTCGGGACGCCTCGCGGCAAGGGCTGCGCTCGGAGCGCTGGGATTGCTCCCCGATGCGGAGGAAAGAATCACGGATGCCCGCCAGCGGTTGCGTGCCGCGTCGATCCCTCTGCACGCCAGGGCTCGCGAGGCGCTGATGGCCGGGGCTTCCCCGGACGAGGTCGTCGAGTCCTGGGACTGCACCTTCGAAACGGTGGTCTGCCCGTGCGAGTTCGTGACCGTCCGGGACCTCAGGGCCGCTCTCGACGAGGGTGCCCGGACGGCTGACGACATTCGCACCCTCACCGGGTGTGGAAGCGGCCCGTGCGCCGGACGGCGCTGCGAGGTGACGGTGCTTCGCTGGCTGAGCGGCGCCCTCGATCTGCCCATCGGGCGTCTCGTGCCCGCCCCACCGCACCCTCCTGTACGGCCGGTACCGCTCGCCGCGGCGGCGTCTCTGGTCCTGCCCGCCGACGATGGCTGATCGCCCGCGCGGCCATGAGGTCGCGGTGCTCGGTGCGGGGCCAATCGGCTGCGCCATCGCGTATGTGCTCGCGAGGAAAAGGCTTGCTCCGCTCGTGATCGATCACGGGGGACCCGGCGGTGACATCCCGGGTCCGCCGCTGGCGTGCGTCTGGGACCATGCAGAGTCTGCCGAGACCGGGTGCTTCGGGCTCGAGAGCGCAGACCAGTTCTCGCACTTGCAGGACCAAGTCGGTCCGATGGGATATCTGCGTAGCGGCGGCATGGTGCCGGCGCGCACCGACGCGGAAGCGGAGGCCGGACAGGCGTTGGCGCGCACGCAGGCATCGGCCGGCCTTCCAGTTCGGTGGCTGTCCCGTGAGGAAGCGTTGCAGCGCGAACCGGCGCTCGCCTCGGACATTCTCGGCGCCACGTACTCACCCCGCGACGGCGTGGTGAATCCCTCGCTGATGACGCGTCGGCTGGCGGCGGCAGCGCGCCGCGCGGGCGCGACATTCCTGTACCACGCCGGATACGTGGCGGTCAGCGATCAGGCCCGACTATTCTCGCTCAGGATGGCCAGCGAGTATGTGGAGGTGCGGCGACTGGTTGTGGCGTCGGGAGTGTGGCTGAGCTTGCTCGACCGTCAGATCGGACTCGGAGTGTCAACGCGAACCGTGGAAGGACATGTGATCGTGACAGAGCCTCTACCTCCGCTCGTGCGTCACCGCCTTCCTGGCATCCGCCAGCAGTCTGGCGGCGAAGTTGTTCTGGACGACGCGGGGGTGCGAGGCCGCGATTGCGCGGTTGCGACGCATGCGATGCATGAGGCGGCATCCGCGGCCATTCGTATCGTTCCTGCTCTTCGTGATGCTCGGATCGTGCATTCGTGGCCATGGCGGGCAACGATCTCGCCCGACTCTTCTCCTGTGCTCGGCAAGGTCGAAGAAGGTATCTTCGCGGCGGTTCCGCATACGCCGGAGCTCACCCTGGCCCCGCTACTCGCGCATGCGGTGGCTTCGATTGCGGTCGACGGACGAGTTCCCGATGGATTGGACGCCTGGAATCCGCGGCGCGTCGGGATCGCCCCCGCCGCCGCTGGACCGTTATCCAGGAAGGATTCGCCGGAGGGTACATAGTATTAGGGGGGTACTTTGATACGGGCAACCGGCCCCAGGGGAGGAAGGAACCGAGTATGCCGAAGGGCACCGTGAAGTGGTTTAACCGGGAGAAGGGTTATGGGTTTATAACCCCGGAGGAAGGAAAGGACGTATTCGTTCATTATACCGGCATCGCCGGCGAGGGGTTTCGTAACCTCGAGGAGGGGCAGATCGTCGAATTTGAGATTACCCAGGGTCAGAAGGGTCCGCAGGCCCAGAACGTGAGGGTGGTTGGCTAAGACGACGTTGAATTGAACGCATAAGACAGCCATAGCAAGGGCGTCAGGCTCGTCCTGCTTGGCGCCCTTTCCATAACAGAGGTGCAAGTACCCGCGCGGCCATCTGATCACACTCCTGTTTCGAGCTTCGGGTTCTCTCGAGGTCGCGTGCTCGGTCCGACACCGGCATCTCCGTGCTACGCAGCAACGAGAGGTCGTGTCGTCACCTCCCGCCCCAAGCAATCGGAGGCGTCACGGGATTGGTCCATGCTTCAGGGCCTAGTACTGGTTCATTACGCTTCGGCTCGGGGCGATCTCGCCTACGCCGTGCGCCTAGATGCGCTCACGACATGGCCGCAGGGACAGGCATGGCCCAAGATTCCAGGAGGCACATGCGGTCGCCTATGCGCTCGGCATAGGGTTACCGCCGCGTCATCGCGGTTTCGAACGCATTTTTGATGAGCCATCATTCATCTAGTTGATCCTCTAGTAGGTTTTTGATAGTTTCCTTCACTTGGCGGGATCGCTGATGTTGCGCGGAGGTCTATGGCCATGCTAGATTAGATCGAGGGGAGGCGGGGGATGCGAAGTTGAAGTTGTGGCGGACCGCAGCCGGGAAACGGTTGAGACCAGCGACCTCTGCTGCGAGATCGAGGTCGAAGTCCCGGGTTGCTTCTGGGCGGTCGCCGCGCGCGCGGGTGAGGGTGGTGCGATCGCGCTCGACCCGGGCGAGGCGCCCGGCGCGTCCGCTCCCAGTGCCGGATCCTATCAGTGAACGAGTGTTCACTTCGAGTCTTGATCGAAGTCTCCGGGACCATCGGGTGTTGTGGGAGGCGCTCGCTAAGCGGTGAAGTATCTCACCACTGACCAAGTCAAGACGGTCAATCAGCGGATGATTCGGGCGACCGGCGGGTTGTACCTTGCTGGTGAACAGAACGTCGTCTACCCACCGAGTCTCGAATCGCTGGTCAGTTTTGTGCAGACACGGATTGCACTTCGCCCCCAGCCAACGATTTGGGAAATGGCCGCGTTCTACATCGACCGCTTGGTCCGCGATCAAGTATTTCACGATGGCAACAAGCGCACCGCGTTGGAAGTGACCCGGCTGTTTCTCGAGGGATCTGGATACCGTCTTGCGCTGCACCCAGCTTCGGACGTGGTCGAGTTCATTGCGGGAGTAGCCCGCGGCGGGATGACGCGCGAAGGGATCGCCGCATGGCTTCGCGCACACTCGACGCGCGTTAGGAACGGAAAAAAGTAGCCGCACGGACCGGCCTCCAGCGATATTTCGCCCTCACGCCGATTTTCCCTTGCCCTCGTATCTAGGGGCCATCCAATTGCGACTACGCTGCCTTGCTCGCCTCCTCGCTGGAGGATCGTCTTGACACGGGCAAGACCGGGAGCGATGATGGGGCTAGTCGTGAAAGGAGGTGATGCGGATGGACGATAGTAGACGCTCCACGTTGCACCGTCCGACCTGCCGCCAGTATCCGCGAATTGGGGTGATGGCCGGGTAGAGGCGCTTATTCCGGCCGCCGTTGGTTCGCGGCCCAGCTGGCCGACGACGGTGCGGCGGGAGATTTCGGAAGTGACGGCGCTTCCTTGTGCTCGCAGGTCCCGGGAGCGCCGGGCGCAACAGACAGTGAGAGGCAAGCGTTGTCGGTTCGTGATGGGGACCTCGCCCGATGCGGGCGGGGTCCTCGTCACGCATAAAGTGCATCGAAACAGGTGGAGCCAACCTCGGGACGCCAGGAGGCGATTCCGCCGGGAGGCAACGACACGAACGAGTGTACCGCAATTGCACCCGCCGGGCTCGCGAACGCCCGAGCGTCAGGGCTTCGAGATCGCCCCCCACAGGTGATCGCTATCCAGGTACACCAGGTCGAACAGCATGGTGCCGCGCGTGATCCCGCTCGACATTCGAATCGCGGCCGTGAGACGTTTGGAGTCGTCCGCGTAGAGCGACGTCAGCAGCGCGCCGACCACGGGCGTGGCCCCGTGTACGACGGACAGCCCGAGCATGGCTGCTCCCTGGACGCTGATCTCGGGGTGGTCGTGCCCCCGGTAGGCCTCCCAGATGGTCACCGGCCGGTAGTACAGCCCGATCATGAGATAGTCCAGAAGAGGCGCCAAACCGGCCTGAATCCACGCGTCTCCGACCCAACTGTATGGCGGGCGCACGTCCGGGCTACCCCAGTTGACGCCTTCTTCATAGTAGACGGGGTACCAGGCACCGACGTACATCGAGACGGAGACGCCCGGCCGGATCGTGTGTACCAGGTGCACGACCGCCCGGGTGTAGGTCATGATGGTATGCGCGCGATATCCGAGCCAGGCCCGGTACAGGGGACCCGGCTCACGGGCGACCCAATAGCCCCGGGGAACATACGTGTAGACGTCATCAGGCCAGTGGGCGACGGAACGCCCGATGAACCGCTCGAATGCCTGCCGCGCCGCCAGCGAGAAGTCTTCGGACACGTCCTGGTATCGCGTACGATCCAGCACGATGCCGTCCACATCGTACCGGCTGACGATTTCGTAGACGATGCCGAGCTCGTAATTCCAGACTTCGGGGCTGGCCGGGCTCGCGAACGCGAAGATGCTGTGCGAGGACGAGGGCGCCATCCGGGTTTCCACGGGACCAATCGAGACCTTGGCGCCGAGGGGGAGCGCCGTTCCCAGCCATGCGGCCGCGCGGCCTTGCCCGGAGAGCACGTACCCGTCGGGCGGGATGGCAACCGCGCCCGGGTCGACCGGTCCGGCGGTCCGATCCCGAACTTGGATCACCGCACCACCGTCGACGGCGACCTCCACGCCCCACCGGGAGGTGGGCGTCTGGGCCCCCGCGGCCCTCGTGTACAGGACCAGGGCGTCCTCTTCACGTGGAACATTTTCACCGGCAAGTGCGTACGATTGATGGTTCGGGGCCAGGACGCGGCGAGTGGCGAGATATGCAACGGCTTGCCAGCCGGGGTGCGCGAATGCGGGTCCGGCCCGCAACGGGGTGTAGCCCTCGCCAAAGGTGTTCACCGCGGCGTCCACGCGCATCCCGCGCGCGTGTGCTTCGGCGATGATCGTGCCCAGCATGTCGTATCCTTGTGGATACCATCCCGTCGGCGGCCCGTAGGCGCCGTCCGGACTGCCATGTGGAACTGGCGAGTCCGCGATCGTCGGCGCGAAGGCGCTCGGGTAGGTCACGTATCCCCACGCGTTCTTGGCCTCGGGCATGACGACGTCGACGCCGGCCGCGCGGGCACGATCGAGCGCCCGGTCGACGCCTTCCCGCGTGGTGAGAAGCGCGAGGTTGGCGCCGGGCTCCATCCACAGCGCGAGCCGGGGGACCACGTGGCGCGGGAGCAAGCCTGCGGACGACTGGGTGGCGAGGGTGAGAAGCGTCGTGACGAGGAGGCCGGCAGTGCGGACCGAGCGCATGTTCCTCAGTTCGGGAACACGACGCGGGCTCCCTTCGACGCTTGCATCGGACGGCGCCCCACATTAGGATAAAGGCTGTCTGTGTGGAAGGGAGTGGTGTCGTGTGATCCAGGCCGATTCGCTCTCCCGGAACTACGGAGAGCGCTGGGCCATCCGGGACGTTTCTTTCCAGGCGCGCGAGGGTGAGATCCTAGGATTTCTCGGACCGAACGGGGCGGGCAAGACGACCACGATGCGCATTCTGACGGGGTTTCTCGCTCCGACGTCCGGCCGCGCGTCGGTCGCGGGGTTTGACGTGGTCGAGAAGCCCATGGAGGCGAAGCGCCGCCTCGGCTACCTCCCCGAGACGCCGCCGCTGTACGAGGACTTCACGACGCGGGAGTATCTGACCTTTGTCGCCCGGCTGAAGCGCGTCGAACGTCGCAAGGTCGTTGACGCCGTGGACCGGGCGATAGAGTTGTGCGGAGTGGAGGAGGCTGCCGACCGGCTCATCCGCAATCTGTCGCGCGGATACCGGCAGCGGGTAGGGCTCGCGCATGCGATCGTCCACGACCCGGAGGTCCTGATTCTCGACGAGCCGACATCCGCGATGGACCCCCGGCAGATGGTGGAGATGCGCAAGGTCATCAAAGGCCTCCGGGGTAGCCACACGATCATCCTGAGCACTCACATTCTTCCGGAGGCCACCGCGGTCTGTGACCGCGTCGTCATTATTGATGAAGGCGCGATCGTTGCGGTGGACACGTACGAGCAACTGGCGGCCCGGCTGCGCAGTTCGGAGAAGACCCTGGTTCGGACCGCGCGGACCCCGGACGATCTCCAGCCCAGGCTCAGCCGCATCCCGGGGGTGCTCCACGTCGCGCCCGGGAGCAGCCGGGGAGAGATGGTCGTCGAGGCCTCGCTCGGTCACGACGTCCGCGAGCAGGTGGCACGGACCGTGGTCGACGCCGGAGCCGGCCTCCTCGAGCTGCGTCCCATCGCGATGAGCCTCGAGGAAGTATTCCTCAGGCTCGTGACGCACGAGGAGGGCACGGCGGACGACGGCGGCACAGGCGAGGGGGGGGTCAGGGCATGACCGGCGTCCTCGTGATCGCCCGCAAGGAGCTGAAGCAGCTCTTCACGTCGCCGATCGCCTACGTGGCGCTGGCGATGTTCTTCCTGATCATCGGGTTCCTCTTCTTCTCACTGATCGGTGTGTACACGTCGCAGGTGCTGCAGTTGCAGGGACCACCCCCGCCGGACTTCGATCCGACTCGCATCATCTTCTCGCCCCTGTTCCAGGATGCGAGCTTCGTCCTGATCCTACTTGTGCCGATCCTGACGATGCGGCTCGTGTCCGAGGAGGACCGTGCGCATACGATGGAGCTCCTCGCGACGTCGCCGGTCAGCAGTACCGCGATCGTGCTCGGCAAGTACCTCGCCGGCATCGTGTTGTTCCTGGTGCTGCTGGCCATCAGCGCGTACATGCCGCTTTCGCTCGCGGTCATGGGCCGACTGGACTGGGGGCTGCTTGCGGCCTCCTACCTCGGCCTGCTCCTTCTCGGCGCCGCGTTCCTCGCGATCGGCTTGTTCGCGTCGACGCTCAACGATAATCAGATCGTGTCGGCCGCGATCGGATTCGCGCTGCTGCTGCTCTTCTGGGTGTTGGGCTTCGCCCAGCAGGCGTCCGGATCGGCGATCCAGCAGATCCTGTCGTCGCTCTCGTTCTCGACCCACTTCTCCAACCTTTCGAGCGGCGTCGTCGACAGCCAGGACATCGTGTTTTTCCTTAGCCTCGCCGGATTCTTCGTATTCCTCGGCGTGCTTGCGCTCGAGTCCCGGAAGTGGAGGTGACGCGATGAAGAGGCGCAACGCTCTGCTGACCACCAACGCGTTCATCTCCGCGGTCCTCGTCGCGGCGCTCCTGGTTGGGGCGAACTATCTGGTGACCGAACACCACGTTCGGTGGGACTTCACCGCCACACGCGAGCACTCGCTGTCGCCGCAGACGATCAAGGTGCTCCGGACGCTGCCGGGGCCGATCCAGGCGGTCGCGTTCCCCAGTTCCGATTCAGTCCAGCAGTATCAGCAGTTGTTCGCGACGTACCAGTACTACAACAAGGACTTTCAGTACCGCATCGTCGACCCCGACCGTAACCCCGCGGAAGCGCAGAAGTACAGGGTCACATCGTACGGCCAGACCGTCCTCCAGCACGGCGCCGCATCGTACATGGTCGACGACGGGACGGAAGAAGCCCTGACAAACGGCATTCTCCACGTCCTCGAGACATCGAAGAAGACCATCTACGTTCTTCAGGGCGAGGGAGAGGCGGGGCTCAACGACTTCACGCGAACGGGCATGGGGTCGGCGACGCAGGCACTGACGAGCAAGGGCTTCGACGTGAAGCCGCTCACGTTGATCCAGACCGGGCAGATTCCCGGGGACGCGGCGGCGGTGATCGTCGCGTCTCCCACAACGGACCTGCTCCCCCAGGAGACGGCAGCACTCGCCCGTTACTATCAAGGCGGAGGGAAATTGCTGATCACGGTAGACCCGGAGACGCCCGCCGGGACGCGCGCGTGGCTGGCGACCGCGTTCTACGTCGGCGCCCCGGGAGGGGTGGTGATCGATCCGGTCTCGCGGCTGCTCGGTGGGGATGTTCGCGTGCCGATCGTCGCGCAGTACCCGTACAGCGACATTACCCAAAACTTCTCGCTCGCGACCGCGTTCCCGCTGGCGACGCCCCTGGTGCCGAACGTAAAGACTCCCGGAGTCACCGTGACGCCAATCGTCAAGAGCTCGGACGCGAGCTACGTGAAGGTCAATACCTCGACCGAGGACCTGCGGTTCCAGCAGGGGACGGATGTCAAGGGGCCGGCGGTGCTCGCGGTGGAGGTCTCCCCCAGCCCGCTGCCCTCGCCGACCCCACCCTCGCCGGGCGCAGGTAAGGCGCCCACGCCGACGGCGCCGTCCCCGAAGGGCTCGGCGGTGCTCTTCGGCGACAGTTCGTTCATCCAGAACACGTACATCGGCCTCGTGGGCAACCGGGACCTGTTCACCAGCACGGTCGCCTGGTTGACGCAGTCGGGCGATCTCGTGAGCATCGCACCTCGAGCCACGCCGTTCGACCCGTTTCTCATCACCGGGTCGCAGGGGCGCTACCTCTTCATCGGGAGTGTGATCGTGGTCCCGCTCCTGCTCCTGTTCCTGGGAGGGTCCATCTACATGCAGAGGCGCGCACTGTGAGCCCCCGCGTCACGCTCATCCTCGCCGCCGTGGTCGCTCTGGTGGCCGTGTACATCTTCGCGGTGGACCGGCCGCAGGCGCGCCGCGCGGAGATCGCCACGCACCTGATTCAGCTCCAAAAGGCGGACATCACGGGTGTGTCGTTGACGACGCCTGCGGGAACCGTGGAGCTGACCCGGACCGATGCGACCCACTGGGAGATCACTCGTCCGTTCGACACGCCCGCATCGTCCTTTTCCGTGAGCGACCTATTGGACGCCCTTACGGGCATCGTGCCGCAGCGGACGCTGAGCGGCGCCGACCGCGATCCCGCCACCTACGGCTTCAACGCGCCAACCGTCAGGATGACGCTCCGTTCCCCGGGGAAGCGGCCCGTGACCGTGGATCTGGGCAAGGCGGACCCGGTCGGGTCGGCGCTCTACGCCCGCCTCGATTCGGGCTCCACGGTGTATCTCGTGGACTCGTCCGTCAAGGACGCCCTGTCGAAGTCCGCCGCCGATTTGCGCCAAAAGACCCTCGCGGATTTCGCGAATACCGACGTCCAGCGGGTCCGCGTCACGTCGTCGATGGGAGGCTTCGTGATAGACCGCACGGGTCCGGATCGGTGGCGAATCGAAGGTTCGGCACCTCCGCATGCGCGTCCGGCGTGGCCGGCGGACGACTTCAAGGTCACAGATATGTTCTTCCCGCTCACGGCCTCCGAGGCAAAGCACTTTCACGACGGGGTCACCGACCTCGGGCCGTACGGCCTGGATCACCCCGCGGTGACCGTTGATCTCACGATCAAGGGGCGTCCGGAGCCGCTCCGGATCCTGGTAGCCCAGGCCGGGAAGGTCGCGTACGGGATGGTTGGGGGCGCTCACACGGTGCTCGAGCTGGATCCGTCGATCGTCGGCAAGCTCGCACCGGCTCCGATCACGCTCGTCAGCACCCACGTGCTGCCGTACAACCCGCTCAACCTGACGGCGTTCACTTGGCGGCGAAACGGGCAGACGCTCGAAATTCGCCGCCAGGGGCCGGGCTTCACCGGAGGTCGGCTGAGCGACCGAGACATCTCCGACATGTTCTCGGCGATGAACCTGCTTGACGCGGACAAAGTGCAAGGGCTGGCGTCGCCGGCGGCGGGCACGCCCTCGTTCGAGATCCAGACCGACGGGGGTGAGGGCGCACGCTACACGGTGCAGTTCTACGCTCAACCCAAAGGCGGGTGGATCGCAACGGATCGGGCCCTGGGATTGCAGTATGTCGTCGCGTCGAATTCCCTCGACGCGCTCCCGACGACGATCAAGGAGTTTCTCGGGTTCTCGCCGCAGGCCGGCAAGCCCGCGCCCGCCGGGAACGCGCCGCAGAAGCCGCGACCATCTCACAACCCGTAGCGCGTCGCTCGCCTCCACCGTCGACGCCAAGGTTCGGAAGGGGACGCTCGCTTCGTTGCGAGTGGCGCGCTGTTGAGAGGGTACCGGAAGCCGATCGACGAACGTATCCCGCACGTCGCTAACGTCGTAGCTACGGACGGACTCCGCATGCGGATGGACATTTTTTGCCTTCGAAGCGTCGGATTCTGCCTTGCGTTCGTCCTCGCCGTGATTCTCGCCGCCCCGACCGTGTTTGCGGTCTCACCGCCCGGCCCGTGGCCGGTGGTGCTTGCCTCTGAGAGCCTCGATCTTCCCGTGGCGGCGGGAATCCAATATCGCCACACGACGCTGGCGACGGCCGACGGCCCGCTGGAAGTGCACCAGATGCAGGTGGATCTCAATAACCCCACCCTCCGGCTCGGGGTTGGGCTCGCCCACGACCGCTTGATGAGTGAGGACGAGCCGGTATCGTCCATGGTCCTCCGGACGGGGGCGGTCGCGGGCGTGAACGCGGACTACTTTGACATCCACCAGTCCGGTATCCCGCTCAACCTCGTCATTCAAGATGGGCAGCTGGAGCGGAGCCCGTGGCGGTGGGTGGCCTTCGTCGTGGGCAAGGACGGCGCCGCCCGGATCGTCCGCTACCGGTGGACGGGCACGATCGCGCTGCCGGAGAGGGGAGAAACCCGGGCGCTCGATGGATTCAATAGCGGCCTGATACCGAACGGGATTGTGCTGATGTCCAACGTCCGCGGGTATGGCGCACCGGCCCCCGATCCCGGAACGCGCCAAATGGTCGTCGAGCTTACGCCGCCCGACGAGACGGGGCGCTCGTTCGTGAAGCAACTATGGCCGCAGCAGGCGTTCTACGTTCCGTTCCCCAACAACGACGTTATCCTGGTCGGTCTTGGAACCGGGGCGGACTGGTTGGGCCGGCTCACCGCCGGCACTCCGGTGCAGCTGAACCTCACGACCGACCCCGACTGGCACGACGCTCAACTCGCCATCGGCGGCGGACCCGTGCTCGTACAGAACGGGCAGATCGTCGAGGACCCAGATGCCCCGTCTCCCAAAGAGCGAGATTACCGGTACCCGGTCATCGCCGTCGGTATCGGACGGGACGCGCGCACATTGACCTTCGTCGAGGTCGACGGCCGGCAGCGGGCCCTTAGTATCGGGCTGACCCGGCCGCAACTCGCGGAGTACATGCAGCGCATCGGCGCCGCTCAGGCGATGGCGTTCGACAGCGGCGGTTCCGCCACAATGGTGGTGCGACTGCCGGGAGCCCAGGCTCCAGCGGTGGTCAACTCCCCATCGGACGGGTCGGAACGTCCGGTGGCCGACGCGATCCTGGTGTACACCTCCGCGGTGCCGGGTCCGCCAGCGCGTGTACTCGTAAATGGCGGGCGTCCGCTCGATCTGTTCGCGGGGGCGACCGCAATTCTTTCGTTGATCGGGGTGGACGCGCAAGGGAACCCCACGGCGCTGAGCGATCCGATCCAGGCGACGGCCTCGCCGCCGAATCTCGTGACTGTCGGCACCGGCGCAAACGCTCTTGTGGCGGCCAGTTTGTCCACGGCCGCCGGTGCGCCGTTGGCCCAGAACACCCAGACGATTGGTCCCGCGCTCCAGGTCAACGTGACGGCGGGTCCGGCCGAAGGGGCGGGGATGCTGACCGTGCAAAGCGGCGAGGCCGCCGGTTCGATCCCCGTAGCGGTCGTGACACAGCTGAGCAAGCTCGTGGTCAGCCCGGCGTCGGTGGCGGTCGCGCCCGGCGCCGGCGCGCAATTTACGGTGAGCGCGTGGAACTCGGCGGGACGGCCGGTGATTCTCTCCGGCGCGCCGGTGGCATGGAGCGTGGTCCCGGACGGCCTCGGCACGATCACCGCGTCGGGTTCGTTTGTTGCCGGTGACACGGGGGGCGCTGGCACGGTCACCGTGCAGGCCGGCGGCGCCGCCGGCCAGGCCCGCGTAGCCATCGGGAGCACGGCGCAGTATCTGAGCCAGTTCGATCAAGGTGAATGGTCGTTTCGCGGCTACCCCAGCACCGTCACAGGATCGGTGACGCTCGTCACCGATCCTGGGCATGACGGTCACCCGTCCGCGAGGCTCGCCTACGGGCTCGACGGCGCCGGTACTCGCGCGGCGTACCTGGTCACGGAGCTGCCGCTGCCCGGCGCCCCGACGGGCATCAGTCTGTGGATCTATGGGGACGGCAGCGGCGTCTGGCTGCGCGGCGCTTTCGACGAGGCGAATGGCGATCGCGGTACGGTGACCATCGCCCGGCACGTGGACTGGACCGGATGGCGGTCCGTGACCGTGCAGCTCCCCGCCGGCCTCGCGTTGCCGGTCACATGGGCGACGTTCTACGTGGTGGAGACCGATCCGTCGCACACCCCTCACGGGGTGATCTACCTCAGCAGCCTGCGGGCCGTCTATCCGACGGGCACCAAGTAGCGAGACCCAGTTCCGGCGCGGCGGGTCCGTCGCAAGAAACAGCGGAGGACGCCGTTCACCGGACGTCGAACCTCTGGCCATTTCTAGGATGTCCATGGCCTACGCCGTGCGAATCTTGCTGAGCGTGATTCTTATCGCCGTGCTGCTCGGCGTTCCCGCCCCCAGCCTGCCTCAGCCTCAGCCGACGCTCGCGGAGGCCGTCGCCGCCTACGCGAGGGGTGATGTGCGGAACGCTCGCGTCATGCTCGAAGCGCTCGCGCAGGCCCCAAGCGCCGATGGCGGACGGGCATCGTATCTCCTCGGCATCATGGATCTCGCAGCCGGGCAGTATGCCGATGCAGAGCCGCTCTTCGAGCGCGCCGGGCAGGCGCTTCCCGTCCTTGCCGATTACGCGTTCTACTACCAGTCCGTCGCCGCGTTGGACGCGGGACAATACGGGCCGGCCGCGCAAGGATTCCAGGACCTGCTGACACGGCTGCCGGAGAGCGACCTGCGCAAGCTCGTGCTGTTTCAGCGGGCGGAGAGCCTGCGGGGAGAGGGATCGCCTGACGCCCCCGACGCGTATCACGCCTATCTGGAAGCCGCCGGTTCGGGGGCGCACGCCGCGCAGGCATGGTACGAGATGGGAACGGCGCTCGAGAGCCAGAACCGGTGGGCGGACGCCGTGCAGGCCTATCGCCGGGTTCTTTGGGTATTCCCCGATACGGCCCAGGCGCCACCAGCGTCTGAGCGTCTCCGGGCCCTCGCCGCCTCGCATACGTTCCCCCCAGACGCTACGCCTCCCGAAGCAGTGTACCAGCGGGCGGCGACCGACTTCGCGGCGGGCCGGCTCGGGGCCGCGCGCGCGGAGCTCGCACATGCGCTTCGCATGCAGGGCGGATGGATCGTTGCGGATCAGGCGCTCTACACCCTCGGAGTGATCGCATACCGGACCGAGAGGCTCGATGAAGCTACCGGTGAGTTCCGCCGCGACACCGCGCTCAAGCAGACGCATTCCGACGACTCATTGTACTACCTGGTTCGGATCGCGCTCGCCAGAGGCAGGGACGCTGACGCGCTTGCGACCGCTCGGACGCTCGCGCAGGAGTATCCGCAGTCGTCACTGGCCCCGAGGGGACTATACGCAGTTGCCGCGTTCCGGGAGGAACGGGGGGCCGTGGGGCCCGCGGTGGCGTTGTTCAGCGAAGCGGCTGCCCGCTTCCCAGGAACGCATTGGGGCGATCGGGCCCTGTGGGAGGTCGGCTGGATCCGATACCGGACGCACGCGTGGACGGATGGGCTTGCCGCATGGCGGAAGCTCGCGAGCACCTCAGGCGACGTCGAGATGGCGTCCGCAGGATCCTACTGGGCGGCGCGGGCAGCGCGGGCGATCGGGGACAGCGCTGGCGCCTCCGCCGCGTACCTCAAGACGGCGACGAAGTACCCGGATACCTTCTACGGCCAGCTCGCCGCAGCCCAGACAGGAGTTCCCGTGCGCCTGCCGGTTGCGCAGGCTCCGAGCGACCCGCCGGCCGGTGAGCTTCCGGCGCTGGATCGCTTTCGGGAGCTGGACTCGCTCGCACAGACGGCCGATGCGACGCGAGAGCTGGAAGCCGCCGCGGCCACCGCGCCCGCTCAGGATAAGGTCGCGGTGACGCTGTTGCTCGGCCAGTATTACGAGCAGCAGCAACAGACTGCCAGGGCCATCCAGGAGGCCGAGCAGGCGGAAGCGCTTTCCGGCGGGGCGTCCGGCTCCGGCCTGCCGCTCGCACTTTGGGAAGCGCTCTATCCCCGAGAGGAATGGCAGACGATTACGCAAGCCGCCGGGCGCACGGGAACCGATCCGTACCTCATCACGGCGATTGCGCGCGAGGAGAGCCGCTTCGATCCTACCGCGGTGTCATCCGCCGGTGCGTACGGGCTGATGCAGCTCATGCCGGGCACGGCAAAGAGCGCCGCGCGCGCCGCCGGCGTACCACCGCCAGATCTTCGTGCGTTGACGGATTCGCAAACCAACGTCCTCCTGGGCACCGTCGTGCTGGCCGGGTTGCTCAAACAGTTTGGGCGCCCCGACCTGGCTGTGGCAGCCTACAACGCCGGTCCCGGAGCCGTCCGCCGGTGGCAGGCGCAGTTTGACTGGAGCGACCCCGCGTCCTTCAACGAGATGATCCCATACCCGGAGACCCGGGCGTATGTGAAGGCGGTCCTGCGGTCCGCAGCCATCTATCGCTGGCTGTACCGGGACGGCCATCCCGCCCAGCAGCAATAGCCGGCTACGATAGACAACAGATACCTGACCGCGCGATCCCCCAAAGCGCATACCCACGGCGTAGGCCGAGGCTCCCGCGCCAGGAAGCGGTTATGCCTCGGGTGCCGATCTGATGTTGGATCGATCGAATGAACTCCCCCATTGCATGAGATAGAGGAATCATCCTGTTGACGTATCCTCGTCACTATTGACTAGTGCTATTGATCGAGGTGTGGCCGTCCGAGGCCGGTAGTGCCGACGTTTGGCCCACGGTGCGGCCGAAAAACTGGTCCCTCGAACGATCGAGAAGGGAAGACGCATAGGTGCTTATAAGGCTCGTGCGGGTGTTGGGAGTCTGCGTCGCGGTAGTTCTCGGCGCCGTGACGGGAGGCGGCACGAGCTTCGGGCAGACGCCTGCGGCGCACGGTATCGTGCAATGGACTCGAGTGACCATCACGGGCATGATCGTGTCGGTCGATCCTGGACAGCATGTGCTGACGCTGCAAACCGCCCGGGGCCAGATCCGGGTACAGGCCACGGCCTTCACGACCATCATGCTGGCTTCACCGTACGTTTCTCCGATCAAGTTGCCTGTGAGGTCCACAGTAGAAGGCATGCAGCTATCGGACGGGTCCATCATCGCCGGCGTCGTAGTCGTAGGCTCGGACGGGTCACAACACGGAAACGGAGGCGGTTCGCCAGCCAGGTCGGGAGTGTGGCTCGGCCTGCTGAACCCTGCTCGCGATCCACAGCCGGCGACGGTGTCCGGGTCTTCCTCCTCCCGGGGCGGCACCAGTCCATCTGGGGTACGTGGCGGTGCCGGTGCGAGCGATCCAGAGGTCTCACGTCCCACGGGCGCCGGTGCGAGCGATCCAGACGTCTCACTCCCGACGAGCGCCGGCGGCAACGGGGGCGCGGGAGGCAACGGCGGGAATTGGAACTCCGTCGCTGGGTTTGGCAGTGGGGGCCGCGGCGGTAATGGCGGAAACGGAGGAGCTTCGAACGGACAGTTCAACGGTGGGAACGGTGGTGCCGGCGGCAACGGCGGCAACGGCGGCAACGACAACGGCGGCAACGGCGGTGCGGGAGGAAACGGCGGTGACGGCGGCGCTGCTGGAAGCTCGATGGACGGTGGGAACGGCGGTGACGGCGGCAGCGGCGGCAGCGGCGGAGACGGTGCAGTTGGTACCGATGGTGGCGCGGGAGGCCGCGGTGGCAACGGCGGCAACGGGGGTTCGTGCGTGGGATCGGGATGTGAGGCCGGAACCGGCGGGAACGGTGGCAACGGTGGGATCGGCGGACTTGGTGGTGCGGGCGGGGTGAACGGGTCCGGTGGAGCCGGTGGCAACGGTGGGAACGGCGGAGGCTGCATCGGGGACGGGTGCACGGCCGGCAACGGCGGTAACGGGGGACTTGGCGGCAACTTTGGAGTCGCCACGGGCAGCAGGACCGGTCAGAATGGCCAGGCTGGCCAGAATGGTCAAAACGGCAGCGCGGGATCCGGCGGAAACGGCGGGGCAGGCGGAGTGGGAGGAAACGGCGGCAGCGCGTCATCCACAGGCGGAGGTTCGGGCGGCACGTCGGGAGCCAACGGTCTAGGAGGCTTCGGCGGCGGATGTGCCGGCGACGGATGCTCGCCGGGACGCAACGGTCACTGAGATCGCACGAATCTCGCAGAGCCTGGCGCGTCGCCCGACGCCCATGGCTTCATCCGGAGGTCCCGCTGGGCACTGCAGCCGTCCGATGCCAGCACGATCTCTTCGGGCAGCGAGACCTCCGTTACAACCGCGCCATGCGGAGATCCCCGGAGATGGGCTTTCGTTTCAAGGAATTCCGGCCGCGGGCCAGAATCCTTGTCTGCTGTGACGCGCGTGCCGCGCCGTCCAATCGCCGCAGGAGACGGCTCCTGTTCTGGGTCCGTTCATCATGAGAAGACGATGAAGACACGCACGTCACCGATCACGTGGCTTGCGATTGCGTTTCTTTTGACCTGCGCAGGCGGGACTGGTCCGGCCTGGGGGCAGGCATTCTCCGACCGCGCCGCGCCGGCGTGGGTTGCAGGGGCGATCGAGGAGCTCGTGCGAGACCACGTAGTTTCCGGCCCTGCGCTCGATCCGCGCCTGGCCTTGCTGCTCCGTGAGCGCGACGGAGGGATCACCCGCGCGGAGGTCGCCGCGTGGCTCGCGCGTGCGCTGCCCGTGATCGCTGCACGGTTGGAAGCACCAGGCCCCACGGTCGGCGTCAGCCGGAGCGATCTCGCAGCCGTGCAACGGCTTGTGCACGAGTTCGAGGCGGAACTGGCTTCACTCGATGTGCTGAGCGATGTGCTGCAGCGCCAGGTCGAGGGTCTCGGGCCCCAGGTCAGGCAGGTCAAGGTCAGCGGCGATGCGCGTCTTCGCTATGAGCTCAGCCGGACGGCGCTGAACAATCCCGGCGTCGGTCCGATCGCGCCGTCGGGCAACGAGCCGTTCCTCAATTCCACGAGCATGCGCGTTCGCCTCGAGTTCGACGGCGGTCTCACGGACGACACGCAATTCCGGCTACGCCTCATGACGTTCAACGAGTTGGGGACGACGGATGGGACCTTCAGCATCGTGAATCCCGCGCCAACAGGCCAGCTCAACTCGATGTTTATCCCGTTCAACAGCGGGCAGACCACTGCGATGGTGCAGATCAGCATGTTCGAGTTCGATTGGAGCCGCGCATTCGGACTGCCGTTGGAATTCCGTGTCGGCCATCTCGGTGGCGATACGTGGCTGCCGCGCAACGGCGATCCGTTGTACCCGATGTCGCCGCCCTCAGGCCGGACGACGGCGCTGCAGCTCGGTCCGATCGGGTTGCTGCTCGATACGGCCAAGGACGTCGTGGGCGAGCGCAGCCTGGGGACCTACGGCGTCGACGCGCTCGTGGCCACATACCGACCGGACGGCTTCGAGGGGCAGTTCTTGCTCGGCGGAATCGGGGGCGTGACGTTTGTCGGCGGCCGCGCGCAGGGAGCGCCGGTTCCGGGCGTCACCGTGGGCCTCAATTTCCTCACGGATTCGTGTGATCCGGGCGGCGGCGTGGACAACGCCGAGCTCGTGTCGGACCTGACGATTCTCGGAGCGGGAAAAGGCGTGGCGCAGTGTTCATTTGTCTGGTGGGGTGCGCAGAATGGTTGGGTCCCTACTGCGAACGCCGGGACCACGAGCCCTATCACGAACATCCCGGGCACCGGATACAGTGCGGATGTTGACGTCATATTGGGCTCGGACGTGCGGCTGCAGTCGGAGGTGGGCTGGTGGTATGATCCCACCGCGCAGACGACGGGTCTCGGCTGGCAGGCTCAGGCCATCGTGGGGCACTCCGGCGGTCCTGCGCCCGTGCTGGTTCTCGGGTATCAATCATTCGACTCCGCATTCTATCCCGCTTACGGAGCGGGCGAGGACCCGGTCGTGGGATTCATCTGGCCCGGCGGGTTTCGAGACGCGTTCGGCATCGTAGAATTCCCCCCGGTCGGCGGCTGGACGTTCTCCGCGGGATATGAGAACGGCACATCGCTTGGCGTCGGCCCCCAGCCCGGTGCAGTCGGGTTTGGCGGCCCGGGCTTTGCCGACGCGGTTTGCGAGAGCTGTGCGGCGAATGGTCAACCATTCTCGGGCTGGCTTGCGTCCGCGGCCCACACCATTGGCCAGAACGCCACCCTGCGCCTGTACTACTTCTCGTGGCAGTTCAACGGCGCGTCGCAGGCCGATTCGTATCGCGTGGAAGTGGACTACCAGTTCTAAGGAATCCCCACCAATGTTCGGCCGGGCGGGACGCGCCGACCTGCGGATAAACTGTTTCCCCCGCGTCGAAAAAAGGGGACAGCCCACAGGAGGTGACCACCGTTGCCGGCGCCACACAACGAACGCTACGGCTCCTGGAAGTCCCCGATTACCGCCGACCTGATCGTCTCCGGCGCCGTCGGCCTGGACCAGGTTGTTCTGGACGGCGACGACGTGTATTGGATAGAGGCGCGTCCGTCGGAAGAGGGGCGGCATGTTGTCGTTCGCCGGACGCCCGATGGGCGTATCGCCGACGTCACGACGGCGGGCATGAACGCGCGCACGCGGGTTCACGAATACGGGGGCGGTGCCTACACCGTGCACCGCGGCGTCGTGTACTTCTCGAACTTTGCCGACCAGCGGTTGTTCCGGCAGGAGGTGGGCAAAGCGCCCCGTCCTCTCACCCCCGCCGTGGATATGCGGTACGCCGACGCGGTCGTCGACGCCCGCCGCGAGCGGCTGGTGTGCGTGCGCGAGGACCACACCACCGGATCGGCCGAGGCGGTGAACACGCTCGTCAGCATCCCGTGGAGCGGTGACGAGCGTGCCGGTGGCCGCGTGCTAGCGGGGGGCGGCGACTTCTATTCCTCGCCGCGGTTGAGCCCGGACGGCTTACACCTGGCGTACCTGACGTGGAACCACCCGAACATGCCGTGGGATGGGACCGAGCTGTGGGTCGCCGAACTCGGCGCCGACGGCTCGGTTGTGCGCAGTGCCTGCGTCGCTGGCGGGGTGGCGGAGTCGGTGTTCCAGCCGGAGTGGGCGCCGGACGGGACGCTGCTGTTCGTGTCCGATAGGACGGGGTGGTGGAACCTGTACCGCTGGCGGGGGGGGCACGACGAACCCCTCTGTCCCATGGCGGCCGAGTTCGGTGTGCCGCAGTGGGTCTTCGGCATGTCTCAATACGCGCTGGCGCCGGGTGGGCGCGTGTTCTGTGCGTATCGGGCGCCAGCGGGTGGAGGCCTCGCGATGCTCGATCCCGGCGCGGGCCGTTTGCAGCCGTTCCACACGCCTTACCAAGGCGCGGAGAGTGTCAGGTGCGCGAACGATCACGCGGTCTTCATCGCGGGGAGCCCGGATGCGTTCCGCTCCGTCGTGCGTCTCGATTTTCGCACCGGTCGCACGGACGTGCTCCGCCGCTCGGCCGAGCACCAACTGGATTCCGGGTATCTGTCCCGGCCCGAGGTGGTCGAGTTCCCAACGGAGGGAGGTCACACGGCGTACGCGTACTTCTACGCGCCGCAAAACCGCGACGCCGTCGGGCCTGCCGGCGAGCGGCCGCCGCTGCTGGTCACGAGTCACGGGGGCCCGACGAGCGCGGCATCCCCGGTGTTGAGCCTGTCCATTCAGTACTGGACCAGCCGCGGGTTCGCATATCTCGACGTGAACTACGGCGGCAGCACGGGGTACGGGCGGGAATACCGTGAGCGTCTGTATGGCCAGTGGGGCGTCGTGGATGTGGACGACTGCGTGCACGGGGCCCGGTACCTCGCACGGCAGGGTCGTGTGGACGAGCACCGGCTGGTGATCCGTGGCGGCAGCGCCGGCGGATACACCACGCTCTGCACGCTCGTATTTCGCGACGCGTTTCACGCAGGCGCGAGTCACTTCGGCATCGCCGACCTCGAGGTGTTCCGGCGCGACACGCACAAGTTCGAGTCCCGCTACGACCAGCACTTGATCGGCCCGTACCCGTCTCGCCGAGACCTGTATCGAGCGCGCTCGCCGATCCACTTTCTCGACCGCCTGGCGAGCCCGTTGATCTTGTTCCAGGGGCTCGAGGACAAGATCGTGCCGCCCAACCAGGCCGAGATGATGTTCGAGGCCGTGCGGGCAAAGGGGTTGCCCGTGGCGTACCTCGCGTATCCCGGCGAGCAGCATGGGTTCCGCAGGGCCGAGAACATCAGGCGGACGTTCGAGGCCGAGTTGTACTTCCACGCCAAAGTGTTCAAGTTCCCGATCGCGGATGCTGTGGAGCCCGTGCGAATCGAGAACCTGCCGGTCTAGGGGCCGTCGCGAACACTTGCGCCTCCTCCCCGGCGCGGGCGCCGAGCGGCGCCGCAGTGCTGGCCCACGCCGAGGGTACAGAGGCGGGTCCTACGAATTCGACACATCTGTTCGGCGCAACCCGGGGCGCACGGAGCATCGCGCCCGGTACGACGCCGACAATTCCGGCAACCTGCGCTGGATCTTGCCTCTTTCTTCGCACAACAACAACGCAGAGACGCAGGTATCCGGCCGCGTGCCTATCGAACAGAGAGAAGCTTCTGAGCCAGCACTTCTTACCGGGGGAACGTGGTGGGGGGCGACGGCATCCGCGGACGCGGCTGGTGGGAAGGTCGACGCGTGCTAGGAGTGGCCCACCGGGGCGGGTCGCGCTACGCGCCGGAGAACACCCTTCCGGCGTTCCGGCTCGCGCTCGATGAAGGGGTGCGCGCGCTGGAGTGCGACGTCCAGCGGACCCGGGACGGGCACCTGGTGGTCATCCACGATCAGACCGTGGAGCGGACGACGAACGGCCGCGGCGCGGTCCCGTCGCTGACGCTCGAGGCGCTGCGTCGTCTGGACGCGGGAAGCTGGTTCGGCCCGGCGTTCGCCGGGACGATGGTCCCCGAGCTCGACGAGGTGCTCGATCTCGTGCGCGGGCGCGCGCTGCTGCAGATCGAGATCAAGAACGCGCCCACATTCTACGACGGCATCGAGCGGGAGCTCGTCGAGGCCATCCGGCGACGGGGAATGGAGGAGGACGTGCTGTTCATGTCCTTCGACCACCAGAGCGTGCGGACCGTTCGCGACCTGTCGCCTCGAAGCCCGTGCGGGATCATCTATGCGGCCAGACTCGTCGACGCGCCGTCGGCGGCGCGAGCCGCGGGCGCAGACGCGCTGTGCATCGACTGGGAGTTCGTCACCCCGGATGTCGTGGACGCGGCGCACCGGGCGGGATTGCACGTGCTCGTCTGGACGGTGGACGACGAGGCTGACGCGCGGCACTGCCTGGCGCTCGGCGTCGATGGCATCACGTCGAACGACACGCGGCTGCTTCGGAGGCTGCTCCCGGCGTGATGGTGCGAGGCGGCGCCCGCATGAAGTCCGCGTACGCGCTGCTCCAGGCGCTCGCCTACCTGATCGCATCGCTCGCGGTGTTCGCTGCGTTCGTGTTCTATCCGCTCGTCCGGAACGTGCAATTGAGCCTGTACGACACGACGCCGTTCGGCGGGCTGAGCGCGTTCATCGGGACGCGGAACTACGCGCAACTGTTCACGTCGCCGGACTTCCTGAACAGCCTGCGGGTCACGGTCCTCTTCGCGGTGTACACGGTGCCGGCGGGGATTGTCTGCGGCCTGCCGCTCGCGCTGCTCGCCAACCGGCGGATCCGCGGCATCGCGGCGTATCGAACCGCCTACTCGTTCACGATCGCCGTCAGCATCGCCGCCGCGGCGCTCATCTGGGAATGGATGCTCGACCCGAATGTCGGTATCCTGAACTACCTCCTGTCGCTCGTCCACGGGCCGCGGATCGGCTGGCTGACCGACCCGCACTGGGCGCTGCCGGCCGTCGCGGCGACCACGGTGTGGCAGAGCCTGGGATTCAATGTCGTGGTGCTACTCGCGGCTCTTCAAGGCGTGCCGGACGAACTGGTGGAGGCCGCGCGCATCGACGGGGGCGGCCAGTGGGCGGTGTTCCTCCACGTGGTGGTCCCGGCGATCTCCCCGGCGTTGTTCTTCGTCGGCGTGGTCGCGACGCTCGGCGTGCTGCAGTCGTTCGGGCAGGTCCATATCCTGACGCAGGGCGGTCCCGTTGGCGCGACCAACGTGATCGTCTACTCGATTTACCGCAACGCCTTTTTCAACTTCAGGTTCGGGCTGGCCGCGGCCCAGGCCATGGTGCTGTTTGTGCTCGTGCTCGCGTTCACCGTGCTTCAGTTTGCGGTCTTCGAGCGGTGGGTGAGCTACCAGTGACGTCCGAATCCGCCACGCCGGCGTACGCGTCGGCGCGTGCCCGCGGCCTCGGCTCGTCGAGGCGTCGCGCGAGGGCGCTGCGGCGCGCCCTCCGGCGCGTGGGCCTCGATGCGCTCATGATCGTCGTCGCGCTCATCGTACTGTTCCCGCTTCTCTTCGCGCTGTCGACGAGCCTGAAGACCGGCGCCGAGGTCGACCGGTATCCTCCGACGCTGTGGCCGCATGTGCTGAACTTCGGCAACTACCCGGCGGCGATGCAGCAGGCGCCGTTGCCGCGGTTTCTGCTGAACTCGTTCGTCCAGGCCGGCGCGATCACCCTCGGCCAGCTCGTGACCGCTTCGCTTGCCGCCTTCGCCTTCGCCTTCGTCGAGTTCCCGGGGCGGCAGTGGCTGTTCTTCCTGTTTCTGTCGACGCTCATGATCCCGGGCGAGGTGACGCTCATCCCGAACTACCTGACGGTCCGATCGCTCGGGTGGCTCGACACGTACCCCGGTTTGATCGCGCCCTACCTGGCGACCGCATTCGGGACGTTCCTGCTCCGGCAGTTCTTTCTGACGATCCCACGCGAGCTGCAGGACGCCGCGCGGATCGACGGAGCGTCCCGGCGCAGGTTTCTGTGGATGATCGTGCTGCCGCTGTCGCGGCCGGCGCTGGCCACCCTCGCGATCTATGCATTCCTGTCGTCGTGGAACCAGTACCTCTGGCCGCTGCTGGTCATCAACTCGACGGGGATGCGGACTGTGCAGATTGGGCTGGCGCTGCTGCAGTCGCAGGAGATCATCTCGTGGAGTGTGGTCATGGCGGGGGTTGTTCTGATCGTTCTGCCCACGGTTGTGCTGTTCATTTTGGGTTACCGCCATGTCGTCCGCGGCCTCACGGCGGGTGCGGTGAAGGGCTAGGAGCACCGGTGCCGGCCGCGGGGGAGAGGCGGACGAGCGGCATCTCGGGCGCGCGCGTATTCGAAATGGGAGGTGGGTGCATGAGAGCACGGGTGACACGGCGGAGGTTCTTGAAAACGGCGGGGGCGGTCGGCCTCGGCGCGATGGCAGCCGGGATGCGTCTGCCGGCGGTATCGGCGCAGGCGCCGACGCGCATTGTGTTCTGGCACGCGATGGGTGGCAATCTCGGCGAGACCGTGGTGCAGGCGTTTGTCAACAAGTTCAACGAGTCTCGCAAGGACGTTCAGGTGGAGGCCCAATTTCAGGGCAGCTACGACGATCTGATCAACAAACTCAGGGCGTCCCTCGGATCCTCGGCCGTTCCGGCGGTCAGCCAGGTCTACGATATCGGGACCCGGTTCATGGTCGACAGCAAGGCGGTCGTGCCGGTGCAGGACTTCATCGACCGCGAGAAGTTCGACGTGAGCCAGTTCGAGCCCAACATTCTCGCGTACTATCGCGTCGGCAACCGGCTGTACTCGATGCCCTTCAACACGTCGACGGCGATTCTGTATTACAACAAGGACATGTTCAAACAGGCGGGCCTGAATCCCGACCAGCCGCCGCGGACGTTTGAGGAGATCGAGGCGTACGCCACGAAGCTGGTGCGCGGTGGCGCGACGCAGTCGGGTATCACGATTGCCATCTACGGGTGGTTCTTCGAGCAGCTCCTCGCCCGTCAGGGCGTCTTGTACGCCAACAACGGCAACGGCCGCGATGCACCCGCCACGGCGGTGGTCTACGATCACGAGGAACAAGGGGCGCGCATCCTGGAGTGGTGGGCGCGGATGGTCAAAAACGGCGTGGCCACGAATCCCGGCCGGCCGACCGCCGCGAGCCAGCGGGCGTTTGCGGCGGGACAGACAGCGATGACCGTGGACTCGACCGCGGTGTTGAAGAGCCTCCTCACACAATCCGGCGGCCGCTTCCAGCTCGGAACCGGCTACTTTCCCAAGCCGCCGGACGCAAAGACCGGCGGCAGCATCGTTGGGGGCGCGTCCGCCTGGATCCTCAGGGGACGTCCGCCCGCCGAGCAGCAGGCAGCGTGGGAGTTCGTGAAATTCATCAGCGCGCCCCCTCAACAGGCCGCGTGGTACGTGGGAACCGGGTATTTCCCGGTCCGGCGGGACGCGTATCGTGAGCCGGTCGCGCAGCAGACGCTCGCGCAGTACCCGCAGTTCCTCACCGCGATCAGCGAGTTGCGCAACAGCCCGATCAACCGTGCAACGCAGGGGGCGCTGTTGGGCGTGTTTCCCGAAGCGCGGCAGAAGTCCGAGGATGCGATCGAGGCCACCGTGTTGGGACGCAAGTCGCCGCAGCAGGCGCTGGTTGACGCCGCCCGAGATGTGAACCAGGCCATCGCGGTCTACAATCGGACGATGGGGATCAAATAGGTGGGACGAGGCGGTCCGTACGTCGCGGTGAACAACCAGGGCATCACCGGAACCGGTGCAACGCGTTCGACGCGACGGGGCGGCCCGCCGCGTCGAACGCTCTATCACGCGGTTGTCCGGCAGGACACGCGGGAGGCGTATGACCAGTTGATCCGGCACGGGACCGAGCCTACGGCCCGGGCGCGCACCGTCGTGCCGGTCGCGGCGGACTGCTCTGAGCGTAGGGCTGCGCGCGGCCTCGCTCACGTGCCCGGGGCGCGAGGCCGTGCCGAGCGGGGCGAAGGGGACGGACAGTGAGTCGCTGCCTCAACCCTTTTGCGCTATCCGGTCGATGGTACCGCGGCATGTTCCACTGCCACACGACCAACTCCGACGGGGCGCGATCGGTTGACGAGGCCGTCGCGCGGTACGCCGAGCGCGGCTACGACGTGCTCGCGATCACCGATCACAATCAACTCACCCGCGCCCGTGCGACGGCCGAGAGCCCGCTTCTTCTGGTGTCCGGTACGGAGGTGGATGCCGGTCGGGCCCGGTTCGGCGAGCCCTATCACCTCATCGGGCTCGGTCTGGACGACATGATCGACCTGCCGCGCGGGATGGCGGCCCGCCACGGGCTCGCGGTGCAGGCCGTTATCGACCGGCTTCGCCGGGCCGGCGCCGTCGTTTTCATCGCACACCCGTACTGGAGCGGGCTCGTCGTGGACGACCTGACGCCGCTGGAAGGCGTCGCCGGGATCGAGGTGTACAACACCAACACGGACGTGGACGTCGCGAAGGGCGACGCGAGCGTCCAGTGGGACGATTGTCTGTGCGCGCGGAAGTCGATGTCCGGTATTGCGAATGACGACACGCACTGGCGGATGGGGGACTTCGGTCGGGCCTGGACGATGCTTCGCGCGGAGGGCCTGTCGCAGGCCTCCGTCGTGAACGCGCTTGCCGCGGGCGCATTCTACGCATCCACCGGCGTTGTGCTCGAGGATGTGGCGTTCGACGGCGAGACCGTGACCGTCCGGGTCGAAGATCCCGGTGCCAGGGAGATCCGGTTCATGTGCGACCGGCGGTGGGGACGCCGCGTCGTCTCCGACGGTACGCCGCTCCGCGAGTCGACTTTCACCCTGCGGGGACAGGAACGCTACCTGCGCGTGGAAGCCGTCGGCATGGCGGGGGACAGGGCCTGGACGAACCCACTGTTCGTGGAGCGATAACCCGCGCTGGCGATCGATCCGGAGGCGGCCATTCCAGGGACCCCACGCCTGCCGTGCGAAACCATAAAGGGCAATGCGGTTGATCATTTGGCTCAGTGATCTTTTGTATGACGCCCTGGCGCTCGTCCGCAACCTCTGGTCCACGTTGCGCAGGCGGGGTTCCGTGTATGTCCTTCTCGAACTCGCGGGAGGATACCCGGAACACCGGCCGCCCGCTGCGTGGTGGGTGCGGCGGCGGCCGGAAAGCGTGGAGGAAGTCCGCCGGCGTCTCCGGGTCCTGGCCGCGGACCCGTCCGTCGCCGGCGTGGTGGTCACCGCGTCGGGCCTCGACGCCGGGCTGGCGACGATCCAAAGCCTGCGGAGCGCATTGGCGCGCTTTCGCGACTCAGGGAAGCGGGTGATCGCGTACCTGCCGCAGGCGTCCACGCGATTGTACTATCTGGCCAGCGTCGCAGACACTGTGGTGATGCCCGAGAGCGGCACCCTGAACCTGGTCGGGCTCACGCTGGAGGCGACGTTCCTCGGGGAGGCCCTGGGCCGGGCCGGGGTGGCCGCCGAGTTCGAACAGATCGCGGAGTACAAGAGCGCGGCCGAGCCGTTCGTCCGCGGGTCGATGTCGGCCCCGATGCGCGAGGCGCTGAACGCGATCCTGGACTCGGTGTACGACGATGTCGTTAGGGACATCGCCGCGGCCAGGAGGCTCGACCCGGTTGCGATTCAAAGGGTCGTCAATCGCGCGCCGCTCTCCGCGAGCGCCGCCCGTGACGCCGGGCTGGTCGATGCCGTGTTGTTCGAAGATGAGCTGCCAGGCTATCTGGCCGTCGGGGCTCGGCGCCCGGAGATCGCACCGTGGGTACTCGCCCGCCGCCGCCTCCGCCGGCCGCTGCGCTGGAGAAGCCCGGGACGGGCCATCGCGGTCATCACCGTGCGGGGCGCGATTCACATGGGCGAGAGCCGTGCGAGACCCCCGGTGCCTCTGCCGCTGCCGTTTGTCTCGGAAGACACCGCGGGGCATGCCACGATCGCCCGCGCGATCCGCGCCGCGGAGCGCAATCCCGGGTTCGGGGCCATCGTTCTCTCGGTCGAGTCACCCGGGGGATCCGCACTGGCGTCCGACTTGATCTGGCGCGAGGTGCGGCGCGCCGACCGCACCAAGCCCGTCGTTGCCTTCCTCGGCAACGTCGCGGGATCCGGCGGCTACTACGTTGCGGCGGGGGCTCGCCGGATCGTGTGCCTGCCTGGAACGCTGACGGGGTCGATCGGCGTCATCTCCGGCAAGTTCAGCGTGCGCGAGCTTGTGGGGCGGGCCGGAGTGCACCGCGAGATCCTCGCACGCGGCGAGACCGCCACAATCTTCTCCCTCTTCGTCCCCTTCTCTGCGGAGGAGCGACGGCGCCTCCACGCCCAGGCGGAAGAGACTTACGATCGATTCGTGAGCCGGGTTGCCGAGGGGCGCACGCTTCCGCGCGAGACGGTGCTTGCGGCGGCCAAGGGCCGCGTGTGGACGGGCCGCCAGGCGCAGTGCCACGGGCTGGTGGACGAACTCGGCGACTTCACGGCAGCCGTCGACGCGGCGAAACGGCTCATGGGTATTGCGCCGTCGCGCGCGGTAAGGGTGGTCCACGTGCGACCTCCAAGAGGGCTCGCTCTCCCCAACTCGAGCGCGTCCGGGGTGCTGAGCGCGCTCGCCCCTGCCCTCGGCGCGCTGCTGGAAGAGCGCATCCTTGCCGTCATGCCATATCAGGTGTCGGTGCGGTAAGGGGTTAACTTCTGTGTGCGGCGCGGTCCACGGCGCGGACGAATCGCTCGGTGATCGCTTCCGGCATCGTGATCGCGCGGCCAACGACGACCGCCCAGGCCCCGGCTTCAAGCGCCGCCGCGGCATCCTCGGGCGTCGTGATTCGTCCCTCTGCAACGACCGGCACCGAGATCGCGTCCGCGAGCGCGCGCACGAGGTCGAGGTCGGGCCCTGCGGCACGGCGGCTGTGCGGCGTGTAACCGGCCATCGTCGTCGCGACGAGATCGGCACCGCACGCCTCGGCCGCCAGGCCTTCCTCGAGCGTCGAGACGTCCGCCATCACCGGGACGCCGCACTCGGCATGGATTCGCTCCACCAAAACTGGAAGCGGGTCCGCGCCAGCATCCCGAGCGCGCTCCTGAGTGGCCTGCACGGCGACGATGTCTGCACCGGCATCGGTGATCGCACGCGCTTCGGTGAACGTCGGCGTGATGTATACGGGCTCGCGCCCGCGGACTTTGTAGAGTCCAATGATCGGCACGTCCAGGGTCAGGCGAACCGCGGCCACATCGTCGGGACCGTCGATCCGGACGGCCGCAGCGCCCCCCAGCACGGCGCACCTGGCAAGCGCGGCGATCATTGCTGAGTTTCGAAGCGGGCTGCCCGGCAGCGCTTGACACGAGACGATCAGGCGGCCCCGGAGCGTGTGCCGCCATTCAAGAGTCACAGCGACGCCGCCTCGGCGGCTCGCAGCGCCCACGTCGCGGAAAGAAGCGCGAGGCGTTCCGGCGTATGCGGGATGCCCGCCATCTGCAGGGCGAGCAACAGCGCACCTGCTGCAGGATCATAGCGGGCGGGCACGAGCACGGCGCCAGGAACTCGGGTCGCGAGCGCCAGGCGCAGCGGTCTTAACACGATGACCCCGCCGTCGAAGAACCCACCGACCAGAGCGACCGGCGTGGCCCCGCCCGGCCACGTCAGGCGGTGGGCGACCGCGACCACCAGATCCGCGAGCGACGCGGCTGCGCTCTCGACGAGCTTCCCGGCCACACCATCGCCGGCTTCTGCAGCGGCGGTCACGACGCGCGCGAGCCGCGCAATCCGAGGCCGGCCGATCTGGCCGTTGTAAAAGGCCATGGGGATCGCCTGGACACTCATGCCCATTACGAGAGGAATCCGGTCGGTGAGGATCGTCTGCGGCCCGCTCCCGTCCAGGGCATGAAGCGCGGCGCTGACGCCTGCACGGCCGAGTCCGAACCCGCTTCCCTCGTCGCCGAAGATGTACCCCCATCCTCCCGCCCGGGCTTGGGACCCCGTCCCGTCCAGGCCGAGCGCGATCGATCCGGTTCCCGCGGCGACCACGACCCCGGGACCGCACGCGAACGCTCCCGCCAGTGCGACCAGCGCGTCGTTGTCAACTCGCACCGTGCCGACCGCGAGCGTTTCGCCGACAACCTCCTCGAGCGCACGGGACTCGCTGCTATCGGCGTTGATCCCGGTCATGCCGAACTGGGCGGCGCGGAACTCCACTGCGCCGAGGCGGGCGGCGCGGAGCGCTGCGTCGAGTGCTGTCCCGAGGGCCTGGCGCGCGCGCGCGCGCCCGCCGGGAGCGAGGATGTGGTTGCTGGGACCGCCGCGGCCAATGCCGAGGACCGCGCCGTCATCGGTGCACACGGCGCAGATCGTGCTCGACGCGCCGCCGTCGACTCCGAGAAAGTAGTCCATGCATCGATTTGGTTTCGGGAGGGCCGCAGGAGGGTCCTCTTGCACCGGGGTTCGACGACGATGCGTCAGCCGGGCGGCCACGTCCACTTGCCGAGCACCGACGCATGACGGGCGCCCGTGACACGCGGCAGGCTGCCGGGGATGCCCATTACCGTGGCGTGCCCCAACAACGCGAACGCGACCGCTTCCTTGGCGTCGGCCGGCACGCCGAACTCGTCGATGAGGCAGACGCGGATCGGCGCGACCGCCCCCTCCAGGCGGCGCATGAGGGTGGGGTTGTGGACGCCGCCGCCGGCGGCAATCAGGTCCGCGATCGCGTGGACGGGCAGGACGTATCGGACGATGTTACGGGCCACGGCCTCTGCCGCGAACGCCGTCGCCGTCGCGATCAGATCGTCCGTAGGGAGCCGATTCCACTTCGCCAGCAAGGCGTCCAGGAACGGACGGCCGAACTGTTCGTGACCGGCCGTCTTGGGCGGCGGCGCGTTGACGAAAGGATGGTCGAGCAACTCCCGAAGGAGCTCGTCGCAGACGTGGCCCCGGGCGGCGCGCGCGCCGTCGCGATCGAACGTCTCCGTGCCGCCGGTGAAGTGTCGAACCAGGCCGTCGATCACCATGTTCGCGGGACCGCAGTCGAATGCGTACACGTTGTCGCCTCTGTCCCCGGCGGGCAGGACGGTAATGTTGGAGATGCCGCCGAGGTTGAGCGCGATCCGCCCTTTGGCCGCCGCCAGCAGAAGCACGTCTGCGTACGGGACCAGCGGTGCGGCCTGGCCGCCTGCGGCGATGTCGGCGGCGCGGAAGTCCGCAAGCACCGGGCGGCCGGTGCGCTCGGCGATCACGGCGGCCTCCGCGAGTTGCATCGTGGCCGCGCGCGCCCACGGGTCCGATGGATCCGGGATGCCGACGTGGGCCACCGTCTGGCCGTGGGACGCGATGAGATCGACTCGGCTGATCGGGTAGCCGGCCCGGCCGGCAGCGGTGACCGCGGCTTGTGCGAAGTACTCCCCAAGCAGGTAGTGAAGGGATGCGATCCGCTGCGTGGTGACCGGTCGCGTGCTGACCTCGATGACGCGGCGGCTGACCTCGGGGGGATAGGGTACGGTCACGTGCGCTACGAGCCGGACCTTCGGATGCCGCACCTCTCCGTCCCGCGAGGCATGCCCGCGGCCGGCGGTGACGCGGTCGGTGACTTCCACCAGCGCGGCGGAGACGCCGTCCGCCGACGTTCCGGAGATCAGGCCGATGATGCGCTTCGTCGACTTGGCGCGAATGGCGGCCAGCAAATCCGCTCCGGCGTGTCCGGCAGGCGCACCCGGAAGCGTCGTTCGGGCGGGGCGCCTGCGCGCCGAAGCGCGCCCGCGTTCCGCAGCCGCCTTGGGGCGTGCGGGGTTCCGGACCCGCCGCCGGCCGCTCACGGGGCACGCTCCCCGAGCGCGCGCCGAACGCTCCCGGCCTGGCGCAGCATCTGGGCCGCCGTGTTCGCGTCGATCCCGCGTGCGAGCATGATGATGGCGACGGGCACGCGCCCGCCGGCGCGCGAGAGCGCGTCCGCTGCGACAGGCTCGCCGGTGCCCGTTGCGGCCGAGACGATCCTGACCGCTCGGCGGCGGAGCTTCTCGTTGGTCGCCTGGACGTCCACCATGAGGTTGCCATACACCTTGCCAAGGTGGACCATCGTGAGGGTGCTCAACATATTGAGCACGAGCTTCTGGGCGGTGCCTGCCTTCAGGCGTGTGCTTCCTGCGACGACCTCCGCGCCGGGCAGCGGGACAATGGCTAGATCGCAGGCGGCTTCCAGCGAAGATCCCGGAGAGCATGCCACGCCGATCGTAACCGCGCCGCGCTCCCGCGCACGCCGCACCGCCCCCAGCACGAACGGCGTTTCCCCGCTGGCGGCGACGCCGACGACCACGTCGGAGGGGCCGGCCTGCCTCGCGTCCATTTCTTGCGCGCCCCGGGACGCGTTATCTTCGGCGCCCTCGACCGCGCGCAGCAACGCGTCGGGTCCGCCCGCGATGACCGCCTGGACCAGATCCGGTGCGGTGCCGAACGTGGGCGGGCACTCGGCCGCATCGAGCGCCGCGAGCCGGCCGCTCGTGCCCGCGCCCACGTACACCAGGCGTCCGCCGCGGCCGAGTGCATCCGCAATCCGAAGCACTGCGTCCGCGATCTGCGGCAGGGTCGCCGCCACCGCGGCCGGGACTCGCCGGTCCTCCTCGTTCATCAACCGGGCTTGTTCGATCACCGGGAGCAGATCGAGCGATCGGGTGCGTTCGTTCACCATTTCGGTCAGCGGCTCACGGGATGGAGATGTCATGGGAACCTCCGCGCGCGGATTCGACATGCGTGTGCGCCGGACGGCGGCTCGCCCGGGTGGACGATCCGCACATGCGGCGCCGTGTCACAGCCTGAGGCGGGGGTCCAGGAGATCCCGCAGACCGTCGCCCAGCAGGTTGAACCCAAGGACGATGAGCGAGATCGCGATCCCGGGGAACACCGCGGTCCACGGCGCGGTCGACATGAACCGCCGCGCCTCCGCGAGCATGTTGCCCCAGGACGGGGTCGGCGGCTGAGTCCCGAGCCCGAGAAAGCTCAACGCCGACTCGGTCAGGATCGCGAAGGACAGGCTGAGCGACGTCTGCACGATGATCGGCGCCAGGATGTTCGGGACGATGTGATGCAGCAGGATGCGCGTCACGCTCGACCCCTGGGCGCGCGCCGCTTCGACGTACTCGATGCCGCGCGCCTGGAGCACGCTCCCTCGGGTGACCCGCGCGAACTGCGGGATGTAGACGAGTCCGATCGCCGCGACGAGCACGGGCGTCGTCGTGCCCGCGACCGCCATGATGGCGATGGCCAGCAGGACCGCGGGAAAGGCGAAGATGACGTCCATGGTTCGCATCAGGACGTTGTCGAGGGCGCCGCCGTGGTATCCGCTGAGAATGCCGATGGTCCCGCCGCTCCCGAGTGCGACGGCGACGGACACGAACGAGACCGCGAGCGAGACTCGGGAGCCGTAGAGTAGTCGACTGAGCACGTCCCGTCCGAATTGGTCCGTGCCGAACAGGTGCCCCGGGCTCGGAGGCGCGAGGAGGGCGCCCGGTGCCATTGCCATGGGATCCGCGGGAGCGAACAAGGGCGCCCCCGCCGCCGCGACCAGATACGCCGTCACGATCAAGGCACCGGCGACCGCGGCAGGCGTGCGCATGAATGCAAGCATCTGGGACGGACGGCGACGCGTGGCCGCGGGTTCATGGCCATGCCGGGCCGCCGAGAGAGCGGACTTCGGGGCGGTGCTCATCCGTACCGGACTCTTGGGTCCACGAGCGCGTACAGCACGTCCACGACCAGATTCGTGAGGACGAAGAGGCCCGCGATCAGGAGGACGACCCCCTGGACCACGGGATAGTCTCGCTGGCCGATGGCGTTGAGCGCAAGGCGGCCCATGCCGGGCAGTGCGAACACCTCCTCGATCACCACGGTACCGCCCAGCAGGTAGCCCGCCTGGTAGCCGATCACGGTGATCACCGGGATCAGCGCGTTCCGGAGCGCGTGACGGTCGATGACGATGCGCTCCAAGAGTCCTTTCGCGCGGGCGGTGCGCACGTAGTCCTCGCCAAGGACCTCGAGCAGCGAGGAACGGACGAACCGCATGAACACGGCGGCGAGGGACACGCCCAACGAGACGGCCGGGAGCGTCATGACGGTGAGGTTGGCGCCGGGATTCGCTGTGAATCCGACATACGTGCCGATCGACGCGATCGGGTACCTGGCCAGAAGCAGCAGGAACATCGCGGCGAGCCAGAAGTTTGGAATGCTGAGTCCGACGAGGCCGGCGACGCTCACGAGGGTGTCCACCGCGGTGCCGCGCCGAAGCGCCGCGGTCACGCCGATCGGGATCCCGAGCGCGAGCGCGATGGCCAGCGCAAATACGGTGATCTCGCCGCTGATCGGCAGCCGTGCGAGGATGTCGGGGAGCACCGGCCGGCTCGTCCGCAGCGAGACGCCGAAGTCTCCCTGAAGTACCCGGCCGATCCAGTCCACGTATTGGAGCGGCAGGGGCTTGTCGATCCCGAACAGGCGCCGGAGCTCGGCCATCTGAGCGGGTGTCATGGCGACCTGTGTGCCGAGAAACATCTGGACCGCGTCCCCGGGAAGCAGGCGGACCAACAGGAACACCACGATCGACACGCCCCACAGCACGGGCACCAGGGTGAGCAGCCTGCCTGCAAGGAACGCCGTCATCGGGTGTACGCCACAGACCAACCCCGGCGTCGAGCGTGCGCGCTGGGTCGACGAGGCATCACGACTTCGTGGCGCAATGTTGCGCCTGAGGGGCGTGCGGCTCGCTCGCCGCCGCCCCTCAGGCGTCCCACTTAGCGCTGAATCGAGGTGTCTTGCAAAGATTCCAGCGAGCCCGTCGGAATGATCCGGAAGCCCTTCACATAACTCTGCAGCACCTGGCTCGTGTACGGCGTGTACAGGAAGACGGCCGGCGCATCCGTGACGAGCGCGCGCTGCGCGTCGTCATAGATCGGCTTTCGTTCGGCCACGGTCAAATGGACTCGGCCGCGGTCGAGCAACTGGTCGACCGTGGTGTCCTTGAACAGGAAGTTGTTGACCGCCCCCGTGCTGTAGAATGTTCGGTACAGGAATCGGTCGGGATCGGGATCTCCCCCGCGCAGTTCCACCATGGTATCGAAGTCGCGCTTGACCCAGCGGTTGATGTACGTGCCCCACTCCACGTTGTCGATCGTCGGGTTGAGCCCGATCGCGCGCAGTTGAGCCTGGATGACTTGGGCGACTGCCAGCCCGCCTTCGTAGGTCGGTGAGGCGACGATGTTGAACGACGTGCTCCCCGCGCCGGCCTCCTGAAGCATCTGCTTGGCCCTGGCGGGATTGGTGTGGTACTCGGGGAACGACGAGACCGGGAGCGCGTACACCTTGTCGGGCGCCGGGACCGGACCGCTCACCTCGCCGAACCCAAATTCCGCCGCGGCCACGATCGCTTGGCGATCGATCGCGTATGCGATCGCCTCACGCACCCTCGGGTTGTTGAACGGCGGCCGGGTCGTGTTGAACGAGAAGATGCGCAGGTTCAGGCTCGGCGCCTGCACCACCTGGAGCGTTCTGTCGCCCTGTGCCTGCTTGACGACGCTTCCGTCCGAGATGGTTGCCATGTCGAGGCTCCGACTTCGCAGGCCGGCCAGCAGCGAGTCTTCCTCCGGGATCACGCGGATGATGACCTCGTCGACCTTCGGATCACCCCGCTTGAAGTAGTTGGGGTTCCGCTCGAGGCGCATGTAGTTGTCCGGTACCCACTCGGCCAGCATGAACGGTCCGGTCCCCGCCTCGGTCTTCTGGAGATCGCCGTTCTTCAGCACCGCGGCCTTCTCCACGATCGCCGCGTTGCCCGAGGCCAGCCCGGCCAGCGTGGACGCGAGCGGGTACTTGAGACGGAGGCGCACGGTGAGCGGGTCCACCGCGGTGACGGTGTCCACGGCGTCCAGGTACGACCGGGCGGGCGACGCCGTCTTGGGATCGAGGATCCGCTCGATCGTGAAGACGACGTCATCCGCGGTGAGCGGCGTGCCGTCGTGGAACCTGACGTTCGGACGAAGGTGGAACACGTACGTTCGGTTGTCCGGAGTGTCCCAGGAGCTCGCGAGGTCTCCAACGATGTGCAGCCCCGGGTCGTACGTCACCAGCTTGTTGTACAAGAGATCGATTCTACGGAACGAGGAGAACGCCGTAACCTTGTTGGGGTCCAGGCCGACGACTTCCTGGTCCACCCCGAGCGTCAGCGTCACCTTCGTCGGTGCCGCGTATGTCTGAGCGGCAAGCGGCAGCGACAGAACAAGCGCCAGGATGACGATCACGAACCGCTTCGCGTGCATCTCTCACCCCCAGACCTCTGCGTCCACGGCGCCCGGCGTGATATTACGTCCGGGCCCCCAGCGGTATCATAATGCTTCGCGCACGTGCGGTCACGTGGGGCGGATGGGCCCCGCCGTCTTTCTGTACAGGATTTCCGTGATGCCTGCCCGCACGTAGTCGGGGATCTTGCCGATTCGCCTGTACCCCCGCCGCTCGTAGAACCGGCTCGCCCCGGTGTTTTCGGCGGACACGAGCAGGAACACGTTCGGACCGATGGAGAGGATGTCTCGTTCCGCGGCTTCCATCAGGCTGCCGCCGACGCCGCGTCCCTGCGACTCCTTCGCGACGCCCACCGCGCGGACGTATCCGCTGTGATCGAATGTCCCGCGCACGCTGTACACGACAAACCCGACCACTCGGCCCCCGTCCTCGGCAACACGCGCGCGAGCCGCCCCAACCAGGGCATCGGCGAATAGGCCGCGCGCGTCACCGGCAGTGGTCCCATACCGCTGCCAGAGAGGGAGCTCCAGCATGATCGCGACGCAGCGCTCCACATCCGCGTCCCGGAGCGGCCGGATGGTCACGCCACAGATTTCTCCGGCGCGTGGTGTCTCGCCTGCCGCGGGGCCGCAGGAAGCCGCCGTGGCGGGCCTGAACGAAAACGTATCATGATTCTTTCCATTGGCACGATCGTGGCTCCCGACCGGAACATCAGTCCAGGCTTCGTGATTGTCGAGCATGGGCGTGTGGTGCGCGTCGGCGCCGGCGAACCACCGAGCGGACGGGCCGACAACGTCCTCAGGTTTCCGGACGGCACCTTGATTCCGGGGATGATCGATCTCCAGGTGAACGGCGGCGCCGGCGTGGACTGTTCGCGGTGCGTCCCCGAGGAATACGACGTGCTCGGACGGTACCTCGCGGGCACGGGCGTCACGGCGTACCTTCCGACGATCATCAGTGCGCCGCTGGAGGACATGCGTCGCTCCGCCGAGACCGCGGTCGCGGCGATGGGCCGGCGAGGCGGGCTGCCCGAGATCCTCGGGGTGCACCTCGAAGGGCCCTATCTGAACCCGCTGCGCCGAGGCGCCCACCAGGCCCAGGATCTCCGGCATCCGTCGGTCCCGGAGATCCTCGAAACGCTGCGGCGGCTCCGCGGCGCGGTCCGCGTCGTCACGCTTGCTCCGGAGCTCGAAGGTGCCCAGCCGGTCGTGCGTGCGCTTGCCGCGCAGGGTGTCGTCCCCGCGGTAGGGCACACCGACGCGGACTACGATGAGGTGCGGGCGGCAGCGCAGTGGGGTGCCCGGCTCGTGACCCACGTGTTCAACGCGATGCGCGGCCTGCACCATCGGGAGCCGGGTGCGGCGGGGGGCGCGCTGCTCACCCGCAGCCTAGTCCTCAGCGTCATCGCAGACGGCATCCACGTGCATCCTGCGGTGGTCGGTCTGATCGCCCGCGTCGCTGGAACGGGACGAGTGGCGCTCATTACCGACGCCATCTCGGGGGCCGGGATGGAACGGGGCAGCTTCACGTTGGGCGGGCGCCCGGTTGAGGTGAGGGACGGCGTGCCGCGCTTGCCCGACGGGACGCTCGCGGGGAGCGTCCTAAGAATGAACAGGGCCGTGCGCAATTTCGCCGACGCGGCCGAGGTCGGTCTCCGCGAGGCGGTCCAATCCGCGACGCTCGTGCCGGCGAGGCTGCTTGGATTGGCGCGCAAGGGGCAGATTGTCGAAGGATGCGACGCGGACCTGGTCGTGCTCGACCGTGAAGGAGCGGTGTTCCTGACGCTCGTCGCAGGACAGGTTGTCTACGCGCGTCACGGCGTCTGAGTGCATTCCGCGGGACCGCGTGGTCGAAACCCGACCGATGTCTCGATTTTCCTTGACAATCTACGGGAAGTTTGGTACTCGAAACTAAAACCGGGTCGCGATGGCGATCATTTGGAAATTCAGCACTTGATAGCCGATCCCGCCCGCTGACCCGGGTTTCCAGCCGGGCTCGATGCCCGGCGGGGAGGGAGTGTGCCTAGGGTTCCGCGGCCCGCGGCGAGGGCCGGACCGGACCGAGCGGCACAGGCGGCCTCAGGGGCGCTACACCGTCGGGACAAAAGCCCGAGGGAGAGGTTCCTCTCAACAGGATCGCTCCCCCGGGCTTTTTGTATTTTCGCGCCGGGCGACGGTCCACGGCAGTGCTCAGCGGATATCTGGCGTGGGGGTGGACCGCGATGCCCGGCCTGTATGATCCGAGATTTGAGCACGATTCCTGCGGCGTCGGATTCGTCGCGACGACGGGGGGGCGCAGTCACGCTCCGCTCGCATACGCGCTGGAGGCGCTGGCGAACCTGGCGCACCGCGGCGCGGTGTCCGCGGACGGCAAGACCGGAGACGGCGCCGGGGTCCTCACGCAACTGCCCTACCGCCTGTTCCTGCCGGACCTGCAGCGGCTTGCGGTGCATGTCTCCCGGCACAGTGACCTGGGCGTCGCCATGGTGTTTCTCCCCCGCGACAACCGAAGGCGGGGACGCATGCGGGCGATCGTCGAGGACTCGATCACCCGCGAGGGGCTCGTTTTCTTCGGGTGGCGGCCGGTCCCGGTTGCCACGTCGGCGCTGGGCACGGAGGCCGCCCACACCAGGCCCGAGATCGAGCAGGCGTTGATCGGCCGGCCCGATCCGCTCGGCGCCGACGGGTTTGAGCGCACGCTATATCTCGTGCGGAAAGTCATCGAGGGTCGGCTGGTCGAGGAGCAGATTCCGGACGGATGTGTGCCGTCGTGCTCCCATCGCACCGTGGTCTACAAAGGCCTGTGCGTCGCGCCGCAACTCCCGCGTTTCTACGCGGACCTGCGCGACCCGGAGTTCGAGACCGCGCTCGCGGTGTTCCACCAGCGCTACAGCACCAACACCTTCCCGAGTTGGCCCCTCGCGCAGCCGTTCCGGCTGCTCGCCCACAACGGGGAGATCAATACGCTGTGGGGCAACATCAACTGGACGCGGGCGCGCGAGGCCGATCTTCGCTCCCCCTTCTGGCGCGGCCGCATGCGGAACCTGCTCCCGGTGATCCAGCCGGACGGCAGCGACAGCGCGATGCTGGACAACGTGCTCGAGCTCCTCGTTCAATCCGGCCGCGACCCCCTGCGGGCGATGATGATGCTCGTGCCCGAGGCGTTCGAGGACGCGGAGATGCCCGCCGAGGTTCGCGCGTGGTACGAGTTTCACGCAGGGCTCTCCGAGCCATGGGACGGTCCGGCCGCGCTCGCGTTCTCGGACGGCCGGGTGGCTGCGGCGGCGCTGGACCGGAACGGGCTGCGTCCAGCCCGCTACGCGATGACCGACGACGGACTGGTGATCGTTGCGAGCGAGGTCGGCGTGATCGATCTGGACCCCGCGCGGATCGTGGAGAAGGGCCGGCTCGGTCCGGGCCAGATGATCGCGGTGGACACCGTTGCCGGGCGGATTCTCACCGACGAGGTGATCAAGCGGGAGGTCGCGGGGCACCGGCCCTATGCCGCGTGGCTTGCCGCCGGCCGCACCCGCGTGCCCGCCGACAGCACGCCCCCGGCCCTCGGCGCTCCGCCGGGGCGTCACCTCGTTGCGTTTGGATACACCGACGAGGAGATCAAGCGCATTCACACGCCGATGTTCGCGGAGGCGAAGGACCCGGTCGGCTCGATGGGCGACGACACGCCGCTCGCCGTGCTGTCGTCGCGCCCGCGCCTGCTCTACGCCTACCTGAAGCAACGATTTGCGCAGGTGACGAATCCTTCGATCGATCCGCTCCGCGAGCGCCTGGTGATGTCGCTCGCGACGCTGTTGGGGCCCCGCCGCAACCTCCTGGAGGAGACGGCCGGGCACGCGCGGCTTGTCGAGCTGCACTCCCCGGTGATCACCGCTTCCGAGCTCCGGGCCCTCGCGGCGCTCCCGGACGATACGCTGCGCGTGCGCTTTCTCCCCGCGCTCTTTGCGGCCGCAGACGGCGCCGATGGACTGGAGCGCGCGCTGGTGCAGCTGTGTGACGAGGCGGCCTATCACGTCGACGACGGCGCGACGCTCCTCGTGATCTCCGATCGCGGAGTCGATGCGGGATGCGCGCCGATCCCGATGCTGCTCGCGGTCGGGGCCGTGCACCAATCGCTGATCCGCCGCGGCAAACGCATGCGCGCGAGCCTCGTGGCTGAGACCGGAGAGGCCCGGGACGTGCATCATATGGCGGTGCTCATCGGGTACGGCGCGAGCGCGGTCTGCCCGTACCTGGCGCACGAGATGGTCGTGGAGCAGGCCCGCCGCGCGGGCGCGGATCCTGCGGCCCATCTCGCCCGCCACCGGAAGGCCGTCGAGGCGGGTCTTCTCAAGATCATGTCCAAGATGGGCATCTCGACGATCTCAAGCTATCATGGCGCCCAGATCTTCGAGGCCGTGGGACTCGACACCGCGCTCGTCGAGTTCGCGCTCACCGGGACACCGTCACGGCTCGGCGGCATCGGGCTCGCCGAGATCGCCGAGGACGTGCTCGCGCGCCACCGGAAGGCGTTCGGCGGGGACGGCGTCCCCGCGCTGGAAGATCCCGGGTTGTTCCGCTATCGGAAGGACGGAGAGTACCACGCGTTCCACCCGAACGTGCTGCGGACGCTCCACCGGCTTGCGCTCGCAGGCAGCGACGAAGAGTATCTCGCGTATGCGTGGGAGGTGACGCACCGCCCGCCGACCGCGCTGCGGGACCTCCTCGAGCTCCGCGGCGGCGTTCCGCTTCCGGTGGAAGACGTGGAGCCGGCCACCCAGATCGCCCGCCGGTTCGTCGTCTCCTCGATGTCCCATGGCTCGCTCAGCAAGGAAGCCCACGAGACGTTCGCGATCGCGATGAACCGGTTGGGGGCAAAGAGCAGCAGTGGGGAGGGCGGGGAGGATCCCGACCGGTACGCGCGACGACCGAACGGGGACTGGCCCAACTCCGCGGTCAAACAGGTGGCCTCGGGACGGTTCGGCGTCACCGCCTCCTACCTGAACGCGGCTCAGGAACTTGAGATCAAGATGGCGCAAGGAAGCAAGCCCGGCGAAGGCGGGCAGATCCCCGGCACCAAGGTCTCCGAGGAGATCGCACGGATCCGGCACACCCAGCCGGGTATCGCGCTGATCTCCCCGCCGCCCCACCACGACATTTACAGCATCGAGGATCTCGCGCAGCTGATCTACGACCTGAAGCAGGGGAATCCGCGCGCGCGCGTGTCGGTCAAGCTCGTGAGCGAGGCGGGCGTCGGCACGATCGCCGCGGGCGTGGCGAAGGCGTATGCCGACACCGTTCACATCGCGGGCGCCGACGGCGGCACGGGAGCCTCCCCGCTCGACTCGATCAAGAACGCGGGCGTGCCGTGGGAACTGGGGCTCGCCGAAACCCAGCAGACGCTCGTCCGCAACAATCTTCGCGGCCGGGTCAAGATCAGGGTGGACGGAGGGCTGAAGGTGGCGCGGGACGTGGTTATCGCGGCGCTGCTGGGGGCTGAGGAGTTTGGTTTCGCGAGCGCGGCGGTCGTGGCGCTCGGATGTGTCATGGCCCGGCAGTGCCACCTCAACACGTGCCCGGTAGGGATCGCCACTCAGCGCGAAGATCTTCGCGCCAAGTTCCCCGGCACGCCGGAGCGCGTCATCAACTTCTTCCTGGCGATCGCCGAGGACGTGCGCCGGCTGCTCGCCTCACTGGGCGCCCGGAGTATCGACGAGATCGTCGGCCGCCAGGACCTGGTGCAGAGACGAACGGACATCGTCCTGCCCCGTGCCCATCGTCTCGTGCTCGACGCCCTGCTGGCGGACCCGGATCCGTCCGGCACCCGTATCCGGCGCCATCAACAGGAGCGGAACGACCGGCCCGGCGAGCCTTACGACGACGCGATCTTGATTCAGATCGGGGAGGACTTGGCGGCGGGCCGGCGCGTGGACCGCACGTTCGAGATCCGGAACGTGCACCGGACGGCCGGCGCCCGGATCGCTTCGGCGATCGCCCACCAACACGGAGACGCCGGCCTGCCCGACGAGACGATCACGCTGCGCTTCGTCGGAAGCGCCGGCCAGTCGTTCGGTGCGTGGTGCGTCGGCGGGATGCGTCTCGTGCTCTACGGTGAGGCGAACGACTACGTCGGGAAGGGGATGGCGGGCGGAGAGATCGCGATCCGGCCGCCCGACGTGTTGCTCGCGCAATCCCACCGGCACGTCATCATGGGGAACACGGTACTCTATGGTGCTACCGGGGGCCGGTTGTTCGCCGCCGGACGGGCCGGGGAGCGCTTCGCCGTCCGCAACAGCGGGACCGTCGCCGTGGTCGAGGGGGTTGGTGATCACGCGTGCGAATACATGACCGGCGGTATCGTCGTGGTGCTCGGGGAGACGGGCCGCAATTTCGGCGCAGGAATGACAGGTGGGTGCGCGTATGTGCTCGACGAGCGCGGTACGCTGGAGCGCCGCCACAACCCGAGTCTTGTCGGCCTCGCCAGGGTGTCCGACGACGAGGACGTCCGGGCGCTGCGAAGGTTGATCGAGGCCCACCGGCGCGCCACCGGCAGTGAACGCGCCCGCGAGGTGCTGGACTCTTGGGACTCGTGGCTCCCGTTGTTCTGGAAGGTTGCGCCGGATGCTTTGCCCACGGCCGACGTGGGCGCGAGCCACGTGCCGTCGCCTGAACGAGCCTGAGATCCATGTGAGCGCCTCGGGGCGTCCGCGACGCCGGCATGACGAACGCACTCGTTCGCGAAAGGGGACGGGCCCGCCGGAGCCACGCGGGGCTGTGTTACAATGAGCGTGGTGCAGTTCAAGCGGCGAGGAGTCGGCCGTCGTGACCGCGTTTGAACACCTGACAGGGTTCTTGCGTGGAGAACAGGAGATCGCGGCCGCCTACCTGTACGGGCAGCCGGCCGTGAGCCGCACGTGGCCCGACTCGGACATCGAGATCGGGATCCTGTTCCGCGAGGGGATGGAGAGCGAGGCGATTACCGAGTACCTGGAAGGGCTCGGAAGCAATCATCCGCTCGGCGATTTCCCTGGCGTCTTGATGCCCTTCGCGCTGAACCTTCACCTGCTCCCGGTCGTGTACGAGGTGTTGACCTGGGGGTCGCTGCTCGCAAACAACGATCCAGTGGCCCGTGAGGCGTTTGTTCGCCAGACGAACGAACGGTTCGTGCAGGAGCGTCCGCGGTTGCTGGAAGAGGCGCACGAGACGATCCTCAAGGCCAGGGCGTTCGGCTTGCCGTCGTCCGACGACGCATTGCGTACGGTCTCCCAGCCGGCCCGCCCGCTCGACCCGATCCGCGCCGGCTGGCGGCTCGCGCGGGTGCTCACATCGGTGCCGATTCTCGAGATGTTCACCAGGGACGTCGAGGCGGTGGCGCAGGACGCCGAACGGGTGGGTCAGATCATCGGCGTGTTCAGCAACGCGAGCGGCGCTGTGACCGGGATCGCGAAGGCCCTGCTGACTACGTTCGGCACCGCGCGCCCGTCCCGCCGGTGGGAGGTGTTCCTGCCGCTTGCCGATGCCGGTCTCATTCCCATGGAGCTGGCGCTGCACCTCGCCGCCATGGTCGAGACCCGATGGACGCTGTTGACGGGCAGCGGGATCATGTCGCCCGAGCGCGTGATCACGTTGATCCGCGGATATCTTCCTCCGATCATCACGTTCGCGCGCCGGGCATCGTGGGCGACGGAACTGCCGGGGATGACGGCCACGCAGCGGCTGCACTGAGCGCATGCCCATGGCATCGGCCCGGCGCTGGCTTCGGTATTCCCGGACCTGGGCTCCTTCTGCGGCTGCACGGTGCGAGCAAGGCCGTCTTGCGAGCGCACGGACGTCGCCCGCTCGCTGCCTCCCCTCCGGGCGGGACGCTGCACCCGGGCTTCCGGAGTAGCCGCATGGCTGAGAGGCGAGGACATTCCACCCCGTCTCAGGCCGCGCCCCGCACATCTGCGACGCTCGAGAGCGGATCGGTGCTTGCCGGCCGTTTCATGCTCGGTACCCTCCTCGGTGCGGGCGGTATGGCGACCGTCTACCAGGCGTGGGATCAGGTACGTCACGTTCCGTGCGCGGTCAAGGTGCTCTCCGACTCGCTCTCGCGCGACGAAGAGTCTCGTGCCCGCTTCAGCCGGGAGGCCGAAGCCGCCATGAGCCTGGTGCACGAGAGAATCGTCGAGGTATATGGGTGCGGTGAAGACGGGGGACGCCAGTACATCGCCATGGAGTATGTGCCGGGCGGGACGCTGCGTGAGCTGCTGGCGCGGCGCGGGCCGCTACCGGAGGCCGAGGCGCTCCGGATCGCGGCCGAAGTCGCGGATGCGCTCGCGTATGCGCACGCGCGCGGTCTCGTCCACCGTGACGTGAAGCCTCACAACATCCTGCTCACCTCCAGCGGACACGTGAAGGTGGCGGACTTCGGCATCGCCAGAGCGCTGGACGCGGCGAGGCTCACACGGACGGGTAGCGTCGTCGGGTCGGCACACTACATCGCGCCCGAACAGGCCCGAGGCGACGCGGTCGGTCCGGCCGCGGACCAGTATGCACTCGGAATCGTGCTGTTCGAATTGCTTTCCGGGTGCGTGCCGTACGACGGCGAGGTCCCCGTCGCGATCGCGCTCCGGCACCTGCACGAGCCCGTCCCCGATCTTGCGGCCGTTCGCCCCGGCGTGACCCCGGAGGTGGCCGAGATCGTTCGCCGGTTGCTGGCGAAGTCCCCATCGGACCGCTATCCGTCGGTCGAGGAGGCGGCCGGCGCGATGCGACGAGCCGGTGCCGCGCTTCCGCCGGACGGGAACGCGACCGCGATCCTCCCGGCCATGGGCGAGGCGGGCCAGGGACGGCGCGATGCGCGGTCGACCGAGCAGATGGCCGCCGCGAACCCGTTGAGCGGAACGAGGTCGGGTGAGACCGCCTCCGTCGCGCCGCGGCGTCGCGCCGGCACGGTCGCGGCGTGGGTGCGCGGCTTTGTCATCGTCATTGCGGCCGGCTGCGCAGCGGTGTTGGCCGCCGCCGGATACCGTGGCGCGTGGCTGGCTGCCCACACGGCCGTTCCCTCGCTCGCAGGGCATACCGTGCAGGAGGCGGCGCGCGAGGTCGTTCCGTTGCAACTCGGCGTCATCGTGACGGCGGAGCGCCAGGACGCGCACCTGCCGGTCGGCACTATTCTCGCCCAAGATCCGCCGCCAGGACGGGACGTCCTCAAGGGCGTCGTGATCCAGTTGACGGTGAGCCAGGGCTCCGGGTTGGTGCCCGACCTGCGGGGGCTGCCGGCGTCGGGCGCGATCCGTATGCTCGAAGGAGCCGGGCTCCGGCTCGGCGCGGTGGCCTACGCGTACGATGCCGAGCTTCCCGCCGGATATGTAATCTCCCAGATTCAGCCGGGCGGGACGCGCCTTGACCCCAACGGTGGGGTGGACGTCGTCGTGAGCGCTGGCCCATCGCCGACGTCCTCGGGAGCTCCGTCCGACGCGACGATACCGGACAGCGGAAGCGCCAACAAATGATCGTGGGGAGGCGGACGTGGCCGAAGCGTTGACCGTGACGATGCAATCGACGCCCAACATCAACGCGCTGAAGTTCGTGGTCAATCGTCAGATGACCTCGGGACGCAGCCAGACATTTACCGACGCCGCCACGACAGAGTCTCCGCTCGCCCGAGACCTGTTGGGCATCGCGGGAATCCGCCAGGTGTTCTTTCTCAACGACTTCATTACCGTCACGCGCCAGGACGGCGCCGACTGGGACGCCATCGTCCCGCACGTGGAGTCGTTCATTCGCCGGCACCTGGGGAACGCATAACGCGCCGTCGCGCGGCCAGGTGGCCGCCGTCGTCCGGCACGGCGCGCCTATCGGAGGGCTACCGCTGCGCAAGGCTGCCTTTGAACGGCTCGTTAGGAGAGCGCTCGACGGGTTGCCCGCCGCGTTTGCCGGGCGGCTTCGAAACGTCGTGGTACTTGTGCAGGACCGTCCGTCCGGCGAGGTGGCGGCAGAACTGGGGCGAGATATACTCGGCTTGTACCACGGCGCCAGTGAACTGGAGCAATCTCCGTTTGCCCCGTACGAGCTGCCCGAAGTGATCATCATCTACCAGCGGAACATTGAGGCCGTCTGCGAGACCGACTCCGAGGTGGTCGAGGAGGTCCGCAAGACGGTGATCCACGAGGTCGGCCACCACTTCGGGCTGAGCGACGCGGAGATGGAGGCGTGGGAGGAAGAGAGGTAGCCCCCTCCCCCAGAGGATGGTTTCCGCGGGGCTCCTTGGGCCCCCACTCCAGTTGATTGGCATCCATCCGCCATTCGTACATCGGGTGGAGGTCCGATTGACAGTGCATGGGGCGAACCCTATACTCCCGATGGGAGACTGACTGGTCAGTCTAAGGGGGGACGAATGGCGACCGCGATAGACCGCCTGGGAAGGTTCTCTCAACGAGAAGAGACACGCCGCAAGATTCTCGCATCTGCGGCGCAGGTCTTCTCGGAGAAAGGCTATTATCGCTCAGTCGTTGACGATATCGTGAAGGCCTCCGGCACGTCTAAGGGGGCCGTTTACTTTTATTTCGACAGCAAGGAACAGATCTTCATGTCGCTCGTCGAGGACTACGCGGCCATCGTCGCGCACGAACTGCAGTTCGCCGTCCAGCACAGTCGGGGTCTGGTCGCGGAGGTGGAGGCCACAGTTGCGACCCTGATCCGCAACTTCCAGGCGCATCGCACGCTCGCAAGAATCGTGCTGATCGACTGGCCGGCGGCTGGTGCCGAATTCCAGGGCAAGCGGATTGCGCTAATGTTGATGCTCGTGGAGGTGCTGCGGGGTTACCTGGATAGAGCGGTCCAGGACGGGAAGATCCCCGCGCAGGACACGGAGATGGCCGCTCACGCTTGGATAGGCGCGATCGGCGAGATCGTCTCCCGGTGGCTCCACACCGGCAAGCCGAATCCGCTGGAGGACGTTCTTGCCCCTCTGACACGTCTGCTACTCTCGAGCGTCGGGTTTGTCGCCACACCGGCGGCGGTGCAATAGCCCCGGTGGAGCCCATTCCCGCACAACTTGCGCCTGCACTCCGCGCCCGTACGTGGGCGCGCATCGTGCGCGCGGCGTTCCTCCGGGGTACCTTCACGCTGAGCTCCGGGCGACAGAGTTCCTATTACATCGACAAGTACCTGTTCGAAACAGACCCCGGGGTGCTCCGAGATGTGGCCCGCCTTCTGGTCCCCTTGCTCCCGGTCGCCACGACCCGCCTCGTTGGGCCCGCGCTCGGGGGAGTGCCGCTGGCCACGGCCGTCGCCCTGGAGACGGGGCTCCCGTTCGCCATCGTCAGGTCCGAGGCGAAGGAATACGGGACAGCACGTGTCATCGAGGGGCGCCTCCAGGCGGATGATCGAGTCGTGGTGCTCGAGGATGTCGTCACAACCGGCGGTCAGGCCTTGCGGGCCGCTCGTACGGTTGAGGCTACGGGCGCCGCGGTCGTGCTCGTCCTTGCAGTCGTGGATCGCCACGAGGGAGGGGGGGACAGCATCACTGCCGCGGGATACCGCTTTGAGGCACTGTACGATCTCAATGAGTGGTCGACGGACGGGACCCGCGTGCCAGCTAGGAGGACGTAGGAGAGCAAGGGGTTGGGGCCCCTGTCCCTGGTGCAATCGTCCCGGGGCGTCTGAGCCGATCGCACGAATTCGACATGGATGTAGATCGTGCCCGCCGCCGTGACATCCCCTGGCAGGTTTTCCGCCACTGCGCCTCGTCTAGACCATTCGTTACCCTTCCGGGAGGCCATTGCCGCGTTCTTGCGCCGGGAAACCCACCACATTCGATTGACAGCGGAAGCCCCGGGTGGCTATACTAAAACATGACTAAGTTAGTCGAGAATATCAGGTTAGGGCCGTGGAGTCAGGTTGCACTGCGGTCGTAGAGCTGGTCTTCCGGGGCTGTGTCTGTGGCGTGAAGTACTGCGCGCAGGCTGGAACGCCGAGGCGATGACGCCGGGAGTAACGGTGCGAACGGGAAAGGCGTTCGACCGCGGGTGAGACCAGGGGAGTTGAGGAGACGGAGGGGTTGATGGGCGCGGAGCTCGTGATCAAGAACCTGTGGGCCCAGGTCGAGGACAAGGTCATTCTCAAGGGCGCGAGCCTCGAAGTGCGGTCGGGTGAGATTCACGCGCTCATGGGGCCGAATGGCTCTGGCAAGACCACGCTGGCGCACGTACTCATGGGGAATCCATTCTACCAGGTGATCAAGGGCGGGGTCGTCTACAACGGTGAGGATCTCCTCGGCATGGCACCGGACGAGCGGGCGCGCAGGGGCCTGTTCATCGCCTTCCAATACCCGGTCAGCATTCCCGGTGTGACCATGGCCAGTTTCCTGCGGACCGCCGTGAGCGCCCGCCGAGGCTACGAGAAGGACCAGTTGATGTCGCTCTCCGAGTTTCAGAAACTCGCACGGGCCAAGGTCGAGGAGTTGCAGGTCGACCCGGCGGTACTGGGGCGGTACGTCAACGAAGGGTTCAGCGGCGGAGAGAAGAAGCGGGCCGAGATTCTTCAGATGGCGTTGCTCGAGCCGGAGATCGCGATCATGGACGAGACCGATTCCGGGCTCGACGTGGACGCGGTAAAGATCGTGGCGGCCGGGGTCAACCGGATGTACGAGACCTCGGGGAACAAGATGGGTGTCCTGGTGATCACGCACTATCCGCGGATCCTGAAGTACATCAAGCCTACCAAAGTGCACGTGATGTTCGACGGGCGGATCGTGACATCGGGCGACGCCGAGTTGGCGGACGAGCTCGATCACATCGGGTACGACGGCATTCGCGCGCAGTACGAGCGTGTTGCCGCCGAGGTCGTTGGCGAAGGCGAAGTGCGAAGTGCCGGGAAGGTATTCTGGGTGCAGCACTAAGACGCTCGAGGAGGATCTGCGATGGCCGTAGTCAACCCGCTGGGCATCGATCTGGACCAGTACAAGTACGGGTTCCACGATCCCGTGGACACGTACGCGTTCAGATCCCAGAAGGGCTTGAACCGGAAGATCGTGGAGCAGATCTCGCACCTAAAGGGTGAACCGGACTGGATGCTGGCGTACCGGACGCACTCGCTGGGCGTGTTCGAGAAGAAACCTCTCCCCACGTGGGGCGGCAACGTCGGCGAGATCAAGTTCGACGACATCTACTACTACATGAAGCCGGCCGAGAACCAGGGCCGGACCTGGGACGAGGTGCCGGAGAACATCAAGAGGACGTTCGACCGTCTGGGAATCCCGGAGGCCGAGAAGAAGTATCTGGCCGGCGTCGGCGCGCAGTACGAGAGCGAGGTCGTGTATCACAGTCTGCGTGAGGAGTGGACGAAGCAGGGTGTGATCTTTCTCGACATGGACTCGGGGCTGCGCGAGCATCCGGACATGGTCAAGGAGTACTTCGGGACGGTGGTACCGCCGGAGGACAACAAGTTTGCCGCGCTCAATAGCGCGGTGTGGAGCGGGGGGTCGTTCGTCTACGTGCCCGAGGGAGTGCATGTAACGATCCCGCTGCAGGCGTACTTCCGCATCAACGCCCAGAACATGGGCCAGTTCGAGCGGACGTTGATCATCGCCGAGCGTGGTTCGTACGTGCACTATGTGGAGGGGTGCACGGCGCCGACGTACAGCAGCGACTCGCTGCACAGCGCGGTCGTGGAGATCATCGTCAAGGAGGGCGCGCGCGTCCGGTACACGACGATTCAGAACTGGTCGAAGAACGTCTACAATCTCGTGACGAAGCGGGCGGTGGCTTATCGCGACGCGACGATGGAGTGGGTGGACGGGAACCTCGGAAGCAAGCTGACGATGAAGTACCCGAGCGTGTACATGCTCGAGCCGGGAGCCAAGGCGGAGATCCTGTCGGTCGCGTTCGCCGGGGCGGGGCAGCACCAGGATCCAGGGGGCAAGGTGATCCACGCCGCGCCGCACACGCAGTCGTCCGTCGTGAGCAAGTCGATCAGCAAGTCGGGCGGCCGAGCCGGGTACCGGGGGCTCGTCAAGGTGTATCCCGGGGCCCACGGCAGCAAGTGCGCGGTGCGCTGCGACGCGTTGATCCTGGACGACCAGTCACGCTCCGACACCTACCCGACGATGGAGATCGACGAGGACGACGTGCAGGTGACGCACGAGGCGACCGTCTCCAAGGTCTCGGACGAGCAGCTGTTCTACTTGATGAGCCGGGGCGTGAACCAGGACGAGGCGATGAACATGATCGTACGCGGGTTCATCGAGCCGATCTCGAGGGAGCTGCCGATGGAGTACAGCGTCGAGCTTAACCGGCTCATCGGGCTCGAGATGGAGGGCTCGGTCGGATAGTCCCGTCCACACATACGGCTTGGTGCGGGCCGTCGGCATGCCGGGGAGGGCCGCGGGCACCAGGTCGAGTAGGATATGAGGCGCGTCACGTTGGATCGGCAGTAGCGGGACGAACCATGCTCAGGGGAGCGGAAGTGCGCCACGGGGAGGGCAGGGCGTCCGCCCTGCCCTCCTCAGCCATTGGGCGGGTTCGCGAGGCGCCGGCGCAGGATCCCGGTCGGGGCGTTCACTCCGGTGCGCACCTCCGGGATTGATGCCATCGATGGAGGAGATTGTGAGCGACACGCATCCTGTCATGACCGGCACCATGAGCCGCGCCGCCGTCGAGCGGCAGAGCGCTGCGGCGGCAGAGCCCGCGTGGCTCCTGGAGAGACGCGTGGCGGCGTGGGAGGCGTTCGTGCGCCTGCCCCTGCCGTCGGCGGCCGAGGAGGAGTGGCGCCGCACCGATCTCAGCGCACTCGACTTCGACACGCTGCGGCCGCTCGTCGCCGAGTCCGGCCGCAAAGCGATCCCGCCTGCGCCACTCAGGCAGCTCGTCGGCGATCCTGCGGCCGCCGCCGGGCTTCGTCTCGTGGTCGGCGGGACGCAGATCCAATCCCGGCTGGCGGCGAACCTCGCCCGAGACGGCGTCGTGTTTACCTCGCTTGGCGAAGCGGTTCGCAGCCATCCGGACCTAGTCCGGCCGTACCTTGGGTCGGTCGTTCGGGACGATGAGAACAAGTACCGGGCCCTGCACGGCGCGCTATGGTCGGACGGAACGTTTCTCTACGTGCCGGACGGGGTCGAGGTGGATCTTCCGCTCGTGAGCGGAACCTGGCTGGATCAAGACGGTGTGCTCTTCTCGCCCCATACGCTGGTCATCGCCGGTGTGCAGAGCCGGGTCACGCTCGTGGAACTCTCGGCATCGGCCGAGGGTCAGGCACGGACGCTCGTCAACCACGGGGTGGAGCTGGTCCCGAAGGAGGGCGCCCAGATCCGGTACGTCAATCTGGAGGATTGGGGGCGGAACGTCTGGGAGCTGGGTATCGTGCGCACGCTCGTCGAGCGCGACGCGACGGTCCACACCCTGATGGTGGCGTTTGGTGCCGGCCTCGTGAAGACCAACGTCGAGTCGCGTTTGACCGGGCCTGGGGGGACGTCCGAGATGCTGGGCGTGCTGTTCGGGGACGGGACTCAGCACTTCGATTATCACACGTTGCAGGAGCATGTCGCGCCGAACACCACGAGCGATCTGCTCTACAAAGGCGCGTTCAAGGACCGGGCACGCTCCGTCTTCGCCGGGCTGATCCGAGCCGACTACGGGGCGCAGAAGACCAACGCGTTCCAGCTCAATCGCAACCTCATTCTTTCGGACGGTGCGCGGGCCGACAGCATGCCGAAGCTCGAGATCATGGCGAACGACCTCCGGTGCACCCACGGGGCGAGCACGAGCCGGCTCAACGACGACCAGATCTTCTACCTGATGAGCCGGGCGTTGCCGCGGGCAACCGCCGTGCGGATGATGATCGACGGGTTCTTCGCGGAGATCTTCGATCGGATCCCGCTCGACATGGTGCGCGACCGGCTCAGCCGTGCGATCGAGCGGAAGATGTCGGAAAGTCGATGAGCGAGTTCGTCCGGGTCGGCCGCGTCGCCGATCTGACGCCGGGGTCTGTGATGCGGGTGGAAGTCGCGGGACACGCGGTCGCGCTCGCCAACGTGGACGGAGAGTTCTTTGCGGTCGACGATACGTGCACGCACGAGGAAGCCTCGCTCGCCAAGGGAGGGCTCCTCGGCGAGGTCCTGATCTGCCCGAAGCACGGGTCCCGTTTCAACGTCAAGACCGGCCGGGTCCTCTCGCTGCCCGCCGTGCGGTCGGTCTCGGTGTACCCGGTTCGCGTCGAGGGTGACGACGTGCTCGTCTCGCCGAACGCGCACACGCCCAGGGGGATGCCGCATCGGCGGTAGCCGGCGGGGAGGCGTCCGTGGCGCCGGGGCATACGGCCGCCGGCCGAGGAGGAAATGCGATGCCGATTCCGGCGACGATCCGTGACGACTTCCCTATCCTGAAGCAGCGGATCCACGGGAAGCCGCTTGTCTACCTCGACAGCGCGAACACGTCGCAAAAACCGCGCATCGTGCTCGACACCCTCGTGCGCTACTATGAGGAGTACAATGCAAACATCCACCGCGGGGTCTACGCCCTCGCGGAGCGTGCCACCGCCGAGTACGAGGCGACACGCGCCAAGGTGGCCCGGTTCCTCGGCGCGGCCGAACCGGCCGAGATTGTCTTCACCCGCAACATTACCGAGGCGCTGAACCTTGTGGCACACTCGTGGGGGCGCCGCCACGTCGGGCCGGGAGACGAGATACTGACGACCGAGATGGAGCACCACAGCGACCTCGTGCCGTGGCAGTTCCTCGCGCAGGAACGCGGCGCGCGCTTGCGCCATATCCCGTTCGACGACGAGGGGCGGCTCGTGCTGGACGACCTCGACCGTTTGATCAACGAACGGACCAAGGTCGTGTCCCTCGTGCACGTCAGCAATACGTTCGGAACGGTCAACCCCATCGCGGAGATCTCGCGGCGGGCGCACGCGCGCGGCGCAATCGTCGTCGTCGACGGCGCGCAGAGCGCGCCGCACCGTCCCGTCGACGTCCGTGCGCTCGGGGCGGACTTCTTTGGGTTCACCGGCCACAAGATGCTCGCGCCGATGGGGGTTGGCGGGCTGTACGGCCGGCTGGCGTTGCTTGAGGAGATGGAGCCGTTCCTGGGCGGCGGCGAGATGATCAGCGACGTGTGGCTCGACCACGCCAGCTGGAACGAGGTCCCGTGGAAGTTCGAGGCCGGCACCCAGAGCGTCGGCGACACGATCGCCCTGGGCGCGGCAATCGAGTACCTCCAGCGCCTCGGTATGGACGCGGTGGCGGCGCACGAGCGGGACATCACCGCCTACGCGTTCGAGCGGCTTCGCGACGTGCCCGGCCTTCGGATCCTGGGCCCCACGAGCGGAGACCGCGGCGGGGTGATCTCGTTCTCAATGGAGGGCGTCCACCCCCACGATGTCGCGCAGGTGCTGGACGAGGAGGGCGTGTGCGTGCGGGCCGGGCACCACTGCACGAAGCCGCTCCACCGCCGGTTGGGAATTGGCTCGTCCGTCCGCGCGAGCTTTTACGTCTACACGATCCGAGAGGAGATCGACGTGCTCGCCCGGTCGCTCCTCAAAGTAAGGAGCCTGTTCCGTGTCGCTTGAGGGATTGTACCGGGAGGTAATCCTCGATCATTCCAGCCACCCGCGGAACAAGGGGGCGCTGGACTCGGCGGACGTGGTCAGGGAAGGCGCCAATCCCCTCTGCGGGGACGAGATTCGCGTCTCGATCCGCGTTCGAGACGGGATCGTCGAGAACGTCCGGTTCGAGGGCAAGGGGTGTTCGATCAGCCAAGCCTCCGCGTCCATGATGACCGAGCGCGTCAAGGGGAAATCGGTCGAGGAGGCGCGACAGGCGATCGCCGAGTTCAAGGGGATGATGCACGGCCAGGAGGCGCCGCCGGACGAGATGGGCGACCTCGAGGCGCTGCAGGGCGTGCGCAAGTTCCCGGTCCGGGTGAAGTGTGCGACGCTGTCGTGGATCACGCTGGAGCTTGCGCTCGAGGACCTCAGCAAGACGTAGTCCAGGGTCGGCGGCGTCTTCTCATGAGGGGCCGCGCGAACGCGTCTCGATTGCACGGTCTGTGGTACCGATGTTACGGTGAACCCTGGCGCGAGTGAGACGCGGAGGAGGAGTCATGCCAACCGGAGTGCCGTCCGTGCCCGGCGTGGTCTCGGCTGACCCACAGCCACGCCGCAGCCAGATCGCCCCCCTGGCGCAGGCGGTCGAGATCCTGGACAGCTTGCCCGGCGGGGGCCTGATCCTGACGACCGTGGAGGCCGCGCTCAATTGGGGCCGGGCCTCGTCGTTGTGGCCCTTGACGTTCGGGCTGGCGTGCTGCGCGATCGAGATGATGGCCGCGTTCGCGAGCCGGTTCGATCTGGACCGGCTCGGGGTCATTCCCAGGGCGACGCCTCGCCAGGCGGACCTGATGATCGTCGCCGGCCGGTGCTCCATCAAGATGGCCCCGATCGTGCGCCGGCTCTGGGAGCAGATGCCCGAGCCCCGCTATGTGATCTCGATGGGATCCTGCGCGACCTGCGGCGGGCCGTTCTTCTACGACAACTACTCGATCCTGAAGGGCGTGGACCAGGTCGTGCCCGTGGACGTCTACGTGCCGGGATGCCCGCCCCGTCCCGAGGCGTTGATCGAAGGCATCCTGAAGCTGCAGGAAAGAATCAAGAAAGAGCCGTTCCTCCGCCGCCAAGCGTTCTCCGCGATCGAGACGCGCACGGGAACACGGTAGGGCGAACCCGTGTCGCTTCGGACCGAAGAACTCCTGCTCAACATGGGGCCCCAGCACCCGAGCACCCACGGCGTGCTCCGGCTTGTCGTCACCCTCGACGGCGAGAACATCAAGGACGTGCGTCCGGACATCGGTTACCTGCATTCCTCGGTCGAGAAGATGATGGAGCACCGGACTTACGTGCAGAACGTGGCGCTTACCGACCGCGGCATGGATTACCTGATCGCGCTCAACAACGAAGCGGCGTACTGTCTCGCGGTCGAGGCACTCGCCGGCGTCGAGGTGCCGGAGCGTGGACGCTACATCCGCGTGATTTTCCAGGAGCTCAATCGGATCGCCAGCCATCTCGTCTGGCTCGGGACCTGGGGGATCGATCTCGGGGCGACCACGGTGTTTCTCTGGTGCTTCCGGGAGCGCGAACGGATCCTCGACCTGTTCGAGCAGGTCACCGGCGGGCGCCTGCACCACGTGTACTTCAGGATCGGCGGCGTGTACGCGGACCTGCCCGAGGGGTGGGCCGATGCCTGCCGGGAGTTTCTCGACTACTTCCTCCCGCATGTGGACGAGTATCATCAATTGCTCACGCAGAACCCGATCTTCGAGGCGCGCACCCGTGGAGTGGGGGTGATCAGCCGGCGGGACGCCGCAGCGATGGGGGCGTCGGGGCCGGTCGCGCGGGCGAGCGGGATCGCCTACGACGTGCGCAAGGCCGTTCCGTACGAGGTATACGACCGCATGGAGTTCGACGTGCCCGTGGAGACCGCCGGCGACTGCTACGCGCGGTACCGCGTGCGGCTGGAAGAGATGCGCCAGTCCGCCCGGATCATCCGTCAGGCGCTGCGGGACCTGCCGGGCGGCGAGATCCGCACGCGCGTGCCGGCCACGATGAAACCGCCGCGGGGCGAGGTCTACCTGCGGACGGAGTCGCCGCGCGGCACGCTGGGAATATACATCGTGAGCGACGGCGGGGAGACGCCGTATCGCGTCAAGATCCGGGCGCCGTCGTTCAGCAATCTGTACGCGCTGAGCGAGATGATGAAGGGCTGGAAGATCGCCGACGTGATCGCGATCCTCGGCAGTACCGACATCGTGCTGTCGGACGTGGACCGCTGATGGACGGTCGATCACGGATGCACACGTCCCCACTCTGGTCGACCGGAGGCGCAGGATGAGCGTCGCCGAGCGCGTGATCAGGGGCGCCACGGCGCTGGGGACCGGCCTCGGGCTCACGTTCCGGACCATGTTCCGCCGCAAGGTCACGATCCGCTACCCGGTTGAGAAGCTGCCGATTTCGCACCGCTTCCACGGCCTGCTCTCGCTGCCGATCGATCCCGAGACCGGCAACGACCGGTGCATCATCTGCTTTCAATGCGAGCGCATCTGCCCGGACCGGTGCATCCATATCGAGGCGGAGGGCAAGGGCAAGGAGCGTCAGCTCAGCCGTTTCGACATCGAGATAGACAAATGCTGCTACTGCGGGTTGTGCGTCGAAGTGTGCCCCACGGAGGCGATCGTGTTCGTCCCCCACTACGAAACGTCCACGTACAACCGCGCCCGACTTCTCTACTCGCACGAAGATCTGAACCGCGCCGCCCCCAAAGAGCCGATCGCCACCGGGATCATCTCGAGGAGGCACGAATGACTCCCGACCGCGTGGCCGCGTTGCTGCAGCGATTTCCGACTCTGCGCGACCTCGTCGCGGAGATGCGGGCGGCCGCGACAAAGGCTGACGAGGCCTGGGCGGCCAAGGAGCGCGAGTGGCAGGCCGCGGCCGAGCAGGCCAAGGCGGAGGGGAAGCCTGCCCCGCGCCCTCTCCGGCGCGAGGACCCGCCGGTCTACCGATACCACGCAGCCTCGTTTGAGGCGTCACGCCAGGAGATCGTCGACGTGTGCCGCTGGCTCCGCGACAACCCCGAGTTCGACATGGCGGTACTCGAGTACGTCTCGGCGGTGGACTTGCCGGACCGGTTCGACGTGGTCTATCATCTGGTATCCCTGACGCGCTCTCACAACGTGACGCTCAAGGTCCCGGTGCCGAAGGGCGACGCGCATCTCCCGTCCGTCGTGGGAATCTGGCGGGGAGCGGACTGGCACGAGCGCGAGACCTATGACTTGTTTGGGATCGCCTTCGACGGACATCCGGATCTCAGGCGCATCATGATGAGCGAGGACTGGAAAGGGCATCCGCTCCGTAAGGACTACGTCTACGAGGATCCGGAGTGGCTGAGGGACGTGGCGGCGGAGCGGCAGCGCGAGATCGCGGCGACCTCGAACGGTGACGACCATGGGGCACGAAGCTGAGCGCAGACCGTGCGTGCGCGCCCTGCCGGGTCATCCGATCCACGGCTGATCATCGAATCTTTACATACGTCGGCTTAAGTGAGAAAGGGTGGGCGGTGGGAGCGCTCTCGACCCGATGTATCGAGGGGGACGACGATGGGGCGTGAACGCGTGATGTGGGCGCGAGGATTCTGGGCGGGGGCGGCCGGAGGTACGGCGGTCACGGTGGTGCTCTTCGCGTACCGGTTCGCGACGGGGATGCCAACGCTCCAGGAGGCGTTGGCCGAGCGCATGATCCGTCTGCTGCCCTACCAGGTCTTTGCCTTCATCCTCGCAAAGTTGCAGCATCAGGCCAAACCGCTGGGGCTCGCGCTCGCGGTTCTCGCGAGCATCATCGGCCTGGGCCTCGGGGGAATGGCGTATGCGGCGCTGGCGCGCCGGAGTCGGCGCTCGCGCCTCGCGCTGGCGGTGGCAACCGCGGCGGTTACGTGGACGGTTCTGACGTTCGTGTTCCTTCCGGCGATCGAGGGCGGTCTCGGGGGGATTCCCCTGACCACGGTCGTCACCTCGCCGGAAGTTCCGATGGCGATCGCGAGCATCGTTTA
>DASPUZ010000244.1:0-17143 GCA_035622635.1 bacterium | reverse complement strand
GGAGCGGTTCCAGCGGCACCGCCTCAGGACATCATGACCGCGATTGCCGCCCGATCGCGCACGGACCCGCGGGACTGGCGTGCCTAGGCTACGCGCAACACTGAGCGTGGCGTTTGTCATCGTCGCGACACTGCTGTCCTCGTCAGACGGCGATCACGAGCCTTGGTGGAGAGGAACGTGATGGCCCGAATGTGAGCTTCGGGCGAAACGGCGCCCGTGCAATGAGGTGATTCCGGTGGGCGTGCGGGAGGCTCTGTACACGGCACCGTCGGAGGCGGTTGCATGACCCTCGGGGGATTGCTGCGGATCGCCTGGCAGGCTCTGGGTCGCAACGTCACGCGGTCATTCCTGACGATGCTCGGGATCATCATTGGCGTGGGGGCGGTCATCACGTCGATGGCGATCGGAGCGGGGGCGCAAGCCGCGGTGCTGGCGCAGATCGACAGTCTGGGGGCCAATCTCGTGGTCGTGATCCCGGGTGCGGTCACGAGCGGCGGGGTGAGCCTCGGGACGGGAAGCCGCACCACACTCACGCTCTCTGACGTGACCGCCATCGCGCAGACGGTACCCAACGTCGCCGGCGTGGCGCCGTTCTCGCAGGCCACTGGGCAGGTGGTGACGGGCGGAGAGAACTGGTACACGTCGATCGGCGGTACCACCCCCTCCTATACGACGGTGCGGAACTGGGCGATGGCGCAGGGCCGGTTCTTCACTCAGGCCGAGGTTGACCGCGCGGCCAAGGTCGTGGTGTTGGGGAATACGGTCGTGCAAAACTTGTTCCCGGCTGGCGGGGCGGTCGGTGCGACCGTTATCATCCAGAACGTGCCGTTCCGCGTCACGGGTGTGTTGGTGGCCAAGGGACAGTCAGGCTTTGGCCGCGACCAGGACGACGAGGTGCTCGTACCGATTACGACTTTGCAGGAACGGCTCACGGGGCAGACCTGGGTCAGCAGCATCTTCGTCTCGGCCGCCAACTCGGAGGCCGTGCCCGAGGTCGTTGATGCCACCGAACGGCTGCTGCGGCTGCGCCATCACCTGACGGCGAGTGCACCGGACGACTTCTCGATCCGCAACATCGCTGACATCCAGCAAGTGCGCATCGCCACCTCGCAGACGCAGGCGCTGCTCTTGGCCGGCATCGCCGTCGTCTCGCTCGTGGTGGGCGGGATCGGCATCATGAATATCATGCTGGTCTCCGTGACTGAGCGCACCCGCGAGATCGGGCTGCGAATGGCAGTGGGCGCCCGCGGGCGGGACATCCTGTGGCAGTTTCTCGTCGAGGCGCTGACGCTGGCCTGCTTCGGCGGCGTGATCGGGATCGGGATGGGTCTGGCTACGGCGCGCCTCAGCTCCGATCTGGCGCATTGGCCCGTGTTGATTTCCTCATTTTCGATCGTCCTGGGCTTCGTCTCGGCCGCGGTCGTGGGAGTCGTGTTCGGTTTCTATCCCGCGAAGCGGGCGGCCGCCCTCGATCCAATTGTCGCGCTCCGCTATGAGTAGGCCTCGGGTTCCCTACGCTGCGAAAAGCTCCACGCCCGCATGGAGCAGCGGAACGGGCACGGTCGACCCCGTCCGGTCCACGGCGCACGAGGTCGGCGCAGTTGCGGGGGCGGCCCGGATCCCACTGGATTCGCGGTCGGGTGCCCGCGGGCCCGGCGCTCGTCCAGGCGGGGAACGCGCCACAACCACGGCCATGCGCATCCTGATGTTGACGACCGAGTACTATGGCATTGGCGGTGTGCAAACCTACGGGCAACTGTGTTGCCACGCGCTATGCTCAGCGAGCGTCGAGGTCGACGTTCTCGCCGTGCGCGCCTCCGGTCCGCCGATGCTCCCATGTCCGGGGCGATACCTTGGGGATGACGGCCATCGCTCCACGCTGTGGATGAAACTACGGTTCGCGGCGGCGGCGTTGGGGGCGAACGGTCGGTACGATCTCGTCATCTGCGCTCATGTGGCCGTGGCGCCGCTTGGGCTGGTGATCCGCCTGCTCCGAGGGATCCCGTATGTCGTCGTTGGACACGGGGTCGACGTGTGGGGACGGCTGGGATTGGCGCGACGCACCGCGCTCCGGGTGGCCACCCGGGTGCTGGCGGTCAGTCAGTTCACCGCGAATATGCTCGCCTTGCAGCAGCGCGTCCCGCGAGCTCGACTTCGGGTCCTCTATCCCGCCGCGCCGCCGGCCCTTGCAAACGAGCTGCGCGTCCACCGCCGCGACGAGACCCTGACGTTGCTCACGGTGGCGCGTCTTGCCGCTCAGGCGCGGCACAAGTGTTGCGATACGGTGATCCGGGCGCTTCCGCTGCTGATCGCCGCGGGTATCCGGATCCGGTACGTCATTGTCGGCGACGGGAGCGATCGTCCCCGCCTGACCGCGCTCGCACGGGCTCTGGGAGTGGGTTCGTTCGTGACATTTCGAGGCAGGGTCACGCCATCCGAGCTGGCCCGCGAGTATCGCCGCTGCGATGTCTACGTGATGCCATCCGTGACCGAGTGCCGGGGCGGCCAGTGGAGGGGCGAGGGCTTGGGCTTGACCTATCTCGAGGCGGCGGCATTCGGATGTGTCGTGGTCGCCGGTTCGGGGGGCGGTGCACCGGAAACGGTGCACGACGGGGTCACGGGGGTGCTCGTGGATGGGCGCGATGTGGGCGCGCTGACCGGGATGCTCCTTCGGTTGGCCCGTGATCCGGCCTTGCGCGAGCGAATGGGGCACGCCGGGGTCGAATGGGTGCGAACGCGGTTTGGATTTCGGCGGTTTCGGCAAGGGCTGTTGGACGTCGCTTGGGCGGTGCGTGCCCGCGGGTTCGAGTCGAGTCCGTCGACCGCCGATGCTGAGCACATGCCAGCCGTGAGCACGCCACAGGGCTCAGCCGGAGAGTGGCCGCGGTGACGGCGCTGAATTGGCTGAGGACGGGCGGTCCATCACCAGAAGCTCGGGCGGCGGGCTGTCCACGAGCTGCTGCATCGGGAGCCACCGGCCTGTCTCGGATCGGTCAGCTGTGGCCCCGGGGTGCGCTCGTGGCCATCATTCTCCTGGCGGCGGGCCTCCGTGCGTGGGGACTTGACGGCCGCGGCTACGGGAATCCCTACTATGCCGCGGCGGTTCGGAGCATGCTGGAGAGCTGGCACAATTTCTTCTTCAACGCGTTCGATCCCGCGGGCTTTGTCTCCGTGGACAAGCCCCCGGTCGCCCTGTGGGTCCAGGTGGCGAGCGCCAAAGTGCTCGGCTTCAGCGGGTTGGCGGTCTTGCTGCCGCAGGTCCTTGAGGGACTTGCCGCCATTGCGCTGGTTTACCATCTGGTCCGCCGCGCCTTCGGCACGGGCGCCGGATTGCCCGCGGCGCTGTTCCTGGCGGTCACGCCGGTGAGCGTCGCGATGGATCGGGGAGGCGGCACCGATAGCTGCCTGATCCTGGTGTTGCTGCTCGCGGCATGGGCCTTGACTCATGCCGTGGAAAGCGGCAGCAGGCGTTTCTGGCTGCTTTCGATGGGCCTGGTCGGTGTGGGATTCAACGTGAAGATGATGGAAGCGCTTGGGGTCGTCCCGGTGTTCATGGCGTCATACTATGCCGGCGCGCCCATTGGTCGCCGACGGAAGCTGGGCGCTCTCGCAATGGGTGCGGTCGCGCTCGCGGTCGTGTCGCTGTCGTGGCCGGTGGTCTACGATCTCACCCCTGCCGACAGCCGGCCGTTCGTGGGGAGCAGCACTCACAACTCAATGTTGGAGCTGGCGGCGGCCTATAACGGCATCGACCGGTTCATTCCGCGCGGGCGTGCACCCGTGTCGGCCGGTCAGAATATTGGATCCCCCGTCGGGTTCGCGCGAGGCCGAATGGCGTCCCGTGCCGGCGTCGTGCCTGATCCGAGAGCCCCGCATCCGGCTGAGACTGGCCCCGCCGCCGTCGGGGCCGTGCCGCAGGGCGGACGCGTGCCGTGGAATGTACGGCGCGGAGGGATGGGCACCATCCCGATTGGGCCATTGCGGCTCGCCGATCCTCGACTGGCCGATCAGGCCTCGTGGCTGTTGCCGCTCGCCATCGTGGGGGCGGTCGCTCCGCTGTGGGGGGCCGGGCGGAGTTGGCCACTCAGTCCGGCGCAATTGGCCCTGGGATTATGGACCGGGTGGGCCCTCACCTACGCCATTGTGTACAGCTATGCGGGCGGGATGTTCCGCCCCTACTACCTGCTTACCCTTGCTCCGCCGCTCGCCGCGCTCGCTGGGATCGGGGGGGCGCGATTGTGGGCATGGGTTCGCCAGGGAGGCCCAGGGGCGCTGTGGCTTCCAGGCGTGCTGGTCGCGACAGCGGTGTGGCAGGCGTGCATTCTACGCGGCGCGCTGGGCGGTATGCCGGGAAGATTGACGGGATTCCCAGCGGGTGTTCTCGGAGGCGCGCCAGCCCGCCTGGGCGAGTGGCGGGGATGGTTGGACGGCGTCATCCTTGGCGTCACGGTCTTGGGGTTGTCGGGACTGCTCGCCGTGTTCCTTCGCCGCTCGCACGGCGATCGCGTCGGAAGCATGACCACCATATTACTGGCGCTCGGCATGGCCGGTCTGCTCGTCATCCCGACGGCGTGGGCGTGGAGTAGTGGGCTCCGCCCCCCGATGTTTGCTGCGATCCTGCCGGCCTCCCATCCCGGGAGCGCGCGAAGTCGTGAGGCGGGTCCCCGCGGACGACTCGGCGGCGTCGATCCGAAGCTCCTGGCGTTCCTTGAGGGAAACCACGGAAGCGAGCGTTACCTCCTGGCGACGGCGACCGCGCTGCCAGCCGCCCCACTGATCATCGAGACCGGTGAGCCCGTGATGGCGATGGGTGGATTCACCGGTCGCGACCCGATTCTGACTCCCCAAAAACTCGCCGGCTTGGTCCATCAGGGGCAGGTCCGGTTTGTCTTGCTCGGGAGCCTCGGTGGCGCGGGCTGGACCCGGGGCGGCGCCCCCGCGCAGGCGGCGCTCATCGACTGGGTTCGTGCACACGGAAGGCCGGTCGATCCGTCGCTGTGGCGCTTCCCGGTCACGCCAGCCGTCGGTCGGACGGCGGCTCCGGCGTTCGGGCGGGGGCTGGCGGACGCTGAGTTGTACGATCTCGGTCCCACCCAAGACCAGAGACAGCCCGTGGGGCAAAGCCCGTGAGCGCAGGCCCATCGGCGACCCACCGCCGCCAGCAACCGGGGGCGCGCGGTGTCCCCGCCGGAATACCGTCGCCACCCTGCCGCGAGAAATATCTTTGACCGTTCGCGACGATCTCGTCGCATGGACCACGATGGCTCATCGAAAACGTGTTGCGATTGGTCATCGGCGCTTCGTGGTGAGCCATGTTCGTGGGGTTGCCAATTGCTGCGAAAATTGCTGATATCTATATACAAACGTCTGATCGACACGCGAGACTCATCGCATGAAACTGCCGATGAGGGATACCCGTCAAGACGGGGGGCCGCCCGCACCGGCGCCCCGTCTTGACGGGTTGTGCGTTGATGCTTAAGAGGGGCTACTTCTGCCCAGCGGGCCCGCGGTCGGACGAGTTACCACGATCCCAGGGATGATCTCGGTGCCACTGTGGATCCGGTTGAGCAGCACGATAGCGCAGGTTCTGTTTGCACCACGAGTCCCATTGCCGCTGTAGCCCCCAGCGGCCGTGGCTGTCTGGTCGAGGGGCGCATCGCGCAGAGAAATTCTGGTGGTAGTCATGCCAGTTTACCGGGTGCGCGTTGAAGTGCCCGGGCGGCTGTGCCTGCAACGGACCACTGTTGAGAGAGACGCCAAGGGCCACCCCGATTATCGTGATCACGGCTAGACATACAAGATAGATCGGACGTACGTGTGATGAAGCACCTGCCATTTCGTTATCCTCCTTCGCCTCCACTTCGGATCCGGATCACTCTCGGTAGATAAATTCGATGCCGAAGTGAAGATCCTTTGTGTCGATTGCCTATCGATCCATTCTCTCCGTATGGGGTGGCAGGTCTTCGACCGGATGCGGTCGGCAGGACGTCGGCGCAGGAACGACCCCGGGGCAGGGTTAACGCCGTGCCGACGGAGAAGTAGGCCGCGATCTGCGCCACATCGGGGTGACGCTCGAGCCAATCGATGGGCATGACGTCGTCGAAAACGACGGCGGGATGCCGAGAGGGATGCCGCCTTGAGCATCGATTTTCTCGTCACGTCGCTCGTCGTGATCGTTGCCCCCGGGACCGGCGTTCTCTACACGCTGGCGGCCGGCCTCTCGCGCGGATCCCGTGCCAGCGTCGTCGCCGCGTTCGGTTGCACGATGGGCATCGTCCCTCACATGGCTGCGGCGATCATGGGCCTGGCGGCGCTCCTGCATGCGAGCGCGCTTGCCTTCCAGACCTTCAAGTACGTGGGCGTCGTTTATCTTCTCTACATGGCCTGGAACACGCTGAGAGAGCAGGGTGCGCTCCGCGTGGAAGAAAAGGTCGGGGCCCGGTCCGCCATCCAGGTGATCGTTACCGCCGTCCTGATCAACCTCCTCAATCCAAAGCTGTCGATTTTCTTTTTCGCTTTCCTGCCGCAGTTCGTGAGCGTCAACGAGCGGCATCCGCTCTCGCGCATGTTCACGCTCAGTGTCGTGTTCATGCTCTTGACGTTCGTCGTGTTTGTTGGGTACGGGCTGCTCGCCGCCTCGGTCCGCACCCACGTCGTCTCACGTCCGCAGGTGATGACGTGGCTGCGCCGTACCGTCGCCGGCGCGTTCTTCGCGCTCGGGGTCAAGCTCGCGCTCGCCAATCGCTAGGGATCCTTCCCGAAAATGATCCCCACGTTCATGGGGGCACGCCGGCGTCCTCACATTATGAGCGCCTCTTAGGTCGCGCTCGTGCGGCTGATACGGCCGCGGGTCTCGGCGAGCGCCGCGCGCAGCTTCGCTACAAAGCCGCCGCGGACCGCCTGGACCGCCTGCCCGATCGCGGCCTGGATCGCCGCCCGATCCGATGCCCCGTGGGCCATGACGACGTTGCCGCGCACGCCGAGAAGCGGTAGGCTGCCGTGCATCTCAACGGGGTTCGTCCACGCGATCAACCGATCGGCAACCTCGCCAAGCCGGCCGGGCGGTAACTCGGCCGCGAGTTCGCGGCGGAGCCACTTCGCGGCCTCGCGCCCGAGCCCCTCGACGGTCTTGAGCACGGCGTTGCCGACGAAGCCGTCACACACAACGACGTTCACTTCCCCGGCCGCGAGATGGTGGCCCTCGACGAACCCCACGAACCGCAGTCCGCTGCGGCCCAGAAGCTCCGCCGCCTGCTTGACGACTTTGTTGCCCTTGCCGGGTTCCCTGCCGTTGCTGAGGAGCGCCACCGTGGGCTCGGGAATCCCACCGAAGACGCGCATGTACGTCGCGCCCATCGTTGCGAACTCGACCAGGTGATCCGCCTCGCAATCGATCGTCGGGCCGAGGTCGATCAGAAACGTCTCCGGATGGATCTCGAGAATCTGCCGGCCAACGCAGGCGCGCCGCACCCTCTCGATCATCCCAATCTCGCGGATCGCGGCGAGCAGGGTGGGGCCCGTGCTGCCCGCGCTTACCGCAGCTTCCGCCCGTCCCTCGTGGACGAGGCGCATCGTCACGGACATCGAGGCATTGGGCATCGCCCGGAGCGTCGCAAGCGGGGGGGCGCCCTCGGGCACGGCACGGTCGCTCGGCACCACCTCCACGCCGGGTACTTCTGCCGTCGGCGCCGCCGGTTCGCCCGCACGCGAGGCCGCCCGAGGTGGCAGGAACGGCGTCACGTCCTCGGGGACGCCGACCAGCAGCAGGCGCAGGTTGTAGACGTCCGCCGCCGCGAGTGCGCCGGCCACGATTTCCCGGGGCGCGCGGTCGCCTCCCATGCAGTCGACCGCGATGCGAATCGGGGTGCGGTCGGTGGTCATCGGGCAGGGACCTCCCGTGGCCGGCCTGTGCGGGCGGACTGATTGAACTCCGTCATGGGGACTACTCCTGTGGCTCCACTACGGCTACACCATCGTGAGCCCGCCGGACACGCTCAGCACCTGGCCGGTGATGTATTGTGAGGAGTCGCCGCAGAAGAATGCCACCGCGTTGGCGATCTCCTCGGGTTGCGCGACGCGGCGCATCGGGATCAGTCGGATCATACGCTCGATCTTGCCGGCGTGCTCGGGGTCGTTGCGACTCGCGGCGAGAACCGCCGTCTCGGTCGGGCCGGGACAGACGCAATTGATGCGCACGCGGTGCCGGGCCATCTCGCGCGCCAGCGACCGCGTGAGGGCGATTACCCCCCCCTTGGCCGCCGAGTAGATGGCCTCGCCCGCGGTCCCCACACGTCCCGCGTCGCTCGCCACGTTGACGATCGTTCCGCCCCCGTGCGCGCTCATCCATTCGAGCGCAACGCGGCTGCAGAACACGGTGCTCCAGAGATTGGCGTCCACCACATGCCGCCAATACGACTCTTCCTCCTCGAGAAAAGCGCTTGTGAGCGTCCACCCGGCGTTGTTGACCAGGATCTCGAGTCCCCCCAGCGACTGGCCTGCGCCTTCGATCGCGGCGCGGCACGCGGCAAATGTGGTCAGATCGGCGGGCCGCGCGATACCGCGGACGCCTCGCTTCTCGATCTCGGAGGCGACGCGCGAGATCTCCGGCTCCGTTCGGGCGATGACCGCGACGTCGGCACCGAGGTCGGCTAGGCGGAGGGCGGTCGCCCGGCCGATTCCGCGTCCGCCGCCCGTCACAACGGCGCGCCGGCCGTGCAGGGGCCCTACGGCCGCGACGTCCACCCCGCGGCCCTACTGGCGGCGACGCGGCCAGGCGGCGTGCAGCGCCTGGCGCTCGCGCTCGTAGATGGCAACGAATTTCTCCGCCGCTTCCTTGCCTGACAGCAACTCGAACTTGCGCACCTCGAGCGGGTCGGCGGCGCGGATGATGGCGATCTCCTCCGCCGTCGGCGGCTGGGTGGCAGGGGTGTCCGCGCCGATCTCGATTGCGAACCCGGTGGCGTCGCCAACCATGTCGGGCGTGACGCCGGGGTGGAGGGTGCGCACAAACATCCGGCCGGAGTCAGGGTGCCACCCGAACACGCCGAGGTTGGTGACCAGGCAGGTCGGGGCGCCGCGGCCCTTGAGCGTCCGCTGGCGCTCGGGATTGTAGCCGGCACCGCTGATGAAGTCCACGTGATCGACGACGGTGCGGGGCGAGTGCTGGGTCAGGTAGTACAAGCCCTGGGAGAGGTGGCTCGTGTCCTCGGGAATGCCGCGTGAGCCCACCAACGCAACCTTGGGCTTGTCCCACGGCCCGATCGCGGAGATGTTGACGTTGCCTTGCTGATCGATCTGCGCCGGGTTGATCCAGATGCGAAACCGATCGGTGAAGATCGCGTCGAAGATGTCCTCCATCGTCAGCGGGATCGCCCGCTGGTTCTCCGTCAGGAACTGGCCGAGCGACAGGGTCGGCAGAGGTACCGCGTCCATGCCGGACTCGGGCGTCGACAGCACCGCCAGTTCCGGCGCGTGCGTGCTCTTTGCGAGGTGCGCCGCGATGGATCCAAACGCGGTCACGGAGCTCACGAGGAACTCGCCGCGCAGTTCCCGTGCCATGCAGGTGATGATCAGTTCGTCGATGCTGTAGTCCGCCATCGCGCTCTCCCCCACATGCATAGTCGCTCCTGCTCGGCAAGAGTCGGGACGCGTGGGTCTGCCCTCCGTCTCCCGGGCCCATGCTGCGAGGAGCCCGGGCGTCGAACGCCCGCGTCGGGCGGTCCCGTCACGTCCGTGCATACCTCCATCACGTTTCGGTGACGATCCCCTACACCCGCAGGCGCTCGTCGAGCGTCCGCTCCCCGCCGAGCGCGCGGACGTAGTCGCGGTGGCTCACGTGGACGTAACGCTCAAGGTATTCGTGCCATCCGGAGCCGTCTCTTGCGGCGGCCAGGTACTCCTGGACATGCTGGAGGTCGGCCCGGTAGTCCGGCGCGCACCCGGTGAAGTGGGCGCCCCACGGCGCCGCGACGACGCCCGTCACCGTCGTCCGGAAGACGTGCACGTCCCGCCCGTACGTCTGCAGGCGCTCGGGAGGCAGGATCTGCTCCGCCGAGAGGAACGTCTTGCGCGCGGCCTTGGCGCACAGCGCGTCCATGTGCCCGTCCCCGAGGACCACGCCATTGCCCTGGGGATCGGCGAGGTTGACGTGGAGGAGTGCGACGTCCGGGCGGAGCGCCGGGACGGCGACCAGCGTGTCGCCGTCGAACGGATCCTGAATCGTTTTGAACGCCGTACTGACTCGCAAGACGTCCGTGCCGAGCGTGGAATGCGTGGGGAGGAACGGCACGCCTTTGATTGCTGCATCGAGCCCCGCGATCACCGTGTACTCCGTCCACTCCTGGAACTTGACCGTGGCCTCCTGCCGCGCCCGGCGGAAGTGCGGCGCCAACCCCATGACCTCGAACCCGACGAAGGCGAAGATGAGCTCGGCCACCTTACCGGTGCCGAGCAACAGGTCTACCTCGGGGCCGCCGACGTTGACGATGATGCGCAGATCGCGCCGGTCGCTCCGCGCGAGGGCGCGCACGAGCGCCATCGGCTTGCGGGAAAGCGACGAGCCGCCGATCGCGACTGTGGCGCCGTTCGGGATCTCCGCGATGACCTCGTCGGCACTGATGACCTTGTTCATGAGCGCGCCTTCTCCTGTCGTTGGAATACTTCGAACGGCGCCGAGACGAGGCTGAGGCCGCCGTCCACGACGATGGTTTGTCCGAGGACGAACCGCGCCCCGGGACTGCACAGGAACGCGACCACCGCCGCCACGTCCTCGGGTGTTCCCATCCGCCCCCGCGGCGTAAAGCTCGACACCAGGCGATCGAACTCCGCGAACCGCTCCCCGCCGTAGAATCTCGCGGAGTCGGTCTCGATCACGCCGGGGCTCACGCAGTTGGCCGTGATGCCCCGTCCAGCGAGCTCGTAGGCGACGTATCGCGTCCATGTCTCCATGGCGGCCTTCGCCGATGCCAGGATGGCGTACCGAGGCAGCATCTCGACGGTGCCCTGCCCGCTGATGGTGACGATTGCCCCCTCGCGTCCTTGCATCAGCGGAACGGCCCGTTGGACGCACAACGCGAGCGACCGCACGATCAGGTCGAACGTGCGCTGGAGATGATGCGGCTTGGCGTCAAGCGTCGTCTTGAACGCGGTGGCCGCGTGGTTTGCGATGAAAAAATCGAGCGCACCGAACTCCGATGCGACCCGGTCGAACAGCCGGTCGATCTCTTCGGGCTTCTCCAAGTCTGCACCGGCGGCGAACGCGCGCACGCCGCGGCCGCTGATCGCGGCGGCAACGTCCTCCGCGAGCGCCTGGTTCCGATGGTAGTGCACCACGACAGCCGCACCCCCGCCGGCGAGTGCTTCCGCCGTCGCCCGGCCGATGCCGCGCGAGGCACCGGTGACGAGCGCGATGCGCCCCGCGAATGTGCCCTCGAACACGACTTCGCCTCCTGTCACGCGCATTTCAGGATCGTTCGGCGGCGGATCGCGCCGCCGATCCTTCGGTGTCCACGAGTCGAGGTACGAGAGGGGTCTAGATCTCGGAGTGCAGTTCGGTGGCGTGGGCGGCTGGTCCTACCGCTCCAGGGCGCGGACGGCGACGACGCAGTTTTGGCCGCCGAACCCGAACGCGTTCGCGACGGCCAGCCGAACACGCGCGTGCCGCGCGACGAGGGGCACGTAGTCGAGATCGCACGCAGGATCGGGATGCTCGAGGTTGATCGTCGGCGGGATCTCGCCCGTGTGGATCGCGAGCACACCTACCAGTGCCGCGAGCGCGCCCGCGGCGCCGATCAGGTGGCCCACCATGCTCTTCGGGGCGGTGACCGGCACCCTCCTTGCCTCGGCCCCGAGAGCTTGTTTGATCGCCGAGGTCTCAGCGGTGTCGTTGAGCGGTGTCCCCGTACCGTGCGCGACCACCAGATCCACGTCTTCCGCCCGGGCGCCGGCGGTGCGCAGTGCCTGACGGATGGCGCGGGCCGCCACGTCGCCGTCCCGCCGCGGCGCGGTCTCGTGATACGCGTCGCTCGTGAGTGCATCGCCGGCCAATTCCGCGTAAATGCGCGCCTCGCGCCGTCGCGCGACGTCCTCTCGTTCCACGAGAAACACCACCGCGCCCTCGCCGTAGACGAACCCGTCGCGGTCGCGGTCGAACGGGCGGCTCGCCTGGGTGGGGGTGTCGTTGCGCGTGCTGAGCGCCCCGAGTGCGCAAAGCGCCGCCCAAACAGAAGGGGTGATCGCCGCCTCGGTGCCGCCCGCGAGCACGTAGTCCGCGTCGCCGTCGACGATCCAACGGCGAGCTTCCGCAAGGGCGATCGCGCCGCTCGCACACGCGCCGACGGACGTGTTCGACGGCCCCCGGATGCCGAACTGGATGCTGACCGCCGAGGCTGCCATGTTCGCGATCATCATGGGAAGTAGAAACGGCGTGACACGATTCGGGGCTCCGCCGTAGAGATGCTGGGCCTCGGCGTCGATCTCGCTGACACCGCCAAGTGCGGTGGCCACGGTCACGCCGATTCGATCGAGCAGATCGTCCGTGAGCGTGAGAGCGCCGTCTTGCAGCGCTTCGTGTGCGGCCGCGATTGCGAACTGCGCGAACCTGGCCGTTCGGCGAGCCCGCTTGCGGGTCATGACCGCGAGGGGATCAAACCCGGGTACGTCCGCCGCAATCCTGACGGGATACGGCGATGCCTCGAAGCGGGTCAGCGGGCGAACGCCGCTCTGACCCGCGAGGAGGCTGGCCCAGGTCCCCGGTGCCGACAGGCCCACGGGGGTGACCGCTCCAATCCCTGTGATGACGGCGCGGACTGCGAAGACCTCCTCGGGAGGAGTAGTTCCATTTTCGGCGCCATACGCGGCTTTCCTTGCCTTCACCACGGGATAGCCGACAAAACACGAACATTCAAAGCGCTGCTTGGCACCGTCATTAGCCTATGCTATAGTGAACTTGGTCACGTCGCGCTATTCTCTGCAGCAGCGACCGGAAAAGACGAACTTTACCTGTGCGATGACGGTCTGTTGCACGGGATGGACGGCTCGATGAGAGTCCTCGTGGTGGGATCTGGAGGCCGAGAACACGCGCTCACGTGGGCCCTCCGGCGCGACGGGGATGTTACAGTCTTCTGCGCACCCGGCAATCCTGGCATCTCGCAGGTTGCCGAGTGCATCCCGTGTGACCCGCTCGATCTCGAAGCCCTCGCAGGCCGGGCGAGCCGCCTGAACGCTGATCTGACCATCGTTGGCCCTGAGGCGCCGCTCGCTGCCGGTGTGGTCGACGTGTTTGCGGCCCGCGGGCTCAAGGTGTTCGGGCCGACCCGGGCGGCTGCCGAGCTTGAGGGCAGCAAGGTCTTCATGAAGCAGCTGTGCGCCCGGTACGAGATTCCGACCGCTCCGTTCAGGGTCTTCGATGACGATAGCGCGGCCGCAGCATACGTTCGTCAGGCCGAGCGGCCGCTCGTAATCAAGGCCGACGGGCTTGCCGCGGGCAAGGGGGTCGTGGTAGCCGGGACCCCCGCCGAAGGTGTGGCGGCCGTCGAGGCGATGATGACGCGAAGACGATTCGGCGATGCCGGCGCGCGCGTGGTCGTCGAGGATGTGCTCCTCGGTGAGGAGGTCAGCGTCTTCGCAATCTGCGATGGCGTGCATCTTGTCCCCCTGATCGTGGCCCGGGATTACAAGCGCGTCGGCGATGGAGACCGCGGCCCCAACACCGGCGGCATGGGGGCCATCGCACCGTGGCCGCATATGAGCGAGGGGACGCTCGACCGTATCGTTGACACGATCCTCGCGCCGGCACTCTGGGCGATGGCGGAGGAGGGGCGGCCGTATCGGGGTGTGCTGTATGCCGGCATCATGCTGACCCCGGATGGACCGCAGGTCTTGGAGTTCAACGTCCGGTTCGGTGACCCGGAGGCGCAGGTGTTGCTCGCGCTCCTGGAGACCGGCCTGATCGAGGTCGCGGATGCGGTGCTCGCTGGGCGCGTGGACCGGCTCGCGCTTCGGTGGCGTTCCGGGAGCGCAGTATGCGTGGTGTTGTGCGCCGAGGGTTATCCGGAGCGCCCACGGGCCGGCGACGCCATCACCGGACTCGACCGCGCGGCGAGCGAGCCGCACACGCTCGTGTTTCACGCCGGGACCGCGGTGAAGGACGGCCAGGTCGTGACCGCGGGCGGGCGTATCCTCAACCTCGTCGGGATCGGCGACACGCTCGATGTCGCAAGGCGGCGTGCGTACAGGGCGGCGGACGCCATCGCGTTCGACGGGAAGACGCTGCGCCGCGACATTGGCGCACCGACGGCCGCCTTGCGTGGCAACGCGGGGGGAACGACGCGGACGGATATAACGAAGGCGTAGAACCTGCTTCTGGGCCTACCGCGTGGGCCAGAACTGCGGCGCCCCCAGGTGATCACGCCGGGGTGACGACGCGAACGCAGAACGCTGAGGAGGCAAGGAGATGACCCCGACGGCAGGTACGCCAGTGCGCGTGGGGATTGTGGTGGGGAGCGACTCTGATCTGCCGGTCATGCAGGAGGCGGGACGGGTGCTCGCGGACTTCGGCGTCCCCTACGAGCTGACGATCGCGTCGGCTCATCGGTCGCCCGACCGTGTCGAGAGGTACGTGGCCGAGGCCGAGGGACGCGGGATCCAGGTGCTCATTGCCGGCGCAGGAGCCGCAGCGCACCTCGCTGGCGCGATCGCGGCGCGAACGGCACTCCCGGTGATCGGCGTGCCGCTTCCCGGCGGCGCCCTCGGCGGCCTCGACGCGCTCCTGTCCACCGTCCAGATGCCTGCCGGGGTGCCGGTGGCGACTGTCGCGATCGGCGGTGCCCGGAACGCCGCGCTGCTCGCCGTGCAGATCCTCGGCGTGGCCGAGCCTGCGCTCCGAGAGCGGTACCGCGGGTACCAGACGAAGTTGGCCGCTCAGGTGGAGGAGAAGGCGGCGCGCATCGCCTCGTCGGAGGCGGGCATGGTGCCGCCCAGGGAGGCGCGCTAGGTGCCGGTGACCGCGGTCGTTGGAGCACAGTGGGGGGACGAGGGGAAGGGGAAGGTCATCGATACCCTGGCGGCCCACGCCGACGTTGTCGTGCGCTATAACGGTGGCAACAACGCGGGCCACACGATCCAGAACGAACACGGGACGTTTCGGTTGCACCTGCTGCCGTCCGGCATCTTCCACCCGGCGGCCCAGTGCGTGATCGGTCCCGGTGTCGTCGTAAACGCCGACGTGCTGCTTGGGGAGATCGACGAGGTGGAAGGCGTGGGCATGCCGACGGTCGGCAGGCTATGGCTCGATGAGCGGGCCCATCTCGTGTTTCCGTACCACATCGCCCTGGATGAACTGGAGGAGGTCGCCCGCGGCGGCGCGCCGCACGGCACGACCAAGCAGGGAATCTGGCCCGTGTACAGCGACAAAGCCGCGCGAATCGGCATCCGGGTCGGGGACCTGCTGGAAGAGGGCCACCTCGCCGAACAGGTCAGGTTTGTCGCCGGGCGGAAGACCGCGCTGTTCCGCGGGGTCTACCGGCACGAGCAGGTCGATGCGGAGACGATGCTCGCCGCGTGCATGCACTGGGCCGATCGGCTGCGCCCGTACATTACCGACACACATCCGCTCATGCAGGAGGCGCTTCGAGCCGACCGCATGATTCTGCTCGAGGGCCAGCTCGGAGTGATGCGCGATCTCGACTGGGGCCTGTATCCCTACGTGACGTCCTCGACGACCCTGCCCGGGGGGGCGTCATCCGGCGCCGGGATTCCGCCGTATCGGATCACGCGGGTCCTCGGGATCGCCAAAGCGTACACGACCGCGGTGGGTTCGGGGCCGATGCCCACGGAGCTGCGCGGCGAGATCGGGGATCGCATCCGAGAGTTGGGGCAGGAATATGGAGCGACCACGCGGCGGCCGCGACGATGCGGTTGGTTCGACGGTGTCGCGGCGAGGTTCGCTGCGGAGGTCGCGGGGTTCACGCACCTCGCCGTCATGAAGCTCGACATCTTCGACACGTTTGACCTCGTGCGGATCGCGGTCGCCTACCGCCTCAACGGGCGCACCTTGCACACGGTGCCGCACACCGCCGCGATGGCCCGGGTGGAGCCGATCTACGAGGACCTGCCCGGGTGGCACGCGTCGACGCACGGCGCCCGTCACTTGACCGATCTCCCCGTCGAGGCTCGTGCGTTCTTGCGCAGGATCGAGGAGATCGTCGGCGTGCCGATCGCGATGATCGGGGTCGGGGCAGGGCGGTCCGACGTGATCTTCACACAGGAGGGCATCCCGTGATTCCCCGGTACACGTCTCCGGAGATGGCCGTGCTGTGGAGCCAGGACACAAAGTTCGCCACCTGGCTGGAGATCGAGCTGCTCGCCGCGGAGGCGCAGGCGATGCTCGGGCTCGTCCCGGCCGACGCGGCCCGGCGCCTGCGCGAGCGCGCGCAGGTCACGAGCGCTGCCAGGATCGACGAGATCGAGGAGAAGGAGACCCGGCACGACGTCGTGGCGTTCCTGCGCGTGGTCGGGGAGACAGTCGGTGAGGACGCGAGATTCCTGCACAAGGGGCTGGGATCGTCCGATGTCGTGGACACGGCGCTGTCCGTGTTGATGGTGCGTGCCGCGGACATTCTCGTGGCCGGGCTTGAACGCCTGCGCTCCGCGTTGGGGACGCTGGCACGGGTCCACCGGCGCACGGTGATGGCCGGGCGGACGCACGGGGTCCAGGCCGAACCGGTCACGTTCGGCCTCAAGGCTGCGCTGTGGTACGCCGAGGTCGGGAGGGGGCTCGATCGGGTGCGGCGCGCCCGCGAGATCATCGCGGTCGGCAAACTCTCCGGCGAGGTCGGGACGTTCGCCCACACCCCTCCAGAGATCGAGGCGTTCGTGTGCGAGCGACTGGGCCTCCGTGCCGCCCCCGTGTCCTCGCAGGTGCTCCAGCGAGACCGACACGCAGAGTATCTGGCGCACCTGGCCGTCGTGGCGGGGACGCTCGAGAAGATCGCGACCGAGATCCGGACCCTGCAGCGCACCGAGCTGCGCGAGGTGGAGGAGCCGTTCCACGCCGGCCAGACGGGGTCGTCCGCAATGCCGCACAAGCGTAACCCGATCATCTGCGAGCGCGTGGCCGGGCTTGCGCGGCTGATGCGCGGCTACG
>DASPUZ010000243.1:0-5434 GCA_035622635.1 bacterium | reverse complement strand
CGCCTGTTCGCGCTCCTGCACGAGCGTATTGGGCTCCGCCATCGCGCGCGCATAGGCTTCGTCCACCGCTGCGGAAAGATAGGCGATCCGGTGGGGTGCGAAGAGATCCTTGAACACGTAGTTGAGCGTCAGCGTTTCGATCACGTCGCGGCGCACCGTACGCCCGTTCCCGCACACCGCCACTCCGCGTTCCTTGTGACCGGCGCACCCGTACACGTGCTGCTTAGGATGTTTCATAGTCACGACGTAATTGGCATCACATTCCCCGCACCGAAGTAATCCAGTGAGCAAGTACTTTGGACGCGACCCTCTCGTGCCACCGGACAGGGTGTATTGGTGCTGCGTCCGCCGCGCTTGCGCTTCGTCCCATACCGATTGTGGGATGATGCGGAGCTCGGGGACATCGGCCCACACCCACTCCTCGGGCGGCCGCGGCCGCATCGTCCGCTTGCCCGTGTCGGGATCGCGTAGCTTCATGCTGCGGTTCCAGGCGGCTCGCCCGATGTAGAGCGGGTTGTTCAGGATGCCCAGTCCTCGGGTGGAATCCCCGCCGATGGTGGCGGGCACCCACCCGCGCAAGCGATGATTCGCCGCGGCACGGGGCGGGGTAACGCCCTCTTCGTTGAGCCGGTGGGCGATTGCCCGAGATCCATGCCCCTCGAGGTAAAGGCGGAAGATGTACCGCACAACTTCTGCTTCAGCCGGATCGATCACCTTGCGGGAGCCCACGACGACGCCCGCCTCGTTCACGACAGGTTCGCTGCGGTAGCCGTAGGTGCGCCCGCCGGCGCTGAGCCCACGGGACACCTGGCCCATCATGCCGCGGCGTGTCTTGTCGCGGAGATCCGCGAGGAAGGCTTCGTCCTTCCACCCCATCACGGACGCCACGAGCCGGCGCGTTGCCGCCGCCACGGGTGGATGCCCAGGATGTCCTGAAAGAAACCAACGGGTCGCGCTGGTAGGGGACCCACGAAGCGAGCGGGTCCAGGGCCGCCAGGAGGTCCGCCGCGAGGGCGTCACGCGGCATAATCAGATCCCTCGGCCAACGCGGCCATGACGGCCTGCCGAGCGTCGGGGAAGGGGGCCAGGGTCCGCACCACCTTGGTGCGCAACGTGATCCATTCCGGCGAGGTCACTAACACCCGCGTGCGGGAGGGCCAGTTGGGTTTACGCCCGCAGGATTGGGTATCTGACCACATCGCTACAGTGTTACGGAGATACGCGCGAGCATGTGCACAGCCAGACCAATTCCCGTGCCACTCGGCAGAAGACAAATGATGTCATCTGTATGAATAAGAGGCCTTCTTAGCAGGAGAGACGGCCTCCCATTACCGGCGCAGGTCTCGGGTTTGACCTTGCAGTCCCGCCGTAGCTATAATCGCAGTCAGATCTGCGCCGGTGCGGGGGAACCCAAGCCTTGCGGGTTGTGCCTCCCTTCGGGTTTATGCAGGTGGTCGTCTTCAGTCTTCTGAACGGACAGGTGCCTCTTTGACTGGCTTCCGGCAGCTCCGTGGTCCTGTGATCGTGCTGGTCCTGACCCTCGCGCTGGGAACCGCCGGCTACATGGTGATTGAGGGATGGTCCTTCATGGACGCCCTGTTCATGACCGTCATCACCGTCACGACCGTCGGCTACAATGAGGTTCGCCCCCTCTCACTACCCGGCCGGGTGTTCACGATTGTATTGATCTTCGTCGGAGTCGGCGGCGTCCTGTACACGTTGGGCGCCCTGTTCACTTGGCTTCTGTCGATCAATTGGTCCGAGCAACGGAGGCGGCGCAAGATGGACGCAGAGCTGGCCGGATTGACCAATCATTTCATTGTCTGCGGTTATGGCCGCGTCGGCCGACGGGTAGCGCAGGTCTTCCGTCGCGAGCGGAGTCCGGTGGTCGTCGTTGATGCCGATCAAACGCTGGCGGCGGCGGCTGAGGCTGACGGTTTCCCGGTGGTGTGCGGGGATGCCGCGAGCGACCAGGTGCTCACCCAGGCGCGCGTGGATCGCGCCCGCGGCTTGGTAACCGTGACCGGCTCCGACGCCAACAATGTGTATATCGTGCTCTCGGCCCGGGTCCTGCGGCCAGACCTGCTGATCGTAGCCCGGGCGGACGCCGACGATGCCATCGAGAAGCTACGGCGCGCCGGGGCCAGCCAGGTGCTCTCCCTCTACCACATCGCCGGCCAGCGCCTGGCGATGATCGCCCTTCGGCCGGCGGCCGTGGAGTTCGTGGAGACCGTGCTGCACACAGGCCGGGAACAGCTGATGCTTGAGGAGGTCACGATTGTGCCCGGGTCCCGGCTGGCGGAGATGTCGCTGGGGGTGCTACGAGAGCAGTCGGCCGGGGTCGTGATCGTCGCGCTCTACAGCGGGGGACAACTGATTCCTCTGCCCAGGGGCGAGCACGTCCTCGGTCCCGGCGACAAACTGGTCCTGCTGGGGCGCCGGGAGGAACTTCAACAGATCGAGGCGCTCAGCTGAGCTGTGTGTGCGGGGAGGGAACGTGCTGACGCGGCAGCAACGCCAGGGCGTTATCCACCGTCATCTGCCACCCTGCGGACACCAACGGCCGACACGATGATGCCGTGGCGAGAGTCTACGCTTTGATCAATGGTGGGGCGAAGCGCGCACGTCGGTTGAAGGGCGGGTACTTGCCGATGGTCGATACCGTGAGTGCTAAGTGTGACGGTTGACGGTTGCGCTTGGAGAGATTGCTGCGGGCACGGTGCGTCTCGAGGTAGGCCTTGATGCACAGAACGAATGATCGTGCTCCAATGATCCGTTGTTCGGGACGGCCGCGCATGCCGAGGGTCGGGCGGTCGTAGGCGTGAGCAGGCGGACCACGATCGGATCTTTCTGGGATCCGCCAAAGCCAAGTCAACCACCCCGCATTCGGTCGGGGTCGCCCTAGTCACCAAACGAGGTCCGTGTCGCAATACCGGGGCACCTCGGATGGCGTACTCATGTCCCGCTGCCGTCCCACTTCTTTTGCGCATGGCTTAAGAGAGCGTCGCTGATGAACAGGTGAATGGGGGCTGGGATACCGTGCGAAATTACAAGGACGTGATCCAGTTCCTCAACACTCAGCACGATCCGCTCTCGTCCCTGGAGCGAGCCGGCTCCCGGGTCCTGCGCGGTCCAATACGTCACGTACGTCAGGCGGCTCGGGTCCCACGGTCCCGGCGAGGGCAACCCAGGGAAACGTAATCGGCCCTCTATCGCGGCGGCGAGGACGAACCTTTTGGGTCTGCTCCCGGCGCTCATCAGCCTTTCTCGGTCGAAATAGGCGTCTCTTGGGGAGTTGGCGGAAATGTGGCGGATACCGATCGTCACGGGTATCGGGTGAAGACCTGATATTGGTGCCCGCAGCGACGTGTTGCCCGTCCAGGGGCGGCCCTCATGGCCTCTTGCTGTACCACAAGACGCGACCCGCAGGGGACCGTGTGGAGCGATCGGGTCAGTTTGCGCTCAGTGGTCCCCGCGAGATGACGGTGCCATTTGTGCGCAAACGCACAGGCGCCGGTCTGGCGAATCTTGTCGGCCCAAAGCGGGGATGCGCTTTAGAATAGCTCGGGGGCAGCGGGGGTTGAGTCAGCCTCCACCAGCCACGAGATGACGGTCTGCGTTCCCGTAGCGTGTGTGTCGGTCGGCTCGTCGATGGTGCTGGCCAGGGAAGAAGCTACCGTGTCCACGCCCGAGGAAGGCTAACGGTTTCGTTTCTGCTTCATCGCTTCCCACCGGCGCTTCGCCTCTCCGACGAGGCGTTCGCTGATGTAGAGGTAAATGCCGCGCGGAGAGACAGAGTCCTCAAGAGCGGCGTCAAGCTCTCAACCGTGCGGACAATGCGGTGCTCACCGGCGCCCATGCGCATGAGCCATTTGACCTCGGCCTCATCACGATACTGGAGTTGTCGTGTCTCCCATGCGTCCCAATCGTAGAAGTCGGTCAGGTGCAGATCCCCAGCCAGGGCTGTGGCCCTGAAGAATCGCTCCGCCATGAATCGATAATCCTCCGCTAACTCCTTGGCGGATCGCGGAACATTCTCCTAGCCAGCTGCTCGTTAGGCTAGAGGGGGTGCCTGGCGTTACGAGCCCAACGGCCGGTGTGCGTGGAGACAGCATACGTGCTCGATCTCATGACGGCGGCTCCGGAGGGCTCGGGCCAACATCGTGTCGTCCACTCGCGGGGAAGCAGCGCAGTTCTGACTTCGCTGTGACTCGATGGCCCCCGGCAAAGTGAGGTGGACGCTCTTAGCCGGGATGTTCGCGGCGAATCCGGAAGAGGGGCCCCTCAGCGCGGCATGTCGGCGACGCGATACTGCAACATAATGGTCTTCCGCGCCGCCAAAGCTTTTCGTTGCGCCTCGTCACAGCTTCGTGCGGTCCCACGGCACACTGGATCGGGTCCCAAGGCGATGGGACGAGGGCTCTGGTCGTCGCGGCTGCGCATGACTTCCCATTCGTACCCGCCGGCGAAACTTCGCCGCGCAATGTGGATGACATAGACGTATCGTCCTTGAGATAGAGGGGGCAGGTCAGGGGAGTCTTTGCTGCCGGCCATTCCGTGATTGCCTCCTTGTTCCCACCGTTAGGATCTATCAAGAGCGATGCCCTTTCTCGGTCGTTCCTAGACTGCAGGACAGAGCGCGAAGAACAACATGCCTGAGAGAGGCTACGAACCGGAGCGCGCTGAAGTGGCGCTTGGTCTCGACAGTAACGCCGTCGTGACCCGGAGATTCAAGCGACTGGAATCCATCACGTGGAAATTGAGGCGGATACCAAGACTAAGATTGACGAACATGCAGGATCTTGGAGGATGCCGCGCGGTCGTGCGTGACGTGGCAACGGTCTACGCCTTGCGTGATCGACTCAGGAGCGCGTTGAGACTCAGGGAAAGAGAAGATGACTACATCCTGCGTCCACGTTACGACGGCTATCGAAGTTTGCACCTGGTGTACGAAGAGGATCACACGGGCCTTGGTTTGCGAACTGAGATTCAGTTGCGAACCCGAATGCAACATACTTGGGCCACAGCAGTAGAGACCGTTGGCCGAGCCCGGAACGAGAATCTCAAACACGATGAGGGATCTCCAGAATGGCTGCGATTTTTCCATCTCATGGGGTCTGCCATCGGACTTCGAGAGGACAGACCTCCTCGACGTCCGTTGATCGAGGTCATCACCTTCCGCCGGGCCAGCCGGCGCATCCGCCAGTGGAAGGCAATGCCGCTCCCTCGAGTCACCCCCGCGGCTTGAAGCTCCTCGTCCCACGGCACGAGCGCGATCGGGATGCTCCGCGCCGGAGCAGCACTCCCTTCAGGAACTCGATCAACCCAGCCTGGTCGTAGGCAGTCACCGCGGGAGTGCTCATGGGCTCACTATACTTGTGCTGGGCCCAACGGACAACACCGCGTGTATTACGGTCCTACGATGATCGTTAAC
>DASPUZ010000242.1:0-28105 GCA_035622635.1 bacterium | reverse complement strand
CCGCGCTCGGTTGGAAGGGGGCGGCGGCCGGTGCGCGTTGCGAGCCGGCACGAGGCCGGCAAGGTGACTGTGCGCGAGCGCCTGGCGGACCTTCTCGATTCCGGCACGTCTACCGAGCTCGACCGGCTCGCCACCCATCGTGCCACCGCGTTTGGCATGGACCGGATGCCCGCTCGGCCTCTGCCGGAACCATCCGGGGCGTGGACGTCGACGCAGGCGTCGAGATCGCGCGGGCAGGTGCTGGTGACGATCGCCTGACGGCGGAAGGGCGGATCTGTGCTTCCGTCGGCGAAGGTCCCTTCCCGCCACTCATGGAGCCGTTTGGCGAAGGCGCGGGCAAGCGAGAGAGGTGGATGTCATGCCTGGGGACTTGGAGAAGGCATCCAGCGACGCGACCGGTGGGAAGGAGCTACCCGGTGGGGCGTCCCGCGGCACCCCCGAGCCGGACGAGGCATTCGCGACGTCATCGCAGATCCCGGTGGCACGAGTCTACACGCCGGACGACGTCGCGTGGCTCGAGTACGAGCGTGACCTGGGATTCCCGGGGGCGTATCCGTACACCCGGGGCATCTACCCGACCATGTACCGTGGCCGGCTGTGGACGATGCGCCAGTACGCCGGCTACGCGGGTGCGGAGGAGTCGAACAGCCGGTTCCGTTATCTGCTCGCCCAGGGGCAGACCGGCCTCTCTATCGCGTTCGATCTGCCGACGCAGATGGGTTACGATCCGGATCACCCGCTGGCGGAGGCCGAGGTGGGAAAGGTCGGGGTGGCGATCAATTCACTCGCGGATATGGAGGTACTGTTCGAAGGCATTCCGCTCGACCGCGTAAGCACTTCGATGACCATCAACGCGACGGCTGCGGTCTTGCTGTGCATGTACGTCGCGGTGGGCGAGCAGCAGGGCGTGCCTCCAGCGCGGCTGGCCGGCACGACCCAGAATGACATCCTGAAGGAGTACATTGCGCGGGGCACCTACATCTACCCCCCCGGCCCCTCCATGCGGCTGGTGACGGACACGCTGGCGTTCTGTGCGGATCGGCTTCCTCGGTGGAACCCGATCAGCATCAGCGGGTACCATATCCGGGAGGCGGGTGCGACCGCCGTCCAGGAGGTCGCGTTCACGCTGGGAAATGCGCTGGCATACCTCGAGGCCGCGCGGGCCGCCGGCCTGGATGTCGACCGCGTGGCGCCGCGGCTGGCGTTCTTTTTCGACGCCCAGATGAATTTCTTTGAGGAGGTCGCGAAGTTCCGGGCCGCCCGCCGGTTGTGGGCGCGGATCACTCGCGAGTGGCTCGGCGCGCGGGATCCCCGGTCCTGGGTGCTCCGGTTCCACACTCAGACCGCGGGGGTGGCGCTGACCGCCCAGCAGCCGGCCAACAACGTCGTGCGAGTCGCCCTGCAAGCGCTCGCGGCCGTGCTCGGCGGGACGCAGTCCCTCCACACGAACGCACGGGATGAGGCGCTGGCGCTTCCCACGGATGAATCGGCGCTCCTGGCGCTGCGGACGCAACAGATTGTCGCCCACGAGACCGGGGTCGCCGGTACGATCGACCCTCTCGCCGGGTCCTACTACGTTGAACACCTTACCAATGAGATCGAAAAGCGCGCGGTTGAGTACCTGAACCAGATCCGCAAGATCGGTGGAATGCTTCCGGCGATCGAGACGGGGTACGTTCAGCGGGAGATCGGTGAGGCGGCGTACCGGGATCAGCGGGACGTCGAGGACGGGCACCGAGTGATCGTGGGCGTCAACCGTTTTCAGACGCCCCATGAGCATCCACCGGCGATTCTGCGGGTGGATCCAGCGGTTGCCGACCGGCAGAAGGCTCGGTTGCGCCGCGTCCGGGCGGAGCGGGATCAGACGCGCTGTGCCGACGCGCTGTCCGCCCTGAGTCGATGCGCGGAAGGACGCGGCAACCTGGTACCGTTGATCCTGGACGCCGTGCGCGCGTACGCGACCGTGGGAGAGATCTGTGACACACTGCGGCGAACGTTCGGAGCCTACCGTCCGCCGGTCGTGGTATGATCCGGTGACGCTGGCGCGCGAGATTCTTCGTGGTTCGCCCCAGGCGGTGGCCAGGCTGATCTCAATTGTCGAGAACAGACCCACGGAGGCGATCACAGTACTTCGTGAGCTGCACCCCCATACTGGGCGCGCCTACGTCGTGGGTGTGACCGGGCCGCCGGGCGCCGGGAAGAGCACCCTGATCGCGGGTCTCATCGGGGAGGTTCGCCGGAGCGACCGGCGGGTCGGCGTCGTCGCAGTGGATCCCACGAGCCCATTCACGGGCGGCGCGATTCTGGGTGATCGGATCCGCATGCAGGATCACAGCCTCGACCCTGGGGTTTTCATGAGGAGCATGGCCACTCATGGTCACTTGGGCGGGCTCGCCCCCTCGACCGCTGGCGCGGTGGAGGTGCTCGACGCCTCCGGATGCGACGTGGTATTCGTCGAGACCGTAGGGACCGGCCAGGCCGAGGTCGACGTCGTGCGGCTCGCGGACACAGTGGTGGTCGTAACGATGCCGCATCTGGGCGACAGTGTGCAGACGCTCAAGGCGGGCGTGATGGAGATCGGGGATCTCTTCGTGGTCAACAAGGCGGACCGGGGAGATGCGGATCGTACGGCGATGGAGATCAAGACGGTGCTTGGACTCGGGGTGCATCAGGAAGGATGGCTGCCCCCCGTACTCCTGGCAACGGCGGTGGATGGATCGGGAGTAACGGCGGTTCTCGTCGAGATCGACCGGCACCGCGACCACCAGACCGCGAACGGCCTGTTGGAGCAGCGGCGGCGTGACCGGCGTCGGGACGAGATCCTGATGATCGCGGAATCGCGGCTCAGGAACCGGATGCTCGAAGCCGGGGGGGCCGAGAGTCTCGACGCCCTTGCCGCGAGCGTCGTCCGCGGCGAGATAGACCCCTATACGGCGGCCGAGGCGCTGCTTCACCGGGCGCGCATTCGATGACCGGCGGGGAGAAAAGAGCGAATGATGTGCCGGCTCCCCGGTTTACCCACTTGGCTGTCCTTGTCCGGCACCTGGAGGATGCCGGGAAGGTGTTCTGCGACCGGCTTGGGCTCGCGCCCCAGGCTCTGGAGAGCCTTCCGTCCGAGGGCGTTCGCGTGATGTTTATCCCGATCGGTCTCGGCGCGATCGAGCTCATCGAACCGCTCGCTACGAATGATCCCCTCCAACGGTTCCTGGCTGCCAGGGGTGGGGCTGTGCATCACGTCGCAATTGAAGTTCCTGACCTCGACGCGGCGGTCGTGCGGGCCCGGTGCGCCGGCTTCGGCCTGATCGGTGACGCGCCTCGGCGTGGAGCACATGGGACGCGGGTGATGTTTGTCCATCCTCGCTCCACGCATGGGGTACTCATCGAGCTGGTCGAGAAGTCGTCAGACCGCCACCTCGAGCCATGACATCTCTGTTCCCGGCGTGGTGGCAGTTCATCTATGCGCGAGCTAATTGCCTGGAAACTTTACCTCAGCCGTTCTTGCATTGAAATTAGTCTATAAGGTATAATGCGACCGGTAGAAGTCCGTCTATAGCTCAGAGACGTACCACACACGTTGTCGCTCCAGGCCTCGCACCCCGTTCGCTGCAGTGCCCGGGCTTCGGAAGCGGATAGGGCACCGTCCGAAACTTCTATTTGAATTCTTGGTGACTTCGTACGTCTGTCGGAAGTGGAGGGTCCCGGGCTAACGGCCGGGACGGCCAGATACCGTCAAGGGAGGGAGCCCGTGCAAGAGGCGATACCTCGCGGTACCGGCGCTGTCCCAAGACGTCTCCGGTTGTCCCTCCGATCGATTATCTACGCCTGTCTGGGTCTTGGTATCCTTCTAGCCATTGTCACGATCGCGGGAACGTGGGGTTTGCCGATTCTCAGGACGGTCCACGTGTCGGCGGACGGGAAAAGCGTCACCATCCGGACCTTCAAGCGGACCGTGGGCGCGGTGCTTGCCTCTCGGAAAATCTCCCTACACAACGGCGATAGTGTTGCGCCGGCACTCGATACGCCGGTATGGCCGGACATCCGGATCAAAGTGGTGCGGGCGGTGCCCTTTCTGCTGGTAGACAGCGGGCGACCCCGTCACGAGCGGCTCGCCGCCGAAACAGTTGAGGACGCCCTTCGCGGGTTGGGCGTCCAAGTTCGGCCCAACGACAAGGTGTATCCGGCGCCCCAGACCGTCCTGTGGGCGGGTGCACGAATCACAGTCGAGCGGCGCGAGTGGCATACGTGGATCGAGTACGGCACAGTCCCGTATGCTTCGCAGGTCGTACACGACGCGGCGTTGTTCAAGGGGAACACGGCCGTCCGCGCTGGCCGCGCGGGAACGAAACAGCGCGTCGTTCGCGTCCTATACGCGAATGGCAAACCGGCCGTGATGGAGCCGCAGGCCTGGACGGTCACCCGCGCGCCGACGCCCCGGATCCTTGCGATCGGGACGCGCGCGATGATAGCGTCACGCGGGGAGTTTGCCGGACGCGAGTACATGGTGTTGGAGGCGACCGCCTACTATCCCGGCCCCCACAACTTCGGTGGCGGTGTGGGCCCCCGGACCGCTACGGGAATGGTGGCGCAACGTGGTGTCGTCGCCGTGGACCCATCGCTCATCCCCCTCGGAACCCAACTCTACATTGAAGGCTACGGGTACGCTGTCGCCGGGGATACGGGTGGATCGATTCAGGGCCGCCGCATCGACCTTTGTTACAATGACTACGGCGAGGCGGTTCAGTTCGGCCGCCAGGAGGTCAAGGTCTACCTGCTGAGTCGTTGAAACGCGGCCTCTCGCGCGAATCCCGGACGGCGCCGGGAGAACGACGTATCGCCGGCCAACCTTGCTTACATGCAACCGGATGTATCGACCCCACAGCGTGCGCTCCTGTGTCTACGGAGTGGCCAGTATGCGCGTGGGTCAGGCCTGCGACGCCCTGGAGCGGCTACGCCGGGGGTAACGACGCGACCATCAGGTCTCGCTGAATCGCCGTGACAGAAGTCCCGGAACGCCCGCTGGCTACGCCGCAGACGACGCGGGCTCTTCTACGGCGGTTCGGCATCCGTCCCCTGAAGCGCTTCGGCCAGCATTTCCTCGTGAGCGAGCGCGCGCTCAACCGGATCATCGAGGCGGCAGCGCTCTCCCGGGACGACAGCGTACTCGAAATCGGGGCGGGACTGGGCACTCTGTCGCAAGCGCTCGCCGCCCGGGCCGGGTACGTTACGGTCGTGGAACTCGACCGCCGGCTCCTCTCCGTCCTCGCCGAGATCCTCTCCGCGTATCCTAACGTCCGGATCGTCGCGGGTGATGCGCTGGAGATACCGGTGGAAGAGTTGTTCGGCGGCGCACCGGCCGGTCCAAGGAAAGTGGTGGCCAATCTTCCCTACAACATCGCGTCGCCCGTGCTGATTCGTCTGCTCGATCCCGCCGTGCGGATTTCCCGCCTCGTGGTGACCGTCCAGCGCGAAGTCGCAGACCGGATCACGGCCTCCCCGGGGACGGCATCGTACGGACGGTTGTCTATCGCGGTTCAGTTCCGCGGGGCCGCCCGCGTCGTGTGCCGGCTCCCGAGGGGTGCCTTTCTGCCCGCACCCGACGTGGAGTCGGCGGTCGTAGAGATCGTACTCTTCGGCCGCCCGACGGTGACGGTGCCGGACGCGGCGGAGTTCTTCCGCATTGTCGCGGCGGGGTTCGGACAACGCCGGAAGATGCTTCTTGGCGCGCTTGCTCACGGGCTCGGCCTGCCGGCCGCAACCATTGAGGCCGCGTGCAACGCATGCGGCGTCGACCCCAGGGTGCGCGCGGAACAATTGGATTTGGAGGCGTTGGGGGCGCTGGCGTGCGCCTTGCACCCGGCCCTGTCACGCTCGGCAACGAATGCACCGCATTCGTAGACTCCGCCCCGCGGACGCCCCCGGGGGGGTATGGCGGGGGTAGCGGCGCGAATGGCAGGCTAACGCCGGGAGTCGGGATCGGGACTTACGAGCGTGGAGGTACGCCCGAGCACGATGGACAGATCCGGGCCCCCGAGCGTCGGCGCGTTGACGATCCTACGCGCGCCGGTGATCCCGGCGACAACGTGCGCCACGGCCGGGTCGCCGTGGTGGACGATCAACACGGCCTCGGACGCGTCCGGGGCCGTCGTTATGCGCACGACGCGGACCCCGAGCGCGTCGAGGCGGGCGAGCGAGTCCGCCTGGACATCGCGGCTGCCGCTCGCGTTCACGATCTCAACCGTGACGGCGGAAAACGCGCCGGTGTCCATCCCGTAGAAGTCCTTGATGATAAGAGCCCGGTCCCGTGCCACGTCCGGCAGCCAGTATCCGGCGTAGCCTCCGAAGTGGCCTGGCAGCGTGTCCCGCTCGAGTCCTCCATGGGGCAGCCGGGTGCCGAACAGCCCGAGCGCGAGCAACTGCGTTTGAGTCAGATTCGTTGTGGTGTCCTTCTGAAAAACCTTGAGGATCCGGTCCGCTCGCAACAGGGCGTGCGGCCGCTGGAGTTCCTGCAGCAGGGCGCCCATCACCTGCTGCTGGCGCTGAATCCGGCCGATATCGCCGAGCGCGTCATGCCGGAATCGAGCGTATTCCATGGCCCCCGCGCCACCGAGATGTCGATATCCTTTCTTGAGGTGGATGTGGAGGCCGTCCCAATTGTCGTCGTAATTCAAGTCCTTGGGGATGCGGACGTCGATCCCACCGACCGCGTCGATCAGGTCGACCAACCCGCGCACATGGAGCTCGATATAGTAGGGGAAGGTGACGCCGAGGAGGTTCTCGGTAGCCCGCAGGCCGAGCGAAGCCCCACCGTACGCGTGGGCCGCGTTGATCTTGTCGAATCCGTGTCCCGGGATCATCGTCCGCGTGTCTCGTGGAATGCTGAGCAGGTAGACGCGATGCGTCTCCGGGTCAAAGCTCGCCGCGATCAGCGTGTCGGTGCGGCTCACCGGGTACACGATGTTCGGGTTCTGGTCGCTCACGGTGCGATCGAGCCCCATGATCAGCACGTTTGTGCGCCGCGTGACCTTGAGCGGCCAACCAAACGTCGGTCCCGGGGGCGTGGCATGCGCGGCGACGTAGCCCGCGACACCGATCAACCCAAGTGCGAAGGCGGCGACGGCGCAGCCCACGATCCAGCGAATGACGTGGGGCCACCGGGGCGGGCGTCGGGCGAACGGTGGAACGCGTGCAAGTTCCGGGTCGGGTGCGGATGCTGGAACGGATGGAGATCCCGGATCGTCAGGCGGAACGTACGCCATAGCCTCTCTATGATAGGCAATTCATGGGGTGTGTCAAGGCGTGGACGGCGGCGTCCGACGGAGGGAGGAAACCTCGCCGCTGGCGAGAAGTGTGACGCGTGGCAAGTTGTCCCGGCGAAGGAGAACCGGAGATGCGCCGGTCACGTGTAACGTCGATACCGCCGGTCATTGTACTGTCTGTGTGCGACCCCGCGGAGCCTGCCTGAGGGCGGCCCCGCGGGTTGCGTTTTAGGGAAGGGGGTTGCGGCATTGAAAGAGCTGCACCTGAACGCCTACGCCAAGGTCAATCTTACGCTCGACGTGATCGGCGACCGCCCCGACGGCTACCACGACATCGAGACGGTGATGCACACTGTTGAGCTTCACGATTCGATCATTCTCCGCGAGAGCGAAAGCGGTATCACGATCCGCTGCGCGAGCCCGGACGTACCCGCGGACACGCAGAACATCGTCTACCGGGCGGCGCAGTATTTGAGGGAAACGTTCCGCATTCCCAAGGGCGTCGAGGTGGAACTCAACAAGTACATCCCCATCGCCTCGGGGCTCGGCGGCGGCTCCAGTGACGCGGCGGTGACCCTTCTCGGACTCGCGCAGATGTGGAAGCTGCGCCTGTCCGACGGCCAGCTCCTCGATCTTGCCGGCCACATCGGTTCGGACGTGCCGTTCTTCATCGTCGGCGGAGCTGCGCTGGCGGTCGGGCGTGGCGAGCGCATTCGTCCGCTGCGCCCGCTACCAACGACGTGGATAGTGCTCGCGCGCCCGCCGATCCAGGTCTCAACCGAGTGGGCGTACCGCGTGCTTGATCACGCGACGGCACGTCGGCACCCCGACACGAAGGCCGTGGTGCGTGCGATCGAGGCGGAGGACGCAGTGCAGGTGGGCCGTCTCGTGTGCAACGTGTTCGAAGACGTCGTCGTCGCCCATTATCCCGAGGTGGCCGCACTGCGTGATCGCATGCTCGCGTACAAGCCGCTCGGCGTGTCGCTTTCCGGAACGGGACCCGTGGTGTTTGCGCTGGCCGCCAACGAGGGCGATGCGCGGCGAATCGGCGCGGCCCTCTCCGAGCAGGGCGATCTCGAGGTCTTCGTCACCCGCACGTTCGCCGAGGAGCGGTAGCCGTCCCTGTCACCCGACCCACGGACGAGCCCCGACTGCGCGCCGAGACCGCGCCGTATGCCGGAGGAGCGAACATGCCTGTAGTCACGGCGGTCGTGCTGGCCGGCGGCCGGCCGGATCCTGCGCTCACCGGGGCGCCGCTGCCGAAGGCTTTTGCTCCTCTTCGGGAGCGGACCATGGTGGAGTTCGTCCTCGATGCGTTGCGCGGCGTCGCGGGGATCGGTCCTATCGTGATCGTCGCGCCGCGCGTCCTTCCGCCCGGCATCGCTACGACGGCGGACGTCGTCGTTGAGGAGCGGGGCGGGCTGCTCGAGAATGTCGACGCCGGTCTCGCGGCGGTTGCGCCAGATTCTCTGGCGCTGGTCGTGGCGGCGGACATCCCGCTGCTCACTTCCAAAGCAGTGGCGGCGTTTCTTGAGAGAGCGCTCGCGCTCAACGCCGATGTCGCATACGGCGTCGTGTCGAAGGCCGACGTGACGAGCGCATATCCCAGCGCCCGCAAGACGTTCGTCCGTCTGCGTGACGGCGTGTTCACGGGCGGCAACCTCGTTCTAATGCGCCAAGAGGGGTTCACGCGTGTGCGCCCCGTGCTCGCGCGCGCGATCGCGGCGCGGAAGCGTCCGTGGGATCTCGCGCGCCTATTCGGTCCCGCGACCCTGTTCGGCCTGGCCACCGGGCGGTTGGAGATCTCCGCGCTGGAGGCGCGTGCCGCCCAGATCGTCGGAATCCGCGCGCGGGCCGTGATCTGTCACGAGCCGGAGATTGCGCTCGATGTGGATCGTGGCGAGGATCTGGCCGTCATGGAGGGTTGGCTGATCGCGAGAGACGCGGCCCATCCCCTCGCTGCGGAAGAAGGACCGCAGCGGTGAGACGGCTCCGCCGAGGGGACCGCATGGTCGCGATCGCCTATCGGCTCTTTCATGAGCCGCACAAGCTCTTTTCACTGGGGTTGTTCGCAGACGCCCTGGGCGCGGCAAAGTCCACGGTCAGCGAGGATGTCGCAGCACTGCGGCAGGTGTGCGAGATGCTCGAGCTCGGCAGGATCGAGACGCTCGCCGGGGCTGCCGGGGGCGTCAGATATGCGCCGTTCTGCACGGCGGCGCAGATCCGCGGGCTCGCCGAGGACCTGGCGGGGCGGCTGCGCGATCCCTCGCGGATTCTTCCCGGCGGATTCCTCTATACGACCGATCTGTTGTCGGTTCCGACGTTGGTGGGGCGGCTTGGGGATGCATTCGCGACGTTTTTCGCCGACCGGCACCCGGATGTGGTGCTGTCGATGGAGGTCAAGGGGATCCCGCTCGCGCTCATGACCGCCCGTGCGTTCAACGTCCCGCTGGTGACGATCCGGCGAGGTGGACGAGTCACCGAGGGCTCGTCCGTGACCGTCAACTACGTGTCGGGGTCGTCCCGGACGGTGCAGTCCATGACGCTGCCGCTCCGGGCCGTGCCACCGGGCGCCCGAGCTCTCTTCGTCGATGACTTCCTAAAGGGCGGCGGCACCGCGCGGGGCGTGTACGATCTCATGCGGGAGTGTCAGGCGGAGGTCGTCGGAGTCGGTGTGCTCATCGAAGCGACCCACCCCCGGGACAAGCTCGTGGACGGATACGTCTCGGTGCTGACATTTGAAGGGGTGGACGAGAATCAGGGCACTGTCAGGATCGGCCCGAGCCCCTGGGCGCTCGGGCAGACGCTCGGCGCGGCTGGTCGATGAGTCCATGGCCGCGGCTTGCCTGCGCGCCGCGATCAAGGTTGACATCTCATACCGCACGGGATATTCTGAGTGAGCGCCCATTCATCAAATAGAGACGCGAAGCCGGGAGCACAACACAACATGACGTCCGGCATGCGCACCGAGGAGGTCGCGGGCCTGGAATGGTGCGTCTGAGCGAGACGGCCAGGGACGAGCGAGCGGAGGAGCGCCGAGGACAGATCCTCAAGGCCGCGCTCGTGGTCTTCAGCCAGAGGGGCTTTCATGGAGCCACGATCCGTGAGATCGCGTCGGCCGCTGGGCTGGCGGAAGGGACGATCTACCTATACTTCCCCAGCAAGCAGGAAGTGCTGCGAGGCGTCTTCGCCCTGATCGCGGAGGAGGCATTCGCGGCGTCGGTCGGGGGTGACTTTAGCGGTGGCGACGACGAGGCGTTTCTCCGCAGGTTCCTGGAGGGCCGGATCACCAGCCTGTCCAAACACGCCGCGTTTCTCCGGCTGAGTGTCCACGAGGCCGATCTTCAGGAAGACCTGCGGCAGGAGTTCTATGCGAGGCTCTGCGAACCGTTCGTGGTGCAGTTCGAGAGATATCTGCAGGCTCGCATCGCCGAGGGAGCCTTCAGGCCCGTGAATACGGCGCTCACCGCGACGATGTACTTTCGCATGCTGATGTCTCACATCGTAGTGCAGCACGTGCTCACCGTGGATGCGACCGCGGCGCAGCGCGCCGGCGAAGATTACCTGGGGACGATGGTGTCTCTGATGTTATACGGTCTTGCGGTGCGTCCGGCGTCCGCCCCACCACGCGATGCCCTCTAGATCGAGGAGGTCCGGTATGTCGGTCAGGTTCCACCGCTACGCCGTTGTGCTCACCTGCGTCGTGCTCGCGCTGCCCGCGGTGCCAGCCGTCGCGCAGCAGCAGCAGCCCGCACCGCAGCAGCCGCCAGGGCCGGCCGCGCCGTACACGCCGCCATCCGGGTCGGGACTGCCGACGGTCCCGCGGATGCCGGCCATTCCGACTATCGGGCAGGGACAGCCGCTATCGCTCACCGATGCGGTCGCAATCGCGCTGCAGAGGAACTACGCGATCCAGCAGGCTGCGCTCGTAGTTGCGCTCGATCGGGCGAGCCTGGCCGAAGCGGAGGCGGGGCTGTGGCCCACCGTGCAATTCAAGGCCACGTACACGGATCAGACCGTGACGCCTGCGACCGTCCTGCCGGTCCAGGGGGTGTTCTCGGTCGGGGGCACGCCGGTGCCGTTCGCCTCGACGGTCGTGATTCCGGCCACGCCGTACCCGCAGTACGGGAGCAACCTAACCTTGATCTATCCGCTGTACACTGGGAACGCGCTGCAGGACCAGGTGACGATAGCCGAGCAGAAGGTGCTGGCGGATCAGGCCGCGTTCGCCGCGGAAGCGGCGACGATCGTGCAGCAAACCCGCCAGGCCTACTACAATGTGGAAGCCGCCGAGGCGCAGGTTGGGGCGGCGCAGCGGGCGGTCGACGCGTCGCAGGAGAACGTGCGGGTGACGCAGGCGCAGGTGAACGTGGGGACTCAGCCCCAGTTCAGCCTGTTGCAGGCCGAGACGCAGCTGGCGAGCGCGCAGCAAACCCTGAGCCAGCAGAAGGCCAACGCGGTGCAGGCCCAGTACAATCTGGCCATTCTGTTGAACCTGCCGCAGTCCACGATCGTGACGCCCGCCACGCCCTTGGGCCTGCCAGCGCCGCCGCCCGATCTCAACGTCTTGATCCAGATGGGGCTGCGGCAGCGGCCGGAGCTCGTGCAGGCGCGGGCGAACATCGCCGGCGCCCAGGCCGCGATCGACCTCGCCAAATCGGGCCTCCGGCCGAACATCTCCGTCTCCGGCGGGCCGTTCATCCAGACGAGCAACCTCTCGAACACGCCGGTGGATTGGACCGGGACGATCGCGTTGACGCTCACGATTTTCGACGGGGGGCTCACCAAGGCCAAGGTGCAGGCGGCGCAGGTGCAGCTGCAGCAAGCGCAGACGAGCGAGGCGCAGACGGAGCAGAGTGTCGAGAGCCAGGTGCGGACGGCGTACCTCAATCTCCAGCAGGCGGCGGAGCAGCTCACCTCCGCGGAGGCGGGCCTCGTGTCGAGCCGGGAGCAGCTGCGCATCGCGAACGTGCGGTTCCAGGCTGGCGTCGGGACCCAGCTGGACGTCGTGAACGCGATTCAAGCGCTGGCGTCGGCCGACAGCAGCGTGATCACCGCCGAGTACAACTACAACCTGGCCCTGGCCCAAATCGATCAAGCGATCGGCGCGCAGGTGCAGGTTCCGCGTCAGCCGTAGCGCGTTGTCGCCGTTCGGCGGCGGCTCGGGGACGGGCGGGTCACGCATCGAGCTACGGGCGGTTCGCATCCGTCATCGGCGTTCCCCCGCGGGGCGGGGACGGTTGAGCCGCCGGGACGGCGTTGACGAAGCGCGACCTCGGGAGACGCTCGCGCACGTCGCTGCCACGAATGCGGATGCCGGAGTGACGCGTCCCGCTCGGCTGCAATGCGACATTGGAGCAGTACCCACGAACAAGGAGGGGGCGGATGGACAAGCGGATCGTCAAGACCGACGCGGCGCCGCCGGCGATCGGCCCGTATTCTCAGGCCGTCGTGGCCAACGGGATGGTGTACGCTGCTGGGCAGGTGCCTCTCGACCCGAGCACGGGGCAGCTCGTGCCCGGAGACATCCGCGAGCAAACGAGGCGCGTGATGGAGAATCTCAAGGCCGTGCTGGTCGCGGCCGGCTCGTCGATCGACAAGGTGGTCAAGACCACGGTTTTTCTCCGCGACCTCAACGACTTCGGGACGATGAACGAGATCTACCGGGATTACTTTCGCGAGGAGCCGCCGGCGCGGTCGACCGTGCAGGTCGCCAGATTACCCCGAGAGGCCGCGGTCGAAATCGAGGTCATCGCAGTCGCGTGAGGGTGCCGCGCCCGGATATGCTACCATAGGGGCTGGTGCGCTGTTGCGTTGGCGGTGCGAGGAGCGCCCACCTTCGCGACATTGGCGACGACATTGGGTAGGGCATCGAGACTGCGCCGCCATCGCCGGGCAATGCTGGGGGGTCGGCTAACGGTAGGCCATCAGACTTTGGATCTGAGTATCCAGGTTCGAATCCTGGCCCCCCAGCCACGTTCAGCCCACGCCAGGCACGCCCGGTCGGTCCACCAGGCTCGCCGAGCATCGTGACCGGAAGACGCGTGCCTGCGGGCGCGCGACGCCGTTTTCGCCGCAGGGGCGATGGTGCTTTGTCGCGAATCTCCAGGAGCGACCCCGGCACGCGCAGTACCTCGGAGGCACATCCTGTGGAACGACCGGCCGCCGTCATTCTGGCCGCGGGCAGGGGCACCCGCATGAAGACGGCTCTGCCCAAGGTACTACAGTCCTTGTGTGGGCGCCCCATGTTGGAGTACGTGCTGCGCGCGGTGCGGCGCTCCGGCTGCGGCCGCATCCTCGTGGTGGTAAATCGCGACAGCGCCCAGATCCGGACGGCCATTGGCGGGACCGTCGAGTACGTGGTGCAAGATCCGCCCCGTGGCACTGGCGACGCGGTTGCCCTGGCGCTTCCCCGGACACACACCAGCGTAGCCTATGTGATCTACGGCGACATGCCGTTCGTCTCGGCCGACACGTTGCGCGCCCTTCGCCGGACTCTGGGACAAAAAGGCGCCGCCGTGTTGGGGACGAGGATCGTGGAGCGGACGCGGCAGTTCGGGAGAATCGTGCGGGATCCCGAAGGGCGGTTCGCGAGGATCGTCGAGGACAAGGACGCCACACCCGAAGAGGCGGCAATCTGCGAGGTCAACGCGGGCATGTACTGCGTCCGTGTCTCTGAGATGCATCGGGCGCTCAAGCACGTTCGGCCCGACAACCGGCAGGGCGAGTACTATCTCACCGATGCGCTGAACGTGCTCGCTGCGACCGGCCGGGACGTCTCCACCGTCACGATCGACAATGCCGAGGAGATGATCGGCATCAACACGCTCGAAGATCTTGCCGAAGCCGATGCGGTGTGGCGCCGCCGCATCCTCAGGCGGTTCATGCTAGATGGCGTCACGATCGTGGACCCCGCCTCCACGTTCATCCACGACGGCGTCCGGATCGGCCGTGACACGGTCGTCCACCCGTTTACGATCCTGACCGGCAAAACCGTGATCGGTCCACGGTGCGAGATCGGTCCCGGCGCCCGCCTCCACAGCGTCGCCACGGGACGGGACGTTCGGATCCGTGACTCCTCGCTTGAGGAATGCCGTCTCGGCGACAGAACGGTCGTCGGACCGTACGCACACCTTCGGCCGGGCACGGTCGTCGGCCGCCATGTCGAGATCGGCAATTACGCGGAGATGAAGCAGGTGCGCGTCGGCGACCGCACGAAGGTGCATCACAAGAGCTATCTGGGCGACGCCCGGATCGGAGCGGACGTCAACATCGGAGCGGGAACGATTACGTGCAACTACGGTCTCGACCGGCGGAAGCACCGGACCACGATCGGCAGCGGCGCGTACATCGGCAGTGATTCCATGTTGGTCGCGCCGGTGCGGATCGGGCGGGGTGCGGTGACCGGGGCCGGTTCCGTCGTGACGAAGGATGTGCCCGCGCGGGGTGTCGCCGTGGGGGTGCCGGCGCGTGTCATTCGCCGGCTCAACGATCGATAGCGCCCCGGCGCCGAAGCGCAAAAAGAGCCTTTCCGCACGCCCGTCGCCGCCGGGATCGCCCCCGGCGGGGTGGAACGGGACGGCAGGCGGACGGAGCAGGTGATGGCTGGGTCGGGCGTCCGGGTCTTCAGCGGAACTAGCAATCCCAGTCTTGCACAGGGCATCGCGACCTACGTGCGGGTCCCGCTGGGGGCGATGCACGTGTTTCGGTACGCGGATGGCGAGATCGGTGTCCGCATCGACGAGAGCGTGCGCGGGCTCGACGTCTTCGCCGTGCAACCGACCTGCCCGCCCGCCAACGAGACCTTGATGGAGCTGCTCATCATCATCGATGCGCTCCGCCGGGCGAGCGCCGCCCGCGTGACCGCGGTCATCCCATACTTCGGGTACGCCCGTCAGGATCGAAAGATCAAGCCTCGGGAGCCGATCACCGCAAAGCTTGTCGCCAACCTGCTGACGACCGCGGGCGCGGATCGGATTCTCACGCTGGACCTGCACACCGGCCAGCTCTGGGGCTTCTTCGACATCCCCCTCGACCACCTGCCCGCCCGGATGATTCTCGGAGACCACTTCCTGTCTCTCGGCCTCGAGAACGTGGTCGTGGTTTCTCCGGACATCGGGGGGGTCAAGCGCGCGCGGGAGTTTGCGGAGTACATTCGCGCCCCGCTCGCGATCATCGACAAGCGCCGCGACCGTCCCAACCAAGTCGCCGAGATCGTGCATGTGATCGGCAAGGTGTACCGGCGGACTGCGATTCTGGTGGATGACATCATCGATACCGGGGGAACCTTGGCGAGCGCCGCGGAGGCGCTCATGAAGCGGCAGGCGCTCGCTGTCTATGCGTGCTGCACCCACGCGATCCTGTCGCCACCCGCGATGGCGCGAATCCAGCGCTCACCCATCCGGCAGCTCGTCGTGACGGACAGCATCCCCGTGGCGCCCGAGAAACGGACGTCCAGGGTCACGGTGCTCTCGGTCGCCGGGCTGATCGGCGAGGCCATTCAACGTATCCACGCAGAGCAATCGGTGAGCGAGCTCTTCAGCGCACCCCGGGTGATGCAACCCGCGACGGAAGGGGATTAGGTTGCATCCCCCGGCATGACGATCTCCCCTCTGCTCGTGGCCGGCGTTCTCGGCCTCGCCGTCGCGTATCTCTTGACTCCCGCCGTGCTGTGGATTGCCACGCAGTTTGGTGTTGTCACGATGCCCGGCGGGCGCCACATCCACACGCGTCCCGTGCCGCGTCTCGGCGGTCTGGCCGTCTACGCGGCGTTCGTTGCCGCGGTCGTGGTAGGGCTGCCCGTGGAACGGCCGATCCACGTGGTGTTCGGCGCGGCCCGGATCTTGGTCACGATACCGTACACGCCGGCGATCGACCGGCCGATCGTCGGGTTGCTGCTCGGTACCACCCTGATCACGGTGATCGGCGCGATCGATGACATCCGTGGGATCTCGCCGCTCGTGAAGCTGGCCGGGCAATTGCTCGCCGCGGTGATCGTCCTGCCGTTCGGCGTCGGCATGGACGTGCTGAGCAACCCGCTCGGGGGTATGTTCTTCGTCGGGCCGCTGGGCGCGGTCGTCACAGTGGCGTGGCTCGTCGCGCTCTGCAATGTGATGAATCTGATCGACGGCGTGGACGGCCTTGCCACCGGGATCGCCACGATCGCGGGCGCGACGCTGCTCGTCGCATCCTATCTACGGGGCGATGTGGGGACCGCCATTCTCGCGGCCGCCCTGATGGGGGCGGCCCTTGGCTTCCTGCCGTACAACTTCAATCCGGCGCGAATCTTCCTGGGCGACACGGGGTCGATGCTCCTTGGGTACGTTCTCGGTGGGCTCTCGGTGCTCGGGACGTATAAGAGCTACACCGCGCTGTCACTCCTCGTGCCCCTGGCCGCGCTCGGCGTCCCGGTCGCCGACACGGCGCTCGCGATCGCACGCCGATGGCGGAGCGGGCAGCCCATCTTCCAGGCCGACACGGGTCATCTCCACCACCAGTTGCTTCGGCAGGGTCTCAGCCCCAGGCAGACGGTCGCCGTGCTCTACCTCGTTACCGGCGTACTGGGGGCGGGGGCGCTCGTGCTGAGCGGCATCCACCGTTTCGACCTGATCGCGGTGTTCGGGATCCTGCTTTTCTTCCTCGCGCTGGGCGCCCGTCGCATCGGACTTTTCGCGGGCCGCGGCGCCAACGGGACCGCACGGCCCGGGCCGGGGGACGTGGCCAGGTGAGAGAGCGCCGGCGCGTCATGGTGGTTTTTGGGACCCGTCCTGATGCGCTGAAGATGGCGCCTGTGGTCCGTTCGCTGGAGCAACACTCCACCGAGCTGATCCCCATCGTGGTTGTGACCGCCCAGCACCGCGAGATGCTCGACCAGGTACTCCGGCTGTTCACTATCGAGCCCGCCCACGACCTCAACGTGATGGCGAGCGGGCAGTCGCTCGCGGACATCACCATTCGTACGCTGCGCAGGCTCCACGAGGTGATCGAGCGGACCGCTCCGTCGATTGTCGTCGTGCAGGGCGATGCGGCGCCGAGTTACGTGGGCGCGCTCGCTGCATTCTACCGGCAGATCCCGGTGGCGCACGTCGAGGCCGGACTCCGGACGAACGACAAGTACCACCCGTTCCCTGAGGAGATGTATCGCCGGATGACCTCAGCGCTGGCCGATCTTCATTTCGCGCCCACGGCCGCGGCCTGCGCCAACTTGGAGAGGGAGGGGGTGCCGCGAGACCGCATCACCGTGACTGGCAACACCGTGATTGACGCCCTGCTCGACGTCGCCGGACGGGACGATTTGGCCGTCGATCCGGCCATCCGGGAGATACTCACGCGCCCGGCCAGATTTGTGCTTCTGACCACGCATCGCCGCGAGAGCTGGGGGGAACCCCAGCGTCGAGTTTTTCGTGCCGTCCGGGAGTTGCTGGACCGCTTCGCCGACCTCGAGGTCGTATTCCCGGTGCACCTCAATCCGATTGTAGCCGATCCCGCGCGAGCCATCTTGGGTGGGCATCCGAGAGCGCATCTCGTCCCGCCGCTCGACTACGCATCGATCGTGCGCAGCATGCAGGCGGCGACTCTCATCCTGACAGACTCGGGCGGCATCCAGGAGGAGGCGCCGGCGCTCGGGCGCCCCGTGCTCGTCCTGCGCGAGACCACGGAGCGACCGGAGGGCATCGAGGCCGGGACGGCCCGGCTGGTGGGGACCGACCCGGCGGCGATCCTCGACGCGGCCTCGCAGCTGCTGACGGACCGGGAAGCGTACACCCGCATGGCCCAGGCGCGAAACCCCTACGGCGACGGCCACGCGGCCGAGCGCATCGTCGCGGTCCTGCGGCGGTACCTCGGGTTTGCGGCGAACCTTCCCGCCGAGTTTATCGTTTGACAGTCTGAAGAGGTAATGCCTATAATTTGATGATGCAAGTGAGGTGGTCTCGTATGGTGCGCTGGCGGCAGATTGCGCTTGTCGCGCTGGCTGTGCTGGTGCTCGCGGCCGGGCTGCCTACGGCTGGCCGGGCGCAGAGCCAGGTCGTCGTGCGTGCAGCGATGTCCGGTCAGGTGCTCCCACTGAGATTGGCTGCGGCCGGCCAAGCAGTGAAACATGGTGATCCCCTGGTATTCGTCCAGACGACTACGGGCAGCGCGGTGCCGGCCGCGGTGGCACCCATCGACGGTCAGGTCGTCCAGGTGATGGTGAGCGCCGGAGACTTTGTGCACATCGGCGACGCGGTTGTGGCGATCGCGCCGCACTGACCACGATCCGGGGGGCGGTGGAGCCCAGCGGTCTGTGAGGGGCGTACCTGCCCCTCGTGCTGTTTTTGAGACGGTCACGCTTGTGGCACGCTGAGCGCCCCGGCCGGCCGAGCGGGGCGGGTAGCAGGGATCGAGGAGGGACGCGCGTGCGGAAGGTGTGGACGATTGCGATCATCGCCGCCCTGACTCTCGGAGGCTTGGCGCCGCGCGGTCTTGCGCAGACCACGGGGTCGCCGGCGACGATGCCTCTCAGCGCGGTGCGTCCGGGGATGACCGGATACGGGCTCACGGTGTTCCACGGAACCGAGATCCAACGGTTCGATGTCAAGATTCTTGGGATCCTCCACGGCGGAGGCGCTCCCGCCACCGATCTCATCCTGTTCCGCGTGAGCGGCCAGGTTATGAAGGCAGCGGGAGGCAACGCGGCGGGGATGAGCGGCAGCCCCATCTACATCGGCGGCAAAATCATCGGCGCTCTGAGCTACGGCTATCAGTTCCCTGGGCCTGATGCGGATCTCAGCCTTGCGACCCCCATCGACGAGATGCTCAAGGTCTTGGAGGCCCCCTCGCAGGCCACGGCCCCGACAATCTCCCCCCGCGTGTACACGGCGAACCGGCCCATCACGACGCCGGCAGGGCCGGTGTCGCGGGTAGTGCTCATGGATTCGACGGCGGATGCGGCAGCGTACAACGCCCGCCCGCTGCCCGACACCGCCGCGGTCGCTCCGGCGGCCGTGCCCTTGTTCGCCTCGGGTGTTAGTCCCAAGGCCTTCGAGCTCCTGACCCGTGTGCTTCGCCGTTACAACGTCGTCGCCCGCCAGCACTACGCGGGCGCGCGGGCATTCACGGCGCCGCCGCTGCAGCCGGGCAGCTCGTTCGGCGTAGAGCTCGTGCGTGGAGACACCGATGTCGGCGCAATCGGCACGGTGACGTATCGTCGCGGCGATCAGATTCTGGGCTTCGGTCACCCGTTCCTGAACGCCGGGGCGGCCTCCATGCTGCTTTCCACGGCGTACATAGACACGATTGTGCGCGCCCTGGATGAACCATTTAAGGAAGGAAGCATCGGCTCGATCGTGGGCACGTTGAGCCAGGATCGTGGCGTCGGGGTCTTGGGAACGGTGGGCAAGTTCCCGCGCACGTTTGGCGTGCGCGTGCAGGTGCGTGACACCGACTTAGGCAGCGCGCAGACGCTCGGTGCGCAGGTCGTTCGGCGGCCGGATCTCGCCGAGGGACTCGTGCCGACGGCCGTCCTCAGTCTCGTACAGCAAGGACTCGACAGGGTGGCCGGTGGGTCCGCGCAGGTGCGGATTACGTTGCGCGCCCGGGAGTTCCCCCAGGAGATCGTCCGCGAGGATCTTGCATACGATATCGGCGACATCGCCACGGCGTCCGTGCTCGACGTGCCGGTCGCTACGCAACTCTTGTTCGGCAACTTCTTCAGCAGCGTGGATCCGATCGACATATCGGTCGATGTGACCGTGACGGACCGTCCGAACACGGCGCTCCTGGTGATCGCGCATCCCAACACGCAGACCGTTCATCCCGGCGATACCGTACGGGTTGCCGTAGCGCTCCGCCCATACGGTGACGGGGACCAGATCGAACGTGTCGTCCAGTTTGCGGTGCCCCAGACGTTTCCGACAGGGCCGGCATTTCTGCTCGTTGGAACGGCCGGGACGCTCAACAATGCGAATGGCGCATCGCCCGCGGACCAGTTTCAGGCGCTCGTGCAGCAGGAGGGAACTCCGCTCGGCGCCGCATCGCTCGACGAGGCGATCGACGATTTCGAGCACACGGGCAAGAATACCGAGATACTGGTGGAGTTGGTGCCCGAGGGCGTGTTGACCGCGGTCGGCAACAACGCCAACCCCGGGTTCGAGCTCCCCGCCGGGACTTCCGTGCCGACCCCATGGGTGGTGCTCGGCAAGTTCCAAATCCCGATGACGGTCCGCTGAGGCGGTGCACCCGGTGGGGTCGCTGCATCGGAGGGTCCGCAGTCCGAGACATTTCCCCTCAGATCGTCCGCGAGACGCGCTGAGCGGACTCGATACATCCGGTCGCCTTGTGGCCCCCGGCGCAGGCGCGGCCCATTCGAGGCCGGCGCGCCTAGCGGCGCTCCTTGCCACCGTGGCACTGGTGGCGTTCCTGATACCGGCTCCGGCACTCTCGAGTCAAGGTACCGCCTTGTTCCCTGAGTCGGCGATCCGTGTCGGGATGACGGGAGTGGGCAAGACGGTGTTCGTCGGCACGCGCGTGTCTGATTTCCAGGTGCGCATTTTGGGCATACTCCACAATGGCGGCCCCGCCGGAGATCTGGTGTTGTTTCGGGCCTCCGGAGGAGCCATCTCTAGCGTGGGTGGCCTTGCGGCCGGGATGAGCGGGAGCCCGGTCTATCTCGGCGGCCGCCTCGCGGGCGCGTTCAGCTACTCGCTCGAGGGTTCGGATCCCATGGTGGGATTGTTCACCCCGGTTGAGGATATGATGCGCGACCTTCCATCCGCCGCGACCGTGCCGGTCGGCGCGAAGACGGCGGAGATCGCTCCGGTTGACGTGGCCGGCACGATGGTGCACCGGATTACGGTCGCGGCATCCTCGGCAGGGGCGCCAAGGCCCGGCCCCGGCGCGCTCGTGGCGGTTCCTGCCGTGACGCCGTTGTTCGTGTCCGGCCTGGGCGCTCGCGAACAGGCCGCCCTCGCGCAGTTCTTTGCACCGATGGACGTGATCCCCATGGTCGGCGGGTCGTCTATCGATCTTCCGGTATCGCTCCCGCTCGATCCCGGCAGCGCGATCAGCGTCGCGGTCATGCGTGGGGACATCGGTCAGTATGCCGTCGGTACGCTGACATATCGTGACGGCGACCGGATCCTCGGGTTTGGCCATCCGTTCACGAACGTGGGATCCTCGAATTACCTGCTGACCAACGCTTCGATCTTACAGATTGTCCGGGGAACGGACCGGAACATAAAGATAGGAGCCGCCGGGCCGGGTGTAGGAATCGTCTCGGAAGATCGGCCCGCGGCCATCGCGGGGATGGTGGGCAGGCTGCCGCGCATGTTCGGGGTGCGGGTCCTGGTGACGGACGAGGAGACGGGTGCCGCGCGTCGTTTCACGTTCCAGGTGGTTCCAGACAAAGTGCTCGTGCCGACGCTGGTCACCCTTGGCGCGCAAGGGGTGATCGAGCGCGCGCTCAACAGGTCTGGTGCCGGAACGGCAGACGTGCGCATGATCCTCCGTGCCCGCGGGCTCGACACGCCGATCGTGCGCGTCAACAGGTTCTTTAGCAGCAGCGACATCGCGGCGCGTGCCCTGACCGAGACCTCGGCCGCGATGCGGCTGCTCTTCGACAACGACTTCACGGATCTGGTCCCCACGGACGTGGAAATGGACGTGCAGGTCACTCGCCGTCAGGAAACGGCGGTGATCGCTGCAGCCGATGTGGCCGAGCGATCGATTCCTGGCGGAGCGACCATCCACGTCCACGTAACCATCCGGCCGTTCCGGGGGGAGGCCATCGCGAAGGACGTGGCTCTGGCGGTCCCCGCGACGTTTGTGCCTGGGCCCGCGCTGCTCGTCATCCGTGCGGGGGTAGGGGTGGAAACGGACACGGCCGCTCCCGCTGCCGCCGGCGGCACGCCCGGAAACCTGACGCCTCCGCCCGAGACCGCGCGAACCCTTCCCGAGGCCGTGGACGCATTCGAACATCAGGAGGAGCACACGGACCTGGTCGTCGAGTTGGTCGGGGGTCGCGAGGCGCCCACCGATGCGGCGGCCGGCCCGGGGGCGGGGAGACCGGTGGCCAGCGCGACGACACCGTGGGTCCTCGCCGGTCGCATCCAGGTGCCGATCTTGATCACGGAGAGCCTCCACTGAGCCGGCGGACGCCGGGATCGCCCCGGCTGCTCAGCAGGTGGGCCGTCACGCGGTGGGTGGCGGCCATCACGGCCGCCTTGGTCGTGGTCGGGGCAGCCGCATGGCTGATACTCGTGTCGAGTGGCTGGCTGGCCGGGCAGGTACGAGAACTCCTGGTGGTTCGTCTCGAGGAGTCGCTCCAACGACCCGTCGCGCTCGGCGGCGTCGGTGGCGATCTGATCCACGGAATCGATCTTAGCGACTTCGTGGTGGCGGAGTCCGGCGGCTTCAGTCACGGTGTGATCTTCTCCTCCGATCGTATCCACGTGACGCTCGACCTCGCCGCGTTGGTGCGTCATCCTGGAAACGTGCAGCAAGCGGTGGCTCAGGTGAGCCTCGTGCGTCCCCGGCTCACCGTGTCGCGAAGCGCCGCGGGGGTCTGGAATCTCGCCAGCCTGCTGGCTCGTCAGCAGGGGACGCCGCTGGGCCCTGGGTTTCAGGGGCACATCATCGTCCAGGACGGGCTGGTCGGATACAGCGACGGTTGGGAGTCTTCGGCGACGCCCTTCGTGTCCCGTTTTGCGAACGTGGGCGGGATCCTCGACTTCCGCGCGGGGCGCGAGATCGCGTTCGATCTGACCGCCCTGAGTTCGGAGGGTGAGCGGGTCGCGTTCCGGGGGAGGTACTTTTCGGACGATCGCATTTACGACATGGATGTGACGGTCAGGAACGGCGTTGCGCGGAGCTGGGGCAACTACATCGTGCGTCTGAAGCAGGTGCGGTGGGCAGGTGGGCGCTTTGACGGGCAGATGCATTTGTTGCTCACGTCGGCCGCTGCCGGGATCATGCTCGACTACTCGGGGACCGTCCGGCTGTACAGCGCGGCAGCCGAGTACGTGCCGGGGCGGGTGGCCCTGCGCGACGTCTCCGGCGACCTCGTCCTGGGCGACGGGCAGGTCTCGACGCCCGGGCTCTCGCTTGCCGCCAACGGATCGGCGGTCCGCATCCGCGGAGACGTTGGATACCCGAGTGGGGGCGAGACATGGCTCGACCTCTACGTGGCGTCTCCGCGGCTCGATCTTGCGATGGTGCGAAGCCTGTTCTTCCCGCAAGCGCGTCTTGGGTTCGCCGGTCAGGCCAGCGGAAACCTGTGGATCACCGGCCCGGTCAGCGCCCCCTATCTTGACGGGGACATCACGTCGGCACAAGGCCGGCTGAACCAGGAGGCATTTGCCAACCTCCGGACGCGATTCCAGTACGGCGCCGGAATCCTCGCGGTGCGCGACCTCAGGGCCAGCATCGGTGGCGGACGCGTGAGCGGGGACGGCATCCTGGGTCTGTCCGGTGGTGATGGGTCGTACACGTTCACGGCCGCCGCCTCCGGCGTCGACCTCGCGGCGCTTCCCAGGTTGGGACTGCCGTCGCTCGGTGATCTGACCGGACGCGCGTCCGGTCAGATCGCGGGAACCGAGACGGGTGGACGGGCTCGGATCATGGCCGCCGTCGCCATGCCGGTGGGCTCGGCCGAAGGCGTGACGTTCCAAGATTTGAACACGCTGTTTTGGGACGACGGCGGGGCCGTAGCGGTCGACTTCCTGGGGGTGCGAAAGGCGGCCGCGAACGTCTATGCCTCAGGCGACATCTCACCTTCGGGGGGTGTGGATCTCGGACTATCGGCGTACGGGGTCCCGCTCCATGAGGCATTGCAGTGGCTCGGGGTCGGTGCGGTCGATCGGTCTCCGTTCACCTTGTCTGGAGACGCCAACGTCGCCGGCCGTCTCACCGGGACGCTTCGGGCGCCCGTGCTGTCAGGGGACGTGACGGCGTGGGACGGCTACCTTGGCCCCGCTGAGTTCGACCTGGCCGAGGGGCCGCTTGTGATCGGTCCCGGGCACGTGCGGACCCCTGGCTTCGTTCTGGTAAAAGGGGTGACGAGCTATCAGATCAGCGGCGGCGTCGCGTTCGCCCCGCTCGCCGCCGAAGCTCTCTCCGTCGAGGCGCAGGCTGTGCCGGTGGCGCCGTTTGCGCGGGCGTTCGCCCAAAACCTCGACGTCGCCGGAACCATCTCGGGGCGGGTCACCGCCAACGGACCGCTCGCCCATCCTTCGGTATCCGGGGATCTGTCGCTCGTTAGCGGTCGGCTGGACGGACAGCTCGTGGACGGCATGACCGCGCGGTTCACCGGAGACGGACGGCGTATTCATGTCGAGGCGGCGAGCGCCCGGATCAACAGCTCCCGTCTGGAGGCGTCCGGGACGGTCGATCTGTCCGGGCCGGTGGATCTGCGGCTCTCCGCCGACCAGGTGCAACTCTCCGACATCCCGTCGATTGGCGCGCTCGGGTTCGTTCCGGGCGGCACCGCGAGCCTGTCGGGGGCTGTCACCGGGACGTTCCGTGACCCGGATCTTTCGGGAACGCTCACGGCGCCCAACCTCTCGATTCATGGGCAGACGTTTCAGGCGTCCGGTGTCGTCGACTATCGAGACGGAACGCTCACCGTGTCGCCGATCCAGCTGTCCCAGGGCGATCAGCGCTACCGCGTGACCGGTCGGCTTCACGGAGGGGCGAAGCCGGCCGCCGACCTCACGTTCAGCGTCGAGCACGGGCAGATCGGAACCGTCGTGGCCGCGGCCGGTGTCACGCCTCCGGTCTCGGTTCGCGGAACGATCGACGGAACGGTCGGCCTCGAAGGCCCGCTCGCTGACCCCGAGGCGCACCTGGCGCTGTCGATGCATGACGGCCAGGTCCGCGGCGTCCCGATCGGAACCGGTGACGCGGACCTGACGCTGACCCACGGGACAGTGGATATACGGAAGCTCGAACTGCATCCAGCGCAAGGCGAGCTGGTCGCGCAAGGGCGGGTGGAATTGCGGGGCACAAGTGCCGTCGAAGTCTCGGGTCAGAATCTGGACGTGAACGTGCTTCGCCCGTTCTTTCCCGACGGTCAACAGCTCACCGGGTCGCTCAATTTCACCGTTCAGTGGAGCGGTCCGACCAACAACCCGACGGCCGGTCTCTCGATGGAGGCGCTGAACGCGGGGATACCCGGTGCAACAGCGGACCGCGTCTCGTCGCTGGCGTACTACCAGGATGGGATCGTCACCGTCGAGTCCGGGACGATCGAGAAAGGGACCCACAAGCTGATCATCGAAGGCACGGTTCCCCTGACGCCGGGCGGGTTCACGCTCGCGCCCGATGGGCCGCTCGATCTGCAGTTGTCGCTGGAGGACGCCGATCTCAGCCTGCTGACCCTCCTCTCTCCCGAGATCCAGGACGGCAGCGGGACGGTGGCGGGCCAGGTTTCCATCGGTGGCACCGTGGCGGCCCCCGAGATGACCGGGACGGTGGAGTCGCACGGAGGCAAGTTCCGCTTCGCACCGATGACGACCCCGTTGGAACACGTAAACGCAGATATCGCGTTCTCCCAATCCGAGATCCTCGTGCGCAATCTTTCGGCGACGGTCGGCTCGGGAACGATGCAGGTGCAGGGTACGGTTGGAATCAAGGACTTCCGTCCCGACCAGGTGGCGCTCAACCTCTCCGCCCGCGGCACGACGCTCGTGATTCCCGGGCTGTACTCCGGCGGTCTCGACGGAACATTGAGCCTCACCGGCCGGGCGTCGCGGCCGACGCTCGCGGGCAACGTGACCATCTCTCACGGCAACGTGGCGCTGGCCGGGACGCCTTCGCCCGCGGGTGCCCGCTCGATCCCGGTCGGCCTCGACGTGTCGATGAATCTCGGCGACGGTGTCGCCTATGTGCAGGGTCCCGTGCGGGCGCAATTGGCGGGGAGTCTCCACCTGGGCGGGACACTCGGCAGTCCGGCGCTGTCCGGTGAGATCCGGTCTCTCAACGGGACACTGTCGCTGTTGGGAACCCCGTACACCGTTACGGACGGACAGCTGGTGTTCGCCGAGGCAAACGGGTTGAACCCGCAGATTTCCGCGCACGCGCAGGCGATGTACGGAGATACGCGGGTCTTCCTGGATATCAGCGGCGTGCTGCCGTCGCCCACCATTACGTGGAGCTCCGACCCGCCGTTGAGCCAGGACAAGATCCTGGCGCTTGTCGGCGGTACCACGACGCTGTCGGGAGGTTCCCCGACGTCACTCCTCAGCCAGATGGTGCTGGGCTCCGTTGCCCAATCGATTCAACAGGCGCTCCGCCTGGACACGCTGACGATCTCGTATGACACGCAAAACCCGCTGACGCTGCAGATCGGAAAGTACATCTTCGGGAACATGTACCTGTCGCTCGCTGAAGTCATCGGGCGTGCGTCGACGGAGACCCTGCCATCGGTCGGCAGCCTGACGCCGCTCAACCCGTCGGGGGAGCCGTACACGGTGCTCGGAGTCGAGTACTACCTGAGCCCGAGCGTGTCATTGACCTATAACGTGGACAGCCTGGGACAGAGCGGCTTCTTCATGCTCGCGCGCTTTCCGTTCTAGACGGATGGGGGAGACGGCGCGCCGCACGTGACGTCGGCGTCGTCTCCGGAAAGGAATCGGGCTCTCCCGCAGGAGAGCCGGTGCCGGCGGGCGCGGATATTGTAAGGGTGGAGCGTGGTTTCGTGCTCGGAGAATACCTGCGTGAACTCCAAAAGGTTGCGCTGCTTCGGCCGGCCGACGAGGCGCGTCTGTGGTCCGCGTACCGGGGACGTGGCGACGGCCGCAGTCGTGCCCGGCTGATCGAGGCGTATCAACCACTCGTGTTCAAGGTCGCCATGCAGCTCCGGCTGCGCGAGACCGTCATCATGGACATGATCCAGGAGGGGACGGTTGGGCTCATCGAAGCGGTCGAACGGTTCGATCCGTCGCGGGGCGTGCGGTTCAGCACGTTCGCTACCTTCCGCATCCGCGGTCGGATCCTGAACGCGCTGCGGCGCGAGCGTCCAGCCGCCAGAGACATGTTCGGTCATGATGAGTCCTTGTTGGAACGTGTCGCCGATCCCGCGGCCACCGATCTCTTGGGAGCTGTTGAGGATGAGGTGCTGGTGGAACAGATCGTTGCTGCCATCGATCGCCTCCCCGACGAGCGCCAGCGCCGGATCCTGCATGGATCCTTTCTCGGCGCAGAGGAACCCCGCCGCATCGCCGGCGAACTGAAGATCAGCTTGTCACACTTCTACCGCCTGCAAAAGCATGCCCTGCAGCGGATCCGGGAGTTGGTCGCGCCGGTCGCTGGCGGATTGCGGGCACAGGGAGTCCACGAATAGGCGCGATGCGCGAACCCGACGCTCTGCTTCGCCACCTCAGATACGCCGAAGAGTGGGTCAGGTGGGCACGGAGCGACTATCGCCGGGGTGACGTGCACGGCGCGGTGTTGCGGCTCCTGCTGGCCGAAGCCGAGGTACGGCATGCGCGCGAGGCGGGCTCGCAGGGTGCCGACGACGTGCCCGCGCGATCGTTCCGCCGCCCCGGGGTCGTGACCACCGTCGGCGCGTTGGCCGTCGCGGCGATGCTGGCAGCCACGGCGTACAATGCGTTTCTCTCCGGAGCGGGCCCGCGGCGCCGCGCCGCATCTCCGGGCGCGCCGGTCGTCCGGATGGCGCCTACGGACGGCGCGTCCTGGGGCGCCGTCCGGCTGGATAGCGGGGACTTTCTCACGCTCATATCGTCGGGTCGGGACGCATCATCCGGAGGACTGGGTGCGGTCGGGGAGGATGCCCGGGTTTCTGACCAGCGGTTTGTGGATGAGTTGATGTTCCAGTTTGGACAGATCGCGCCAACCTCCGCGAGCGAACCGGA
>DASPUZ010000241.1:0-7694 GCA_035622635.1 bacterium | reverse complement strand
CCCAGTATCCGTGGCGCTTCCCATTCTTCTTGCGGTAGCACCGCCGCACATACATCGCTCGACTTCATCATAGTGGCGGCATCGACAGTTGCAAAGAGGGTTAGTCTTCACTACATCGCAATATTGAACCGCCAAGACATGAATGGACCCAGCAACTCCCAATAAAATGGCCCTTTCCCGCGACACTGTGAGCGAAAAAGGGCCAGAAAATTCTTCCAGTGCGCCCTTACTGCGGAAGTTGGGCTAGGCGTGCTATTCATCATGTCGCCGACGGGAGCGTAGCCATGCCTCGAGTTGCAGCACGGGATGACGTCCTCAAGTGTTACCCAAGGCTCGTTTCACACCTCATCTGCGAGTCCCTCGGGTACTTTACCCCGGAGGGCGCTGCCGGGGCAATCCTGGCCGTCGTTCAAGGCCATCCCTGCGCGTGCGAGTGGTATCTGCACATGGCAGGCGTCGGCGGGCGATCACTTGAGGAGGTCGGACAGGATACACTCAGTCGAGCAATTCGAAGCCGACACGAGCATCGCGGCTTTATGGCCGAGTATCGTCGCGCGAGAGCCCTTGTCGATCGGCTCGTGAAGACTGGCGAGAGCCCTCTCTTCGCGTCCTGGTTCTAAACCCCGCCGGGGTTACCGTCCTCGCCCTCTCGAGTTCGGAAATCCACGATGGCCCTGCCTGTCGCCGTCTTCGGCGCTGCGCTCACCGGGTCACCGTTGCGAGCCTGCTCGGGGTCTAACAGCTCGACCCCGTCGGGACCCGCGTGGGGGACCGCTCGGCTGGAGCGTGGGTGGGCCCGGGTTACCGTGCCTGCGTGGCGTCCTGAAGCTCCTTGAGGATGCGGCCCAGCGCATCGATGTCCCGAGCGTAGGTCGCAAAGTCCCCAGCGCGGAGGGCCGCCCGCGCCCGGGCATAGGTTGCGCTCTCCTCCGCCACGAGGCTGGCGATCCGGCCTGGGACAGGAGCGCTCTGGGAGGCGGTGGGAGGCAGGGCTTGGGGCCCCCCCGGGGAGGAGGCCGGCGGTTGTCGGACCGACGGCGCGCCAAAGATCCGGTCGAGCGCCTCATTGAGCGTTGGCTCCATCACGACCTGGGACCGATAGATCACGATGACGCGTTTGAGTTCCGGGAGCGCACTTCCCTCGGCTTGCAAGTACAGCGGCTCGATGTACAGCACGGAATCAGCGATCGGGACCACCAGCAGGTCGCCTCGGATCACATGCGACCCCTGCTGGCTCCACAACGTCAGCGCCGCGCTGATCGTAGGATCCTGGTTGATCCGGGCCTCAATCTGCATCGGCCCAAAGACCGTCTGACTCTTGGGAAACTGGTACACGAGCAGCCGGCCGTAGTTCGGCGGATCACTCCGCCCGGCCATCCAGGCGACCATGTTGTCCTTGCCAAGCGGGGTAAGGGGCAAGATCAGGGCAAACTCGCTGCCCCGCTTCGGGTCCAATTGCACATTGACGTAGTACGGAGCCAGCGGCTGCGGTGTCGCGCCGAATAGCTCGTTAGGGGTGGCCCAGGCGTCCTCGCGGTTGTAGAACACCCGCGGGTCTGTCATATGAAACGTGGCATAGACCTGCGCTTGGAGCGTGAACAGGTCCAGCGGGTATCGCAGATGGGCGACGAGGGCCGGCGGCATCGCGGTGAGGGGTCGAAAGAGGCCGGGGAAGATCCGTCCGTAGGTCTGAATAAGCGGATCCGTGGGATCCACCACATAGAACCGGGTGGTACCGTTGTAGGCGTCCACGACCGCCTTGACCGAATTGCGGATGTAGTTGATCCCACCCTCGGGCCGGGAGTACGGGTACCCCGCTGCGCTTGTCGTGTACGCGTCGACAATCCAGTAGAGGCGCCCGTCGGCGAGGACCAGGTATGGCTGGCTGTCGAGCGCCAGGAATGGCGCGATATGGGCGACTCGTTCCGCCACAGCCCGGTAGAGCATGATGCGGCTCTGGGGAGTGATCTGCGTGCTGAGCGCCAACGGTGATGAGACGTAGCGGAGAGCAAACGCCAGTCGGGCAAGCGGCGCGTCGAGGGGTACGCCGCCGGTCCCCGCGTAGGTAGTGTAGACATCGTGTTCCCCTTGTGCATAGTCGAACTCGTTCGTGCGGGTACCCACAATCGCGTACGCGGCACTCAGCATGCTGTAGTATAATTGCGGACGCGCGACAGTGAGGCCGATGGAGCTCGTGGGCGGGATGTCGCTGATGTAGAAGTCCGGCAGCCCCTCACCCGCGATCTTGCTGACCGGGCTCATCACCAGGCCGTACCCGTGCGTAAAGACTAGGTGCTCGTTGACCCACGTATGGGCCACCGACGGCAGGCGGGCAGTGTCCATCTCGCGCGCCGCGATCATCACCTGCTGCTCGTGCCCGCCCAGCCAATACCGGTCGATCCCAATGCTGGTGAACGTGTAGTAGGTGCGCAGGCTCTGCAACTGCGAGTACGTCGGGAGGAGCGCCCGATCGTCCCACAGCCGGATACCGTCCAGGAGCGCCTGGTCGGCATGCACAGTCGCGGCGGTCAGTTGCCCCGTCGCGGGGAACAGCTGCTGCTGGACCTGATCCAGGTGGTATGCCCGAAGGGTCGCCTCCACGTCGGCCCGGAGATACGGGGCTTCCGCTGATAGTTGGTTCGGGGTCACCCGCACCTGCTGGATGAATGCGGGGTAGAGCGCCAGGCCCCCGAACCACACGGCGACAAGCAAGGCGAGCGATCTCACTGCCGGGCGGACGGTACGCAGGCGGATCGTGACCAGCATGAGGATGCCAGCGGCAGCGGAGAGCAGGACCAGCACCTGCAAGACCGGCAGCCTGGCGTGGAGATCCACATAATCGGCACCGAACAGGACCTGGTGGGAGGAGAACAGCAGCCCGTACCTGTTGAGCCAGAACCCGATCGCTCTCACCAGTAGGAGGATCCCGACAAGCAGGGCCAAGTGATTCCTGGCTCCCCGCGGGACCGCCCACACGCCTTGCATGGCCAGAGGCGCCACGTCCAGATAATAGACCGTCGCAACGACCAGAAGCGCGATCAGGAGCCACCCGAAGACCCACCCGTACGCTGCCCAGATTGCGGGGAGGGTGAACACGTAAAAGCCGACGTCCCGGTGAAACACGGGATCGCGGACGCCGAACGGCTCCTGGTGGAAGGCCATCTGGAATGTCAGCCAGGATCCGGATGCCGCGACACCTGCGAGCACGCTGACCACGCCAACGATAATGGCGATCAGAGTGCCCGGCCGAACGGGCAGCACAATCTGTCGGTGCACGTGCTGCTCGGCGGGCAGCAGGGTGATAATTCGGGAAATGGCGCCCGGCCGCAAGAGCGGCCGAACATTGAGGAACAGGATGAGGAAGACGCTTAGGGCGGCCGCCGTGCCCACGGGCCAACTCGACAGGATCGGTATCCAGAAGATGGAGCGGTACCCGACCGCACCGAACCACAGCCACTCCGTATACCAAACGGCAAGACGCGGCACAGCAAGCAGGAAGACTGCCAGTCCAATCAGGACCACTCCGCGTCGTCTCACCGGTTCGCCTCCATACCGCACGATGTCCCGGCCGGCTTGCCGCCCCGGGCCACCAGTGGCATCGGCCAAGAGCGGCCCCGGTCGCAGAATCGCTGCCACCAGATGGCCAGAGCAGCCTATCTATGCGCTACGTATTACGTATATAGTACGTGGTGGCGATCTGCCGTGCTCCACGCCCAGAGCGTCATTGAGCACCGTTTGACCCGCTGTGATCGCCGGGACCGGCGCACCGTGACCGACGGGGCTGGGTTATGGTCTTCGAGAACCACCCTCCCACCCCATGCGCTGATGTTCTCCTGCTGACGTTCGGGACCAGGACGGTCTCCTCCCCCTCCTCCTCGCCTACCCTTCCCACGCCGCGGTTCCCGTGGTGGACCCTCGCGCGCTATGAGACCTTCAGAACCGATGTCTCCCTGGCGCCCTAGCTCGACCGTAGCGTTCATCGGCACACGCGAGTTCCATACTGGGCCGCCCGCCCTGCGCCAGATCGTCATCGCCGCGGCACAGCATGCCGGTACTCATGACCTTATTCTGAACACCGGGGCGGCCGAAGGGGCCGATCAGACGGCAGCGATCTCAGCGCTCCAGGCCGGCGGGCGTGTCCGACTGGTCTCCCGTGGCTGGCTTACGATTTACTAACTCTAGACGTTCGCCACTTCCCGGTGCCGGACAACCATCCCATGTTCTACCTCTCCGGCGCCAGTCCATCGACCGTTCTCGCTGCGCGTCATCCGAATCTGGGGCTGATGTTGCAGCCCGGGAACAGCCTGTGGCGCTTCGCCGATCGGTGCGGCCCGTGGGCCGTCGATCATGCGACGTTCCGTAGATCGTGGCGGTTCGATCTCGACCGGTACCTTGTATGGCTCGAGGAGTTGACCATAGGTCCTTGAGCAGCCGCATGCTCTGGTTTTTCGCTATGGGGTAAGGCGGCTCGGCCCTCGTCCCATCCGTCTCGGGTTCCCTCTCAGTTCCGCGCCCAATGCTCCTACACTCCGGTTGTATGGTTACGCGCACGCCAACATTCATCCACGAGTTGCCGGTGCGCACTACGCACAGGGCGATGCGGAGCGTGAATACCCGGCTCGATCACGCGGCCCGACAGCTCTACAATGCCTGCCTCGGGGACGCCTTGCGGCGCGTACGATTGCTTCGGGAAAGCCGGGCGTACCAACAAGCTCGCGCGCTCCTAAGGACGACCCGGACCGGAACCGCCTGTTCGACGCTGCGCGCGACACGCACGGCTTTACGGATGATGCGCTCCAGGCCTACGCGATCAAGATCCGCCGACAAGCTTTCCCGGGACACCTGGACGCCCGTACGGCCCAGAAACTTGGCACGCGGGCATTTACTGCCGCCGATAAGTACCTCAGAGGACGGCACGGCCAGCCTCGGTTCAAGGGACGTCGGCAACTAATGAGCCTCGCATAATACAGTGACAACTCGATCAAAAAGAAAGGCCGGTATGGCGCAGAAACGCCCACGCGAGGGTGCGGGAGCAGCGCACGCGTCGCATGCCGCGCCGCAACGCCGACGCAGCGTCGGCGAGAGTCTCAGCGCAGCGGTTGGCCAACTCGCACCCCTTGATGTTCCCCCACAGCGGTTCGGCGGGATTGAGTTCGGGGGCGTAGCCTGGAAGCCATTCAATCCGCAGCCAATGGGGCTGCGCCTGGAGCCAGTCGCGCACCAGGGCACTCTTATGCGCTGGCAGCTGGTCCCAGATCAGGATGATGCGGCGCCCGCGGACATCCCGGGCCAGCGCTTTGAGCACGGCGAGTACTCGGTGCCGGTTGCAGTCGCCGGGCGCGGTGCGGAACCACAACTGATGGCGGCGACCATCCCAACGAAACCCGAGCGCCGCGCACACCACCAGTTTCTTCCACCGGAAGTGGTGGATCAGGATTGGGGTCTGGCCCCGCGGAGCCCAGGTGCGTCGGATCGACGGCCGTTCCGAGATGCCACTCTCGTCGTAGAAGAGAATCCAGGCCCTCCAGCGTCGGGCGTTTTTTTTACGGCGGCCCAGCGCCGGGTCACCCAACGTCGGATCGCCTCCTCATTGCGCTCGCGCGCTCGCGTCGCCGGACGTTGGAGCGTCCAGCCCAGGGCGCGCAGGACCCGCCAGACATGGCCAGGATGATACGTGACCCCGGTGCGGTGTTTGATCACGGCCGCGACGCGGGGCAGCGTCCACAGATCTGTCGCAAACCCATGGGCGCGCGGGCCGTCGCGGAGCGCCTGGGCGACGTGCGCCACTTGCGCCGGCGTCAGTTTCGGCCTTCGGCCGGCTCGCCCCGCCCCGCGCAAAGCCCCGCGGCCCCCGCGGCGCCACGTCTGATACCAACGGCTCACGCTCTGCCGGCTCACCCGCAACGTGCGGGCCACCTCGGCCATGATCTCCCCGGCCGCAAACAAGCGCGCCGCCTCGCGGCGGCGCTGTTCCAAGGCGCGGAAGTCTCGGCGTGGCGCTACGTGAGTATCCATGCTCCCATTATAAACGAGGGAGCCGTGACTGTCACTCTATTTTGCGAGATTCATTAAATATGGTCGAGGGTAAGTCCAACGACGGCGGGATCCGGTGGCGGACGGACCACGTCGAATGGCTCGGGCTCCGCCTCCCTGCCATCATCGACCCACGAGATGAGGTCACTACTTATGCGCTGAAGCAGCGGGTCAAGTATGTCCGGTTGGTGCGGCGGCGGCTGGGGAGCCAAGACCGACTCTACACACAACTGGTGCTCGAGGGCAAGCCGTTCCAGAAACCCAAGCATAAGATCGGCACGGAGATACTCGGCGTCGGCCGGTGAGTTGAGAAACGACCCGACTAATGTATGCCTGACACGCCACGAACGCAATGCCTACAAGGTCGTCGAGTATTGGCCCTTCCTCTTGGAAAAACATGTCAACATCTGACTTGTCACCCCTGGCCTCGGCTTCCTTGAGGCGCTCGTTAATCTCACCAATGGTGCTACCCAAGGGGTTTAGCAATCTTTGCAAATCGACATCGAGGTAATCATCTATCAGGCCAAAGTGGATGAAGTGTAATAGTTTCACGGTCGTCGGGTTACCAACGTCCTTCGGTTTTCAGAATGTCCTTCAATTTCTCAAACAGGTTAGGGTGATAACGGATTGAACCTGGACGATTGTTAATCGTGGTGTGAAACTCCTTGTGTTCGGTTACCGGGTTGACACAGGTCATGGAGATGGTTCCGTCATTGCGCTTCCAAATTCCAACAGACCGGTACACCGCCCGAGGAGCCTTGCCTTTCTTCCCTGCCACACTTTTCCCTATCTGTAGTCTGCTGATTACTGTCATGTCATCGTCCTCCCGCACCCTCTCGTGTAGCTACCCCAACTTCTTGTGCCATATGCCAGGGTCGGTCCACACGGACGCTTGCGCCGACGCGCCCACAGGATTGACCTGTCCGAACTGGTCTACCTCAAGATAGACTGTCTCGTCTTTCTTCGCCGCATACCAGAAGAGGTAAAGAATGAGTCCAACCAGTAACGCCAGGGTCCAAAATGCCGCCCACCAGAAGCTAAACTTCTTGGGCTTGACAAGTTGAGCGGTTGTCTCTGTCCGCGACACCACACGGAAGCCGGAGGCGATATACTTCCTGATTTCGGCATCCAAAGCAGCGACCCGTTGCGAATGTTCAACAGCCTGCGCTACAGCTTGGGGTAGCAGATGACCGTTTGGGCACTTCGGGGGCGAACCACTTACACGTGCACCACACGTCGGACAGAACGCGACGGTTCCCGCCGCGGGAGGTTCTTGTTCGGGCGCGCTTTCTGGCTTTTTGGTAGCTTGGGGTACGTAGGCAGACTTGACGTAGTAGGAGTCCAAATCGTCAGGTTTCTTTTGCGGCTCTGATTCGGGCATACCCCTCCCTCCTCTGACTGTGCCGCCTGTTCTATGCCCGCCTTCGAACGCGCCTAGTACTACAAAGTCACGTTAGTAGCAGGACTTGGGTGAGGTCTGGGGAATGGCGATAGCGGCTTGGGCATCCATCGCACCTCATGTCGCAGCAGGTGTCGCCGATGGCCAATGCACCGCCCTTTGCCGACCCCGATCTGCGCCAGCGGTTGATCGATTACCTGATGGCGGTCCTGCCGGAGTTGGGCCGCAAGGATCGCCGGCCATGGGCGGAAACCTACGTGCG
>DASPUZ010000240.1:0-16062 GCA_035622635.1 bacterium | reverse complement strand
CTCCCAGTCTTCCGACGTGGTGATCGCATCATTGTAGCCGCCGAGGCTGCGCATCACCCGTGTCGGCATCATAGGGTTCGAGGCGGACCCGGTAAACGCGTCCCGCTGCCACAGCAACGCTTCAAGCACACGTCCGCGTAGGGCTGGCGCATGGGTTTCGAACTCGGCCCCGTTCGTGTCGACGCGGACAAACCCTCCGTACACTAGCCCAAGCCTGGAGCTGCCTCCTACCAACAAGCTCAGCTGACGCTCCGTCTTGTCGGGGAGCCACTCGTCGTCGTCATCGAGGTATGCTACGTAGTCGCCTGTGGCTTCTCGAATTCCGAGGTTCCTCGCGCCGGCGATTGTAGCGGGCGGGTGCCGGATGTAGCGGAGGCGAGCATCGACAAATCCGCGAACCACGTCGGCCGTGGCGTCCGTGGAGGAGTTGTCCAGTACTAGCAGTTCGAGGTCACGATGGGTTTGGTCGAGCGCACTCCGGATCGCGTGCGCCAAGTACGACGCTCGATTGAACGTTGTGATTATCGCTGTGACTCGTGGCATCGGTCTGAGCCGTCCACCCGGGCGTGAACCGTGGCGCGGAGACCCTCTTCGAGCGTCCACCTGGGCTCCCAGCCAAGTTCGGTACGCGCGCGGCTACTGTCCAGACAGTATCGCATTTGTTCCCCGGGACGGTCCGGGTAGTAGATTGGCCTAGGGACCACGCCCAGCATACCAGCGATCTTGCCATAAAGTTCGTTCAACGTCGTTTCCCGACCGGTACCGATGTTGAACACGGGAGCCGGATGGTCGTCCGGCACCCCGAGCGCTAGGAGGTTCGCACGCACCGCGTCGTCGATATACACGTAGTCGCGGGTCTTGTTGCCGTCTCCCCACATTTCGGCTTGCTTTCCAGACCGGAGTTTTCGGATGTAGTCGGCCATTGCTCCCGTCGTCTGGCGCGGACCGTACACGGCGGCATACCGAAGGGCGACATAGGAAAGATTGTACGCCTGTTTGAAGAACCGAAGATATAGCTCAATGGCGTTTTTCCCGACCACGTAGGGCGAAACCGGGTCGATCGGAGCATCCTCGCGTACAGGCAACTGCGGGTTATTCCCATAGATAAACCCCGAGGAAGCGAAGATGATCTTGCCAACTCCAATGTCCTTGGCTCGGCGAAGGATGCGGATAGATCCGACGACCGCGTCCATGTCCAACAGCGGGTCCTCCACCGACTTCGGCACGAGCACATAGGCCGCGAAGTGGTAGATCACGTCCGGTCGTATCCTTTCGATGAGCGATTCAATCCGACTGTCGGCGACGTTCATTTCATACAGAACCGCGCGAGGATTCACGTTGCTCCTGGCACCCGTGGAAAGGTCATCGACAACGGCGACCGTCGCCCCTTTCCCGATCAAGGCATCGACCGTGTGCGAGCCTATGAACCCGGCTCCGCCGGTCACCAGTACCCTCAATCCTTCGACGCTTGGCCCCATCTTGCTCCTCGCCCAACCGGCGCGTCACATGGCGCGAGAGGATGCGTCCATGGACGGTGCTGCCGGTGCCGTCGGGCATCCGAACTGTCGGCGCGCCTCACGATGCCGCTTCCAGCACCCCGATGACCCTGTCCACAAAATGCTCGGCGAGAAAGGGCTTGAACCGGGAGCTTTCCAGGTAATCGCGGGCGGCGTCGAGATAGCGGGCGTGCTCCCGCTCGCTCATTTCCGAGATGAAACGCGCCAGGTCATCGTTTGAGCGGAAGAGGCGACGGTCGACGAACGCGTCACGGTCGACATAGCTCGCGATGTCGGGGGCGCCGAGGTAAACAGGGACGCACCCCGCGCGCATGCAATCGAAGATCTTGAGCGACACATACCCGGGCTGGTCCGCGATATTCTCATAGCAAACGCCGAACTTGTAGTGTGGATAGACATCCCATTTGTGACGCACCGGCCCTCGATACGCCGGAAAGAACTCCCGCCTCACATTTCGGTCCCGAAGGCGCCGCCACATGTATTGGCGCCATGTCATGTTCCATCCCTCGCCAAATAGATCGAACCCCGTCGGAACGCGTTGGGTGAAGAACCGGACCAATCGCCGGCGTTCGGTGAACAACTCCCGCTCGTGATTGGAAAACTTGTACCCGGAGATGTCCACGAGAAGCTTCCGCTTCGAGAACGGTACGGGGTCGACCTTGGGGAACACCGTCGGGTTCGGCAGGTAGATCCGATGGTACTTCCGCCCGTCGACGAGCGCCGGGTCCCAGGTAAACACAACCCGGAAATGCTGGTGAAGCTTCGCGTCCCAGTTGCGAGGATAAACGGACGGGGGTTCGAACATGAACAGCACCAACCGTTCACTTACCTTCGCGCGTATCGCTTCGTTGAATACGTCGCGCACAGGGCTCCCGCCCAGTTTGGCCTTTGCGCGATGCATGAGGCGATGATGGACGCCTCGGACGTCGACTCCCCACGTATCCCAGAAGATGATCCACCGGCACTCCGTGAGCGGTTGATCGGTCACGCCCTCGAAGAGGTACCCGTGCTCGGCGAACCGGTCCCGAAGCTTGATGTACGGCTCCGTGCAGTTGTCGCGCGCTTCGGGGTCAAAAAGCACCCGTTCCGCCGACCCGGCAACATGATTGATGACACGGCGCCGAATCGCTGGGGACATCGAGGCTCGCCTTATCGTCACAGCGTCCATGGATGGTCGAGGTTGCCGGACAAACGACTAACGCGAGCGGCGGCCGGTCTCCGGGGCCGCACGGTGTTCCAGGTACCACTGGACGGTTCGTGCGATGCCTTCCCGAAGGCTCGTGCACGGCTGCCAGCCAAAGACCTTCCTGCACATCTCCAGGTTCATGACCTTGTGCGGCGCGCCGTCGGGCCGCGAGGTATCGTAGACGAAGGTCCCAGTGTATCCAATCTCCTTCGCGATCAACTCCGCCAGTTCGCGAATCGACACGCCGCTTCCGACGCCGATGTTGACCGGGGTCTCTGGGCACGGGATTGCCGTAGAGCGAAGCATCGCCTCAACGCAGTCGTCCACGTAAAGCCACTCCCGGACCGGCTTCCCCGACCCCCAAATCGTAACCGGACCCTCATTCCGTTGCCACGCGCGCGCAATCTTCATCACCAGCGCTCCAAGCGCGTGGGACCGGACTTCGTCGAAGTGATCTTCTGGGCCGTACATGTTGGGGACGATCAGGTTCATGGTCTGCAACCCGTACTGCCGACGGTACGCCCAACTCTGTACGAAGCTGGCCTTCCGCACGAACCCGTAGACGAACACGCTGTCGTCCAACGGCCCATTCCACCACAGCTCCTCGCGGAACTCCGGATACACGTCCCTGGGGTAAGAACAGTTCGAGATGGGATTGATGATTCGCTTCACCCCGAACTCTCTCGCGAGTTCAAACAGATGGGCGTTCACGAGCGCATTGTTATAGTAAATCTCGGCCTCGTGCGCGAGCCCGAACTGAATGCCGCCGACAAATGCGGCAGCGTGCATGATCACGTCGAAGGCCCCTGCATTTCAAAGACCCGACGGAACTGACGGTAGTCGCGCAGGTCGGTTCCGAGGGAGTGCGATACTGGGACAAATGCGATCTGATCTTCTGTGAGCCTTCGAGCGACGCGCCTACCCAAAAACCCAGTGGCACCGAGCAGGAGCACCGTCACGACGGCGAGGCCTCCAACGCCTGTCTGAGCTGAAGGTACTGGTCTCGCAGCATGGCCATAATGACGTAGTCCCAATACCGGCCGTGCCTGTAGAGGTATTCTCGATAGCGTCCCGTCTCGACGAACCCAAGCCTCGCATACAACTGCTTCGCGCGGTCGTTGAAGTCGGCCACGCGCAGGTACACCATGTGCATGTTGTAGTGCTCGAACAAGTACTCGAGAACCATCAGATAGCTCGCTCTGCCGTACCCCTTGCCCCGCAACTCCGGAAGAATGTCCAGACCGATTTCGCAGTGGGCGTTCACGGAGTCGAGGTCTCGAATACGGAGCATGCCGACGATCTCATTCGCAGGCACGCTCACAATGGTATACCGCCTGTCGGGGCCGTCCATCTTGAGGTTCTTCCACCACGAGAGTTGTTGCTCGCTCGACACAGGATCAATGGTCCCCAACTGCAACAACGTGGTCATGTCGTTCCGGAGAGCCCGGAGCGTCTCCAGATCACTCTCGTCGATGGGGCGAAACGCGACGTTACGGAAGATGTACACGACCCACCAAGCAAGATCGTCTACGCCCGCGCGCACTCATCCCGAGCACTCCGGTTACGACGTCGCCCTCGCCCGGGCCCACACCCGACTGCGAGCCCATCGGTGCCATGGCAGATTGATGCGAAAACAGCCCCGACGATCGACAATAGGTTCTTCCCTGTTCATTTCTCTACCTCTATCGTGCGCCGCCTGCTCCAACACCGCAGGGAGAGCGTGGCGGGGACAAGGTGTTCGCCGACCCCGAGGGAGAATAAGTGGCCCAAGGATCGAGAGACGTCGCGTGCTCGTCCGCGACAGACGCGGCTCGGAGATCGGTGGCCGGGGTGGAGACGGGTGGCGACAAGAACGTTCATTCCGAGGATCCTGGTGGCGCAGTGGCGCGTTGGCGCGGCGCTGGCTCTCGTCACCATCGGCATCGGCGCCACGATCGCGCTCGCGCTGCCGCCGGTCTACCAATCGGAGGCGTTCGTGGTCGTCCGCAACGCCAAGGATACGCCAGTCGCGCCTCCGCCCGGCCCACTTACCGCGATCTTCGGCCGCGCCCTCAGCGCCCAGGACGCCGTCACGGAGTTTGCCAAATCCGACATCGTGAAGCAGGCTCTCATCGAGAGCGTTCCACCGCCCAAGGAGATCGACGAACGACTGGTTGCCCACGCGGTGACTGGAACCAACCTGGTAGAATTGCGGGTCATCGGATCGGATCCCCGGCGGGTCGCGATGGTCGGAGACGCATGGGCCCGTGTTGTGGATGCCAAAAGCCACGTCATGTTCGCGACGAAAGACCCGGTTGTCTTGCAACTCGTCGCGGACGCCGCCGTCCCCCGCTCCCCCGTCGCGCCGCAACGGTTGGTGATCGTGGCGAATTACGTCGTGCTGGGATTCTTCGTGGGTGTGGTCTCAATGCTGGCCCTCGCTGACTACCGCGAGCGGCAGCGTTCCCGGGATACGCGAGCGACGGTCCCTGGAACGGGGGATACCCGAGAGATCTGACTAGGGCTGCCGGCCCGGAAGACCGAACGATGCCCGCGTGCAATGGCCTCGTCGTGTCACAGAAGGCACCCCGTGCCGCGGCGTGCGAACGAGAAAGTTCCACTGCACAACGATCAGGCCAAGGACCACCCAAAACATGATACTGCTCGTAACCGTCCCCCTGAGTGTGAGCAGTACCAGAAACATCAGTAGCGCAGCGATCTGCAAGTCGACAACGCGCCCAACGGTTACCGCCTTCGTAAAGGCATACGTCGCGGCGAGTCCCAAGAGCCCGCTCAACACCGCCACCCCAGCGAGCCCGGAGTCTGAGTCGAAGTACGTGACGTAGGCACTGGAGTTGAAGGGACCGATACTCGTCACAGGCGCGTAGAACGACGGAAAGACCGCCGAATTCAGAGGCGCGAGAGGTTCGCGAAGAGGCGGAATCATGCCGAGCAGTTGGTACAGGCCCGCAAACGTCCACTGGCCCGGAAGGACATGCGGCCAGGGATGGATCGCAAAGAAGCTCGTCGCCGGTATCGTTCCAACCAAGTAGACGTAGTTGTCCACGACGAACCGCTGCAAATACCCTGCGATCGCGTTGCCGCGCAGGTAGATGATTAGCGTGATAAGCGCGAGGCCGACGACGAACACTGCGCCAGCCCCGAGAACATGCTTTAATCCAATCCGTCCGGTTCGTGCTCCGGCGCTGAACACTGCCGCGCAAATGAGGAGAATTACGGTATTGATCGTAGAACCTCGCGCACCCTGCACGGCGTCGTTCACAAGGCTGAGCAACACGAGCGCCACCGCAAGCCCGATCCAGCGACGGTTCTGACTGTACATCAGCAACACGCCAACGTTGAGCACCGCCACATACCCGAACAGGGTGAGAAAGCGGCTTGGCAGAGGAATCAAAATGGAATGGGACACGATCAAGGGTTTCAGCCTGGCGATGTGTTCCAGGGGCAAACCGAACGTCGCGTTGACAGTGGCGTACTTCCATGCCACGCCCACGAGGAAGGCCACGGCGTACAGCAAGGTGAGAATCGCAAGCATCGTCAACCGCGGCTCCGCGATATGATAAGAATACACGCCGGAATCGTGACGGGTAGCGAGCCAGATTCCGAGCACGCCGCCGATAAAGTAGCACGCAAAACTCACGGCCAGCAGAAGCGTCGCCGGCTCCGTAAGCCCGACATCGAATAGTGCGAGCCTGCTGTTCAAGGTGAACAGACCGAGCGCAAGCAGCCACGGGGCAAACAGTCCGGTAAGCGGGTTGAAGAGCATGCCGTTCCAGAAGCGCCGCGCCACATAGAGGGAAGCCACAAGCCCTAGTGTGCACGACGCGATCGTCGTCGCCATGCGAGACAACTACCTTACTAGGCCCTTCCTGCCCGGACCTGCCGCGCCATCACCCGACGCACTGCCTGGGTCACGTCACAGGCGTCCGCGTCCGTCATGCCAGGGTACATTGGCAGCCGCACGAGCGAGTTGAAGAAGAGCATGGCGTTCGAAAACTCGGCCGCGTTGAAGGTGCACGTCTCGCGATAGTATCGGTTGATGTGCAGCGGGTGATAGTGGATATTCGCGCCGATCCCCTCCGTCCGCAACCCGTCGATCACGGCCTCTTTAAGTTCCGGTTCGACGAGCACGTAGAACAGGTGCCAGTTGGTGACGGCGCCTTCTGTGATCGCCGGCATGCGCACACCGTCGACCACGGAGAGTCCGCGCAGGTAGTAGGCAGCGATCTCGCGCCGGCGGGCGTTCATCGCGTCGAGCTTTCGGAGTTGGGAACGGCCAAGCGCGCCGAGTAGGTTTGATTGCACGTAGCTGTTCCCACGGGCGACGTACTCGTAGTATCCTTTCATCGTCGGGTCGGACAAGAACCTGTGCTTATCCGTGCCCTTCTCGCGCGCCACGATGATGCGTTCGGCTAGCGCGTCGTCGTCCGTGCAGATCGCGCCGCCCTCGCCGACCGCAAGGTTCTTCGTACCGTGGAAGCTGAGGCAGCTGACGTCGCACAGCGAACCAACCTTTCGCCCGCGATACTCCGCTCCGATCGACTGCGCCGCGTCGTGAACCACGTACAGGCCGTGCCGGCGGGCCAACCTCAGCAGTGGATCCATATCCACGGGATTCCCAGCGTAGTCGACAGGCATGATGGCCACGGTACGGGGGGTGATCGCGGCAGGGAGACGATCCACGTCGATGTTGCCGTTGTCGGGGCGTACGTCCACGAGCCGCACCGCGAGGTTGTTCATGAGTGGCGCCAGCGCGGTTGATGTGAACGTGAAGTCCGGCACGAGCACTTCTCCACCGACCGGAAGACCCTTGATCATGAACGCGAGGTCGAGTGCGGCTGTGCATGAGGTCGTAAAGAACGCGTGCCGGACGCCGACGTACGCGGCCAACTCTTTCTCAAACGCGCGGCACTCCGGTCCGTCGCCACTGACGAACGTTGTACGCAGGGTTTCGACAACCGCCCGAACATCGTCGTCGTCAAACGAGGGCCTGGTGAGTGGGAGCATCTCCTTGCGCACGGTCGGTCCTCCGTTTGCAGCGTGTAACGCGCTTGCCGGCGACCAGCGAGTGCGTTTCCTACGGAGACACGGCGCGGACGTCCCAGAAACGCCGGTTCAGGAACTTCTCCTCGAGAATCCGCGTCCCTTCTCCGATGGGTGTCAGCCCGGCCGCGTCCATGTCCGCGTCCACCATAATCCTCACCAACTCGTGAAACGTCACCTTCGGCTCCCATCCCAGGCTCGCCCTGGCAACAGACGCGTCCGCCACAAGATCCTCAACTTCCAACGGGCGCTGGTAACGGGGATCGACACGAACATGGTCGTGCCAGTCGCGACCGACATACGAGAATGCTTCACTTACGAACTCGGACACTGAATGGCCTTCGCCGGTGCCGATCACGTAATCTCCGGGTTGCTCCTGCTGCAGGATCAACCACATCGCCAAGACGTACTCCGGCGCGTACCCCCAATCGCGTCTGGGCGCGAGGCTGCCAAGATACAGGTACTGCTGGTGTCCAGCCAGGATCGCCGTCACCGCCCGCGTGATCTTGCGGCTGACAAAGATCTCGCCGCGGCGAGGGCTCTCGTGGTTAAACAGGATCCCATTGCTGGCGAATAGCTTATACCCTTCCCGGTAGGTTGCCGTCATCCAGTGCGCATACACCTTCGATACGGCGTAGGGACTCCTCGGGCGAAATGGTGTTCGCTCGTTCTGCGGCGCCGGCGCATCACCGAACATCTCGCTGCTGGACGCGTGATAGAATCGTGTCTTGATACCGCTTCTGCGGATCGCCTCAAGCACTCGCGTCGTTCCCAACGCGGTGACGTCCCCAGTATACTCCGGCATCTCAAAGCTCACTTTCACGTGACTCTGCGCGCCGAGGTGATACACCTCGTCCGGCTGAACGTCGTAGATCAGGCTGACAAGTTGTTCCATGCTGGCGAGATCGCCGTAGTGCCCCGACAGGCGTCGTTCAGGGTCGTGGGGATCGCGGTAAATGTGCTCGATTCTCCGAGTGTTGAACGTCGAGGCACGCCGCACGAGCCCATGCACCTCATACCCTTTCGACAGCAGCAGCTCGGCGAGGTACGAACCGTCCTGACCGGTCAGCCCTGTGATTATGGCACGCTTCATGTGATCACCGACCTTTGGGGTGCTGCGAGTATTCGACGGGGAACCCGGGTTCCGTCCGCCGGGCGGTCGCGTCAGAAGCGGACGCTACAGTGGACAGGCGCGTCGCCACAACTCCATGAACCCCTTCATCATGACCAGATACACCAGCACGCCGAGCGGCACCGCCAGGGCAAACCCGATGCGCCCGTGCGGCATAACGGTGAGAAAGGCATACAGCGTCGCGCCTGAGATAATACACGCCAGCGCGCTCCACCACAACTCCGGGAACACCGGCTTCAATATGGCGTGTCGCCACGTGAGCATCAAGTATTGCGCGAACAACAACAGCTGGGTCACGACCATCCCGGTCGCAACGCCATACAAGCCGAAATGCGGGACCAGGATCACATTTAGCGACACGTTGGCTGCCGCAGCCACCACGCCAGCGAAGAAAATGTCCCGCTGCCGATTCGCGACCAACAGCGCATGATAATAGATGTTCTGCAGGTAGACAAGTTGTCCCGCGACCACGAGTATTTGAAGCGCCCGCACCGCTGGCTGGAAGTTCCCGTGGTATAGCAATTCAACGATATCCCCTGCTCTACCGAGGACCAGCACGCTCAGCAACACCGACAGCACTAGGGTCGCCTGGGCCCAGGTCCTCCAGTAGCGCACGAAGCGGTCCGGCGCACTCGCCCGCGCTTCGGCAAGCGCGGGGAAGATCGCAGAGGCCACGAGGCTCATCGGAAACAGCATCAATCCATAGATCTTGGCCGCGGCATTGTACCATCCGATGTCCGCGAGGCGCCCCAGGTGCCCCAGCAGGACCGAGCCGATGTTGACGGTCACGTCGCCGGTAGCCCGCACCAGGGCGATGTACAAGCCGATCCCCAGAAACTCGCGCCACACTGGCACATTCACAGAGAGCCGGAACTCACGCCCCAACCCTCCTATTCGCAGGACAAAACCGGTCGCGGCGCCGACCGTCAGCGTGACCGCGCCCAGGTAGGCGGCGGCGACGCTCAGGACAGAGGGACGGAGCGAGGTGAAACCCAGCACGAAGGCCGCGAGGCAGGCAATGTAGAAGAATCGGCAGCCCGCTTCAATCTCCATCTTCTGCCGCGCGCGAAACAACGCGTAAAACACGTTGGCCATCTCGACCAACGCGATGTAGAAGCTGAGAACAAGGATCATCCACCGGGTAAAAGGGTCGACGGTGATCAAGAACCCGCCTATCCACACGGCCGCAATACCGACGGCGCCGATCAGCAGCTTCAGGGTGATCAGGTTGCCGAAGTGACGCTCGCGGGTGCTGTCCGCAGCGAACTCCCGCGTCGCCGCTGTGGCGAGCCCGAAGTCGAAGAGGGACGAAAAAAGCGAGACAAACGACAGGGCGTACCCATAGGTGCCATAGCGCACGGGGCCGAACTTCCGAATGACGTAGACGGTCAGCAGAAAATCCCCAAGCCCAGACAGCCCAACGGCGGCCGTCAACCAGAACGTGTTCTTGAGGATCACCTGACGGCGGTTGACGTTCTTGAACAGCCAAGCCGCTATCACCGGGAGGACGCCGCCGGCGCGACAAGCGTCCCGGCAAGATCGGTGAAGCGCCGGGCGAGCGATTCCCACGAGTTCGCCCGAGCGAGCGCTGAAGCGTTCGCGGCCATGACGGCACGCGCCTCGTCGGGCAGCGCCAGAAACTCTTGCAGCCGTGCGGCCAGCGACGCGCCGTCCTCGGGCTCAGCCACCAACCCCAGAGCATGTTGTTCGACGAGCCGGCCCATCTCAGACACCCGCGTCACGATCACCGGACGCCCGTAGGTGCACGCGCCCTTCATCAGCGGCCCACTGCCCCCCGAATATGCTTTCGTGTACGGCAGCAGCAACGCGTCGCAGGCCGCGAAGTACGCGGGGACGTCTTCGTCGGGCACGTACGCCAAGCGGAGGGTCACCTTGCCGGCAACACCCCGCTGCCGCACCATCTCGGTGATCTCCTCCGCTTTGTATTCCATCGGCCATCCCGCGAACACCACGTGGAACGAGGCCGCGGCAAGCCGGACCACCGCATCGAGCAGGTACTCTACGCCTTTGTCTTTCCGGAGAACGCCGAAGAACAGGAACACCGGCTCAGCCTCGGGCAACCCCAACTGCCGCCGCGCGACGAGCCGGTCAGGCGTATCGACGGCCACCTCCCCCGCGTCCGGGATGACCGCGATGGGAAACGCCGCCGGTAGCTTGAGTTGGGCGCGCAGCGTGTCCCGGTGCCACTCGCCCAGCACCGCGAGTGCCCGAATTCCACCGTGGAGCGCCAACCGAAAGACCTCGCGTTGCGCCACCTTGTAAGCCTTCTTGAACACCGAGCCCGAATAGGCCGCGAACGAGAAATTCGACGCCCACAAGAACATGATCACTGGTGGGAGCGTGCGTCGGCTCCAGCGCAGCAGCAGCGACGCCGTCATGAACTCAGCGTCCATGATCGCGACGACGTCAAAGGGCTGCGACCGGCACAGACCCACCGCCGCCGCCGTGACGGCGATGCTGTTGCGGAAATACCCCCAGTAGTAGTAGAGTGGCGCCCGCCCGATCGCGTCGTCGAACCGATCGAACGCCAATCGGCCGCCGCGCGCCTCAATGAGACGGAAGTTGGGTTCCCCACGCAGGTAACGAGAGACGTGGAGACGATTCGTGCACAATGTCACTTCGTGCCCGAGCGCGGCGAGCGCATGGCACACTTTGGCCGTGTAGATGCCGTAGTGTCCGCGCTTGTCACCAGTGGGCTGAACGACCAGGATGCGCATCGGAGCCGACGCGCCACATTCGAATCTCCGCGCAGAATCGAACGCCGGACCGCCGGTGTGGAGACGAGCCTTGCGAGAAACTACCGGACAACCTCCTTTTTCAGCCGCCCCGACCTCAGCAGTTGCTCACTGATCCAGCGGTACGTGATCTCGAGCCCCTCTTCGAGCGATACCTGTGGCTCCCATCCGAGGACTCGGCGCAACAACGTATTATCGCTGTTTCGTCCCCGCACGCCCTGGGGTCTGCTGAGATCGTACCGCTTCCCGATCCGTTTCCCGGCAATTCCGGCCACAATGTCGACAAGGTCGTTCACCGTGACCATCCGATCCGAACCCAGGTTCAACGGCTGATGGTAATCGGACTGCATCAAACGGTAGACGCCCTCAACACAATCGTCGATGTAGCAGTACGAACGGGTCTGCTGGCCGTCTCCCCACACTTCGATGGTGTCTTCTCGCTCCGCGAGCGCTATCTTTCGGCAGATCGCTGCAGGCGACTTCTCCCGCCCCCCATCGTAGGTTCCTAACGGTCCGTAGATGTTGTGGAAGCGCACTGCGTAGGTACTCATCCCATATTCTTCCGCATAGTGCGCGCATTGACGCTCGCTGAAGAGCTTCTCCCATCCGTACCCATCCTCCGGATCGGCCGGATACGCATCCTCCTCGCGCAAGGGTCTCACATCAGGTGTCTGCTGACGATATCCGGGGTAGACGCACGCGGACGACGTGAACAAAAACTTGCCAACACCATGGACCCGCGCCGCCTCGAGCATATGCACGTTGATCAACACGTTGTCGTGCATAACTGCCGCCTTGAAGCTTGTGATGAATCCGATCCCACCCATATTGGCCGCCAGATTGTAGCATTCATCGACACCACGGGCGGCCTGCAGACAATTCGCCCACCGACGAAGATCGAGAAGTTCGAACTCATCCGCCGCCGTTGGCTCGTATTCAGGATACTTGATGTCCACACCACGCACCCAGTGACCTCGGCGCTTCAGATACGTGACAAGGTGGTGGCCGATGAAACCGCCGGCCCCTGTAACGACGACTCGACATCCCTTGCTCATCGTAAGGTGACCGCTCCTCCCTCCGGAGCCTCCGTTCGGTTCGCATCTCTCTATTGCACACATCGGTGAAAAGCCCTGTCGATCCGACAAGATTCTGATTAAAGCATTACGCGGTCTCGATTCCTGTGCGCATTCCCAGGGTATCTCCTCGGGAGGCCACGCGGCGAAACGGACGCACGTCGCGTCACCACCGGCCGCGCAACGCGAGCGCATGCGCGAGCGTCTTCAGCAAGATGATGACGTCGAGCCAAACAGACTGGTGCTTGATATAGTAAAGATCGTACTGCAGGCGGACGAGTACATCCTGCTCGGTCGCGGCGTACCCCTGCCGGATCAATCCCCATCCAGCCATTCCCGGCTTGACGACATGACGAAGGCGGTACAAAGGCAGTTCCGCTGCAAATCTCTCCACGAACTCGGGACGTTCAGGCCGCGGCCCAACCGCGCTCATGTCACCTTTCATCACGTTGACGAACTGCGGGAATTCATCAATATGGCTCGCCCGCAGGAAACGTCCGACCCGGGTCACCCGGGGATCGCCGGCCTGCGCCCACACTGCGCCGTTCTGCTCCGCGCCGACGATCATCGAGCGAAACTTGTACGTGCGAAAGATGCGTCCGCCGACACCAATGCGTTCCTGCACGTAGAAGATCGGCCCCCGGGAGTCCAGCCGGATGGCGAGTGCGATGAAGGGGAGAAGCAACGCCAAGCACATCAGCCCGAATCCGGCCAGCACCACATCCAGCGCGCGCTTGGTCACCAGTCGGACGGTGCTGTGCGTCAACTGTTCGACCGGCAGCGCAACGTACCAGTCTTCGTGCACGTGCTCCACAGGCACGCGGCCGGTGAGACGCTCGTACAAGACCGCCATGGGGATGACTTCCACGCCTCGCTCGACACACTCGACGAGAGTCTGCAGCAATACTGAGTCCACGCGCTGGGTCGTGGCGAGAATCAGCGCGGAGACCTCGTACCGTTCGACCAGTCGCATCAGGTCGCCCCGCGCCCCCAGAATCGGCGGCGGCAGCCGTCCTTCTGCACCCAAAACGTTCGGTAGGGCGGCCTCGGGCGAAGCGTTCTCTGCGGTCCTGTACGCTACGCCGTCCGCGTGTGAGTCGCTGGCAACAAATCCGAGCACGCGATAGCTATCGTCGCCAACCTCCGCCAGCGCCTCCGCAATCAGATGCGCCGCACGCCCGGTGCCCAAGATGAGCGTGGGCTGCCGGAATGCCGGTCTTGGGAACACGAACGTGTGGATTGTCCGCTCCGCGGCAAGCACCGCGGAGATGAGAAACGGAAACATCACGAGCTCGAATCGGGATGCCGGGAGGGGCGGCGTCACGTATGGGATGATCACGTACAGTACCGACGTGAGTAGCCCGGCCTTGACCGCGGCTCCCACGCTCGGACCGAGATGCCTCGCGATCCTCGGTTCGTATGCGTCGAACGTAGGCGCCATGATCAGCCAGATCAGCGCGAGGACGGCAAACCACCCGGGCCGTCTGAGTGGGAGCGTCCAATCGAAATGGAGCCCCAGCCGGAGTCCTTGGGCGAGCACCAACCCGCAAGACAACGCTCCAAGATCCAGGATCGTGAGCAGCACGCGGCGCTCGGAGAATCGCAAGCGAAGCCGCGGGCCAGAGCGTGTGCCCGTCCTGGCGGCTAGATCTGCCATCGCGTCGTCGGCCACCCTCGCAGCCGATGATGTGGGGCCGGTGGGGGAAGTTGTCCCCCTCAATCCTTCGCCCATCTGCCCAGCGCCACGTACCGCACACCCGGCAGCATCTTTCCGGCGTCGAGAATGCGCCAGCAGTCGATCACTGTCGTCAGATTCTCACCCGCAAGGGTTTCCTCCATCCCATAGAATTCCTGCGCCGGGGTCATGATCACGCACGCCGACGCATCTTCCACACAGGCCCGCAGAGACGGCGCGTACAGAACGCGGTCCCCCAACACGGCTCGCGCCGACTCGATGGCAAGCGGGTCATAGACGACAATCTCGATGTCGCCGTCCGCGAGCATCGTCTCGACCAACGCGATGGCGGGCGATTCCTCGACGACCGGAGTGGAGGCCTTGTACGCCAGCCCTAGGATGGCCACGCGCCGGTGCTTCCGAGGGAGATAGCGCTCTACCAGTCCGACGATGTCACGGGTTCTTTCGCGGTTAGCCTCGTCGGTCGCCCTCGCAAGCCTCGCCTGGACTCCTCTCCGTTCCGCGAACGCCGCGAAAGCGCGGTTGTCCCGGGGGAAGCACGGTCCGCCGAACGGCAGACCGCCCTTGAGGCTGTACGGTGAGACACGGCGATCGGCACCGAGAGCCTGCGTGATCGCGTCGATATCCGCTCCAGGCACCGTCTCACAGATCGCGGCGAGCGTGTTGGCGAAGCTGATCTTTGTCGTCACGAAGGCGTTGAGCGAAAGCTTGGTGATCTCGGCGCTGACGATCGACATATGCGCAATTTGCGGGGTGTTTGCGCAGGCCTTCCGATAGATCGCTTCCAAGTGAGCTCCCGCGGTGCCGCAGTTCTCCCCGATCAATACAAGGTCGGGATTGAGGAAGTTCGTGATCACACTCCCGAGGGCAATGAACTCCGGATTGTAGCAGACATCGAAGCCTTCGTGGATCGCGCGCCCGGAGGTCGCCCCAATGAGCGGGATTAGCCGCTCGTCAATCGTACCAGGGGACACCGTGGACGTGACCGCAAACAGATGGGATCGCTTGTGAGACTCTCGGAGTGCGCGTGATAGATGCGTAAGCGCATCACGCAGGTGATGATCGGAAAAGACGCCATCTGCGGCACTCGGCGTTGGGACGACCAGAAACGTCACGTCGGAACTCTCCAGAGCGGTCCGATAATCTGCAGTGGCACGCAGCCGGCGGCCCGCGGCCGCCATGACTTCGGCCAACCGGGGTTCGTACAGAGGGGGGATACCCTCGTTCACGAGCTGGATTGTACGTTCGTCCACGTCGACACCAACGACCTCGAAGCCTCGGGACGCAAAACACGCGGCGGTGCACAACCCGAGTTTGCCGAGTCCTACCACGGAGATGCGCGTCACCAGCCCCCCCTTTTGGAGCAGCGTGCACGACGACCAAGCAACGGCTCAGGCAATACCCTCACGATGTACTTGAGCACTGTTCAGGTGTGACCGAGAAATACAGGATCCCGTAATTGTCGTTGAGCCTATCGGCAACGCTGTCAAACCTGCCGCTGCGCCCGATTCGTGTCAATCGCTGCATCTCTTCGGCGTACACTTTGCTTCTTCTGCCGCTATTTAGCCATCGCCCTTTCCGACGCTTTGCCCGCGGCATAGCCCGTTACCGGACACCGCCATGGCAAAGAAGAGGCTGAATGCGATGACTCCCTCCGGA
>DASPUZ010000239.1:0-2211 GCA_035622635.1 bacterium | reverse complement strand
GCGCGCCAAGTGCGGCAGTGTCCGATCCAAGGAGGCGGCCGTAGTGTCTCGAGACAATGGTGCGGGGTCGCGTGCGGTGCCGGGCGACGATCCGCACCGGACGGATGAGCGTGAGGCTGAAGGGCTGCGTCGGGATCTTTTCCGGCTTTTCAGCAACACCGCCGACGGGGTGATGGCGGTCGATCTGGAGGGCCGGGTGGTACTGTGGACGCGCGCGGCGGAACGGCTGCTCGGGTACGCGGCGTCGGACGTCCTGGGCCGGCCGTGTCACGAGGTGGTGCAGGGCAAGGACCGGGACGGGAACGTGCTGTGTCATGCGCACTGTCACGTGCTGACGATGGCGCGGCGGCGTGAGATGACGCATGCGTACGACGTGTGGGCGTGCGGGAAGGACGGGGTCAGGCGCTGGCTGAACGTGAGCACGATCCTGGTGCCCGACGGCGAGGGGGCGGTGGTCGTGCATCTGCTGCGAGACGCCACCGGGACCCGGATTTCGCAGCACGCGGTGGAGATGCTGGCCCGCCGGCTGTCGGAGCCGACGGTGCCGCCGTTGCGGACGAACGGCGAACTGCCCGCCGCGCTGACGCGGCGCGAGCGGGAGATTCTGGCGCTTCTGGCGTCGGGCGAGAGCACGCCGGCGATTGCGCGGCAGCTATTCATCAGCACCGCGACGGTCCGCAATCACACGCAGAGCATTCTGGCGAAGCTCGGCGTGCACAACCGTCTGGCCGCGGTGGCCCTCGCGCTGGGATGCCGGCCGACACGGAAGTCATAAACGCCTAAGTCTGGCGCCGCACGTCGGCAGCCCCGGCTCCGCATTGCCGAGTCCGAGCGCGCGCGCCAGACGACCTGTTTCTTACTAGCCGCACGCTCCTGTCTTCGACCTAAGGTCACACGACTGGCGAACAGCTGTTTGCCGATTGGTGCACCGTGCCATTTGCCCGGGGACGAAACGGCGACCGACACCGGCCCGCAGCGTCGCTTACGCTTGCGCCTACCATGTAGATGTTGTCTTGAGTTATCGACGAATCGAGGTCACCGTCTCGTGGCGGATGCGCCTTGAGGCGATCCTACGTGCCCGCGCGTGGGCGACTGAACGTCTCTCGTTCGTGAGACCGTCAGATAGGAGCTGGTTCGTCTGAAGTGTCGTGGTGCGGTCCGGGCGTGGTGCCTGGCATGCCACCGCACAGCATCGCGACGGCATAGTCCGCGAACTGTGCGGCGATCTCGCCGGCCGAGCGTTCTCCATCCGGCCGGTACCATCGTGCCACCCAGTTGACCATGCCGAGCAGTGCGAATCCGGCGAGCCGCGCATCCGTGGGCGCGAACTCGCCGGTGCGGATGCCATCATTGATGATGCCACGGATCAACTGTTCGTAACGATCGCGGCCGGCGATGGCCGCATCGCGGTACTCCGGGGCCAATGATCGCCCTTCCTCGATTGAGCACTCGACGTTGTCGCGGTCGTGCGCAAGGATCAAGATATGGAGCCGAACCGCTTGGCGCAGCCGCTCGGCGGCCGGGAGGGGCATGTTCGCGATCCGTTCGAGCCTCGGGAGTGCGCGGTCGACCGTATGCTGGATGATCTCGTAGAGAAGCGCCTGCTTGCTGCTGATGTGATGATACAGGGACCCTTTCGTCAGGCCGACGACCTCGGCGATGTCCTGCATCGTGGTTCGGTCGAACCTGTGCCTTCGAAACAGCTCCGCCGCGGCGCGCAGAATCCGCACGCGGCTGCCGGTAGGGGAGAGATCGGACTCATCGAGCAGGGCGTTCGCAGAAGCCCTCCCGGGCGTTCCAGCCGCTTCACGTGACGGCTGGCCCGGATCGTCCGACGTCCCATGCTCATGCATCGCCGGTCGGCGCCGCCTCACCGCTGCTTTCGCTCCTCATATGCTCCTTATGCAGCACACCCATGTCCAGCATAGCCCGGGTGTCGGCGGAAGCGCATGAGGCGTTTGCACCATCTCACCTAAGCATCCAGCGAACCCGAGTGCCATTTGCACCTCATAAAAAAGCCGACGACGGCCGGACATGACTAGGGAAGGTCCCGGGAAAATAATGCGGATGCTTCATTGCCACCACGTCGCCATTGGGGCATTCTCGGATCGGATACCAACCGGTTGGTTGGGAGCGGGACGGGCCGCCCGTTCCCGCAATCCGACCAGTACTTTGCGGGAGGGCCATGTGTGAGCGCGGACGATGCACTGG